>MVZH01000097.1 GCA_002068325.1 Lentisphaerae bacterium ADurb.BinA184 | reverse complement strand
GAGCCACTGTCGCGGCGGGCGGTCTGTGCCGCACTTGACGCCGCCCCGGCCGCGGCCTTGCGCATCTTCGACATCAATCTGCGCCAGCACTACTACGATGCGGAGACCGTGCGCACGCTGGTGGCGCGGACCGACCTGCTCAAGCTCAACGACGAGGAGCTGCCGGTGTTGCGCGGGCTGCTCGGGCTGCCCGGCGGCGATGAGGAGACCGTCGCGCGGCGCCTGGTTGAGAGTTTCCGCCTGCGCGGGCTTGCCCTGACGCGCGGGGTGCGGGGCAGTCTCCTGCTGGCGGGCGACCGGGTGTCGCGTCACCCGGGGATCAAGGTCAGTGTCGTCGACACGGTGGGCGCCGGCGATGCGTTCACGGCCGCGGTTGTGGTGGGGATGTTGCGCGGCTTCGACCTTGAGCGCACGCACGACTTGGCCAGCCGGCTGGCGGCCTTTGTCTGCACCCAGGCCGGGGCGACTCCGGCGATCCCCGAGGAGCTGGTTCGCCTGGCCGTCTGAGGGTTGGGGGAGGGGGCGGCCTGCACGCCGTGGCGAACGGCGCTCAAAACGGGTTGGACGGTGCCAGTTCCCAGGCCGTTCCGCGCAGCAGCTCGGCGCCCCCGCCCTCGGCGAACAGGCACACGCCGTGGCCTTGCTCAACGGGATAGACGGCGCGGGCGACCGCCTGACGGTCGTTGGCGAACACCTCGACAATCCCGCGGTCGAGAAAGACCCGTAGGGCCAGATCCTCGCCGGCGGCCAGGGCGAGCGGCAGGGTCTCGACCGCCTTGACCCCGGAGTCGGTTGAGGACGGTGTGGTGTCGATGCCGAGGGCCGCCGCGTCGCGATCCCAGAACACGGTCGTGCGTTCGTTGGCCGAGACCATCACGTGCAGCCCGCAGCGCGCCGCGTTGCCGGGGCGCAGCACGAGTTCGATCTCGACAAGGTCGCGCGCCGGCGCATCGAGCGCCACGGGCCGGCCGGCGGCGATCTCCTGGCGGGCGAACGGGGTTCCCGGCGGCAGCCGCAGGCGGGCCAGCTCCTCGACCGGGGCCAGGCGCAGGGCGCCGTCCGCCCCCAGCCACAGCGAACGGGGCAGGCCGTAGACGCCGGTCCATCCGGAGGCGCGCTGCCTGTCCTGGGGCCGGCCGTCGAAGATCCAGGCCCACATGATCTGACGGCCCTTGGCGTCCATCATGGCCTCCGGCGCGAAGAAGGCGTTGTCGATGCGGCTCATGCGGCCGTGGACGCGCGGGGTGAAGCGCTCCGCCGCGTATTCGCCGATGTAGTACTGGCAGCCCTTGTTGTGGGCGATGAACAGCAGAAGGTGCTGGCCGCTGGGGGGGCCGCCGGCCGCGGCGCGCGGCAGCGGGAAGAGGCTGGGGCACATGCAGTCCTCGGAGGCGTCGGTCCAGCGGCGGTCGCCCTCGTAGAGCAGGCCGCGGTATTCCCACGTGCGCAGGTCGTCGGAGGCGAAGAGGTAGAGGCGGTCCCCCTGGTCCTCGGGGCGGGCGTTGTCGCCGCGGCCGACTTTGTTGAGCAGGCAGAGGTTGCCGAGGGCGACGTACCAGCGTCCGTTCTCGCGCCACAGGTTCGAGGGATCGACGCAGCCGACGGTGGTGGGGCGGCCGTCGGGGGCCGGCACGGTGGTGATGCCGTCCTCGGTCGAAGGGATGGCGGGGTTGTGGGGGCTCTTGGTCCACATGTCGTAGTCCGGCCCGTCGGCGAAGGCCAGCCCGATGCCGCGGCCCTTCCCGAGCGCCCAGTAGGCGGCCGTGGCGCGTCCATCCGCCGCGACGTGGACGCCGCCGCTGAAGATGCCCTCGTCGCCCTGTCCGGGGCGCAGGGCGTCGGGGTGGTGTCGCCAGTGCAGGAGGTCGGCGCTGGACACATGCCCCCAGGCGAAGCCTTCGCCGGCGCGCCGGTAGAGGTACATCAGGTGGTAGCGCCCGGCGGCGTAGAAGGCGGCGTTCGGGTCGCCGGGGTACCCCTCACCCTCGGGGATGGCGAAGTGGTAGCCGGGCCGGTACGGATCCGCCATGAGCTTCTCGCGGAAACGCCGCACCAGGCCGGCCAGTTCCGGCGGCGCGGGCTGCGGGGCGATCCAGGATGACAGATCGGCAGCCGGGTCGTTCATCGGCGTCTCTCCATTGTCCTTCGGTCGGCCGCGGCCTTGGCTCGCGATGCCGTGCGCCCTCCCGACCCTTCAGGTGGCGGCCCGCTGGCCCGCGATGGCCGCGCCGCACGGGCGTCCGCCGAACTCGCGGCGGCAGGTCGCGGATCAGGTTGCAGGAAGGGCGGAAGCAGAGTTTGCCGTCGGCGTGGACGGTGTCGGCGCGGCCGCTGTCCAGGCCCGCGGCCGGCCTCGTCGCCCGCCGGGTACCATAGTGCGGAAAGCGGCGCGCGCCCGGCTTGCGCTTCCCGCCTCCTTCGGGTACGGTAGTCCGAACCGTGGCAGTTGCGGGCCATGTCAGGGAGGCCGGAACGCGTTCCGAAGGGGCATGGCGTCAAGCCGGGCTGTCTGCAAGCCGTGCTTGCGGAACCCTCGCGGACGACACCTGCCTCCCGCGATGGAGAGCGGACCTCCGCCTGCCTGCCGGCGGCGGCGGCCGGGTGGCGGTCTACCTCACGGCGTCCGACAGCTTCGGCGGCGTCAAGTTCGAGGCTTTCGGCGGCCCGGCGGGCGATGCACAGCGCAGCGGCGCGGCCGGCACGAGGGTTACGTCTCCCCCGGGCGGCTTGCCGGGCGGTGCGGGCACGCGGTCGAGGTTGGAGATAGGGCCGGCGGCAGGGGCTGCCGCCGGAACCGGACCCCCGTCAGGGGCTGCCGCCCGGTCCGGTTCCGGGAGCGGCCCCCGCTGTCCCGGGTCCGGTTTCGGGAGCGGCCCCCGCTGTCCCGGGTCCGGTTTCGGGAGCGGCCCCCGCTGTCCCGGGTCCGGTTCCGGGAGCGGCCCCCGCTCCCGGGTTCATTGCTCGCCCGGTACCCGCCGGCGACGGCGGCAAACGCCAGCTTCCTGTTGTGCCGGTAGTCCACGAGTCCCTTGAGGTTCAGCTCGTTCCAGTAGCCGTTGTGCACTTTCGAGGGGTCGCGGTGGTCGCTGAAGCAGAACGGGAAGGTGCCGGCGGTCTGTGGGTAGTCCTTGGCCAGGGCCAGGGTTTCGCGGAGCAGGTCGGCGCGGGCGATCAGCTCTTCGTCGCGTGAGAAATGGTTCGCGCCCAGGCGTTCAGTTCGAGGCACTGCGCGCGGGTGAGGGGCTGGCGCTGACGCTGGTAGGGAAAGGGGGCAAGCATCAGCAGACGGCCGGCGGAGCAGGCGTCGAAATAACGGCCCGGCGGCTTGTAGTGCGGCGCGAAACCGTTGGCGAGAAGCACGATGAGAGGGCGTCCGGCCTCGAGGGCGGCGCGGGCAATGGCCTTCTCGCCGGGGCTGATGCAGGGGGAAACCAGCGCGGCGCCGTGCGCGGCGGCGTACAGCAGCTCCTCCTGCAAGGCGGCCAGCTCGGCGGGGGAAATGTGGCGCGAAACTTGGATCTGGCGTTTCAGCGGGTGCCGTAGGAGAAAGCGGTTGCCGATGGCCGCGCAAGTCCTGCCCGGGAGGACGGCTTCGCGGGCCACAACCGTGAAGAGAGCCGGGTTCGCGCGCTTCGCGGCCAGACGGCGGGGGTTGTCTGCGATGTAGGCGGCCATGGCGTGGAGCTGGCCGCGGTGCAGGAGGATGCTGTCCTGGAAGCCGGGCTGCCACAATCCGGCGGCAGGGGCTGGCAATCCGGCGGCAGGGGCTGCCGCCGGAACCGAACCGGGGTTCGGTGGCAGGAGCAGCCCCTTGCTCCTGCACTCCTGTTCGCTCACCCGCTTGAACGCCTTCACGATGTGCCCCATGGGCCTGGCCAGCCGCTCCTTCACCCACAGAATACCGTGAAAGTGGTCAGGCATCACCACACACTCGCAGGCCTCGACACCGGGGTAGACGGCCGAAGTCCGCCGCCACACCTCAAGAACCACCTCTCCCATCGGCGAGAGCTGCAAACACGCCCCTGCCGCGGGTCCGGTTCCGGGAGCAGCCCCTGCCGCGGGTCCGGTTCCGGGAGCAGCCCCTGCCGCGGGTCCGGTTCCGGGAGCAGCCCCTGCTCCCGGATTTCCCAAGGCACTCAAACACTCCCGCCGTGGTTTGGTTACGACGGTGATCATGTAGAAGCACGGCGCACAGTAGTCGTGCTCCCAGCAGCGCTGCGTCATGCCGGTGTTGCTCATGCAACCTACCCCCAGTTCAGCTCGTGCCGCTCCGAGTCCGCCCCCAGTGCCACCAGCCGCCATCGTTGACCGCGAACCCCGGGCGGGGCGCCCACGCCGGAGCCCAGAACCAGGGCATCTCGCCAGGCCGGCTCGACGCGGATGCGGTTCTCAGCATGCATGTGCGATTCGCACAGCCGCATGGACGGGGCCTTTTCTTCAGGCATGAGCGGCACCACAACCTACCCGAACATAAGACTTGTCAAGGCGGTTGGCTAACCTATGTTTTTGCAGAGACCTACCGGATCCTGCAACCCAGCGCCAGCCGGAACGCCGGCGGGCCGGCGATCAAACCCTCACCCCTCAGCTTTCATCCCGCATCCCTCATCCCTCCAGTCTCGGGAGAGACCAGCATGACCGAATCGCATGCGCGCATCGCCGAGCATCCGGAGGCGGCCGGGGGATTACTGGCCGGGGCCTTGCCTGCCGGTGCCTTGTGGATCCTGGAGCCGGCGGTCTCCGCCGGTGATGCCGAAAACCGGTGATCGGTGATCGGTAACCCGTGATCGGTAATTCCGGCAACGAAGCACGAAGGCACCGTAGGTTGCGGGTCATGGGGCCTGGAGCCGGCGGTCTCCGCCGGTAATGCCGTGGGGCGTTGAGGCCCCGGCGGGGCCGGGGAAGGCTGGACACACCCCAAGAAGACGCCAGGAAGAAAAGGAAGTTCGCAGTGAACGGTCACAACGCCATCAGCACGGTCTTGCACATTGGCTCCCGCCGCGAACTCTTTGTTGACGACGACCTCATCGAGCGTTTTGAGGGCGGCGCCGCCCTGAAGCTGCACCCGCCCAAGCGGGAGGAGGTGGTGTTCCAGGTTCAGGGGGCTCTGGAGAATGCCTGCAGCGGCGTGTACAGCGTGCTGGTCGAGCACGAGGGCCATTACCTGCTCTACTACCGGGGCCACTACCCGCTGGGGGATGCCGGCGGCGACGCATCTGGGCAACAGACCGCCCAAGTCGCGGTCAGCGAGGACGGCCGGCATTTCCGACGCCCGGCGCTGGGGATCTTCGACCTTGGCGACGGGGGCCGGAACAACGTGGTCTGGCAAGGTACGCAGGCCCACAACCTGGTGCCTTTCCGCGACACGAACCCGGCGTGCGCGCCGGATCGCCGGTTCAAGGCCGTCGGCGGGTGTGGCGAGGGAAGCCTGTACGCGCTGTACTCGGCTGACGGATTCCGCTGGCGGCTGGCGCAGGAGGCGCCGCTCGATGTGGCGGGGGCATTTGACAGCGCGAACGTCCCGCTGTGGGATCCGGTCATCGGCAAGTACCGGCTCTTCAGCCGCTTCTTCGAGGCGGGGCGCGGCCGGGCGATCCAGAGCTGCACCTCCGACGATTTCCTCCACTGGAGCGATCCGGTGCCGCACCGCTACGACGAGGGCGCGCCGGTCGAGCAGTTCTACACCAACGCGACCGTCCTGGTGCCGGGCGCCGAGCACATCCTGCTCTCGTTCCCCATGCGCTACGTGGCGGAACGCGAGACCCCGGTGGCGGACATCAGCGCCATGGACTACCCCGGCACCGGGCAGCCGGGCATGGCCGGCATGACGGACGCGGTGATGCTGTCGAGCCGCGACGGGGTGCACTGGCGCCGCCCGTTCCCGGAGGCGTGGATGCGGGCCGGGCTTGACGAACGCAACTGGACGCACCGCAACAACTGCCCGGCGATCGGCATCCTGCCCCTGGCCGAGACCGAGTGGTCCATGTATATCAGTGAGCACTACGGCTGGCCGGACAACCGCCTGCGGCGGCTGAGCTTGCGGCCGTGGGGGTTCGCGAGCGTCAACGCCGGTCACGCCGGCGGCGAGATGGTCACGCGCCCGTTTTTCTTCAACGGGGGCCAGCTGCGGATCAACTTCTCGACCTCGGCGGCGGGCTCCGTAGCCGTC
Organism: Lentisphaerae bacterium ADurb.BinA184; assembly: GCA_002068325.1. Lineage (GTDB taxonomy): Bacteria > Verrucomicrobiota > Lentisphaeria > Oligosphaerales > MVZH01 > MVZH01. Next base: position 8,474 of record MVZH01000097.1, on the reverse strand, counting down.
GAGCTTCAACAGGACAACGGCCGGCCCGTACCCGGCCACGCGCTGGACGACATGGCGCCGATGTACGGGGATCGGCTCGATCAGGTGGTGTCGTGGCGGGGTGGGCCGGACGTCGGCGCCCTGGCCGGGCGGCCGGTCCGCCTGCGCGCCGTGCTGCGCGACGCCGACCTGTTTGCGCTGCGGTTTGCGGAGCGGTAACCCGCCGATCCCGAACGAGGTGTCCGTCTTGGACTGCAACCGCCACGACGAGCAGGCGGGGCGCATCATGGAGACCCTGGTCCGCCAGGCTCCTGCGCCCACATCCATCCGGACCGGGTCAACGGCGAACCCGGCCGGCTGAACGACGAGATGGCCAACGACCAGGACTGGGCGCTGGTCTACCTCCTGCTAGCCGCCGGGAGCGACCCGACGTTCGAGGCCGAGTGCTGGGGGCTGCACAATGCCGCACCGGCGACACGGCGCAATGGATAGCCCGACTGCACGGCCCGCCACGGGCAGCACCTTGAGCTTCCGTGCCGTCGTCATCGGGGTGGCGGCGATGACGCTGATGGCCATGTGGGTTCATTTCCACGTGGTCATGCTGTCGTCGCCCGACATCTTGGCCGAGAGCAGCCCGCCGGCGACCGTGTGACCGGTCGCGGCGCCCGCCGCCCGTCCGCCAACCGGGACCCTCAGTCCTCGATCTGCAGCTTGATCTCGTCGGAGTTGGCGCGCAACTCGGGGGCGTACATGGCGTGGGCGCGCGTCGGCAGCGCGCTGAACCGGCCGGGGATCTCGGCCCGCAACCGGTAGGAGACGCTGTGTTTGCCGCGGGCCAGGACGCGCACGAAGAACGCCACGCGTTCGTCGCGGAACTCGACGTAGGCGCCGAGGTCGTTGCCGGTGTAGCCGCTGCGCACCTCGACCGGCTCGAAGCCCGCCCCCTTCATGTCCTCGAAGACGATGTACTCGTAGTCGTTCTTGCTCTCGATCTCCAGCTCGACCTCGATCAGCTCGCCGCTCTTCAGGGTATCGAGGTTGTTCAGCCTCTCGCGCCGGTACTTCTCGACCTTCTGATCGAGGGCCTGGCCGCGCGAGCCCGCCACCTTGACCTTCTTGTCCTCGGGGATCAGGCGGTAGACCTGGCGCTGGACCTTGATCTCCAGGCCGGCCTTGGTGATGAAGTCCTCGAGCGAGAAGTAGCTCAGGTAGGCATTGTAGTACAGCGGCCCTTTGCCCTGTTTGCGCAGCTCGATTTTGTGCTCGCCGGTGTCCACCGCGTCGCCCTCCAGCCGCAGGTCGCCGTCGAACGAGAAGAGGTTGTCGGCGTTGACCGCGACCTCCTTGGCGGTGCGCCCGTCAACCACCACCTGCACCTTGAGGTCCGGCTTGTCCTCGCCGCTGGCGCGCAGGTACTCGGCCATGGCCTCGATGCAGTAGGCGGTGTCGCGGGTCGAGTTCCAGTAGGTGGCGTGCTTGCGGTTGTTGAGCAGGTACTTGACCATGCGCGAGGCGACCTCGCTCTTCGGCTCGGTGCGGGCCAGCAGCTTCAGGTAGAAAGCGTGCGTCTCGATCTCGCCGCCATACCAGCACCACCAGTAGCCCTCCGAGGGCAGCTTGAGGTAGGCGGTCTGGTTCTCGTCGTCCTGCACCAGGTACTGCCCGATGTTGCGCTTGACCATGGCGAGTTTCTCGCCGTCGCCGGCGATCTGCAGGCCGATCCCCAGCATGGCATTGGCGTAGACCGAGAGGTGGGTGCGGTCGCGGTAGAGGAACTCGCGCATCTCGGGGTTCTCGAGCTTGCCGTCGGCCAGCACCATGTAGACTAGGGCATCGAGGTCGTCGGCCAGCCGCTTCCACGGCTTGACCTCCTTCTCGGCGTTCTTGAGGCGGCGGACCTCCTCGGCCTGGTAGCCCTTCAGCCACTCGATGCCGCGTTCGAGCACACCGGGGACGATGGCGACGTCGTTGGCCAGCGCCACCTGCAGCCCATGCACCACCACCGCCGTGGTGTGCGGGTAGGACTGCTCGCCGTAGCCCGAGAACCACCCCCAGCCGCCGTCGGAAACCTGCATCGCGGTCAACTGGCCGACGCCGTCCTTGACCATGTCCCGGACCTCGCCCGAGTCGAACACCGGGTTGCGGTCGTAGCGCTGCCACTGGGCGGCGCGCTTCGCCGGGTCGCCAAGCTCCTGGGCGTTCAGGTTGGTGCGCTTGGCCTTCACGTCCTCAAGGTTGATGCTCATGTCGAGGATGATCTTCTGTACGATCACGGTCGGCAGGAAGCGGTTCAGCGTCTGCTCGGTGCAACCGTACGGGTAGTCCACCAGGTAGGGCAGGGCGTCAACCAGCGCCCCGGCCAGCGTCGGCGAGTAACGCACGGTCAGCGAGGTCTCGTTGACGCGCCGCTGCTCGGGCACGCTGATCGCGAAGCTCGAGCTCTCCTTATCCGGACGCACCACGCCGCTGAAGCTGACCATCTTGTCCATGCCGTGCACGTAGACCGGGAAGCGCATCTCCATGGCGTCCGACTCCTCGTCGGTCAGCGCCTTCATGCGCACGATGGCCTCGCCCTCGCGCACGACCTTGACCCGCCAGTCCACGCGCCGCTCGTCGCCGGCCTTGACGTCCACGGCGACCGCGGGCTTGCCGATCACCTCGAGGCAGCCTCCGTCCAGCTCGAGAACGGCCTGCACCTTCTTCGCCTTGTCGAGGTAGTTGTGGACGTTGGCCGAGAGCACGACCTCGTCCTTCTCTACGAAGAAGCGCGGCGCCTGCAGCCGCAGCATCAGATTCTTGCGCGTCACCACCTCGACCGAGCCTTCGCCGACCTTGGTGCCGTGGGTCAGGCCCCAGGCCTTGACCTTCCAGCCGGTGAGGTTCTCCGGCATGGTCAGCGCGATCTCGGCGGCGCCGTCCTTGTCGGTGATGATGTCGCCTTTCCAGAATGCGGTGTCCGCAAACTGGGTGCGGACGGTGACCGGGGCCGCGGCCTCGCCGCCGCCCTCGCCGGCCGCGAGCTGTTCCTTCTCTGCCATCTCGAGGTCGGCCATCCCGTTCGCCAGCATCGGCGCCGCCGCCATCGGCATGGCCGCGTCCATGGCAAACGCCACGCCTTCCGCCGCCGCCGACTTGGCCATGGCGCGCTGCATCATCATGCCGCCGCCCTTGCGCCTCATCTCGCCGCCGAAGCCGCCGCCCATCGCCATCTCATCCCCGGCCGCACCCTCGTCCGCCAGGTGGCCGAACAGGCCGAGGCTGGCCATGCCGATCTCCTTGCTCTTCAACAGGTTGCCGAACCAGCGGTCCACGTTCGACTGGGTGGACGGGTTGTGATGCCGCCGCCACTTCCAGAAGAACTCGCGGATCTCCCGCACGTTCGAACCGCCGGAGATGTACTCGACGGCCTTGTCGTACATCGTCAGCGCCACCGCGCCTACCACCGGCTCGCCGGCGAGGTCAGTCACCTTGACTTTCACCGTCGCCGCCGCCCCCGGCTTGTACTCCGTCGCCGACGGCGTCACCGCGACGTTGAGCACCCGCTTCTCGGGCGGCACTACGATCTCGCGCAGCGTGGTGTGCACCTTGCCGTCGCTGACCGTCAGCGCCTCGACAAAGAAGTTCGGCATGTCCTTCTTGGAGACGGCGAGCTCCTCGACCGCGCTCTTGCCGTCCAGCCGCATCACCTTGGGCGGCAGGTAGATGCCGTTGGTGGGCCGCGCGAACAGCAGCACCGTGCTGCCCACCCGGTCGGTGTTGACCATCAGGCTGACCGCCTCGCCGGGGGCGTACTCGCGCTTCTCGGGCACCAGCTCGATCTGGTTGAAACGGAACTGCCGTCCGTCGAAGCCCTCACCCGTGATGCAGAAGACGTAGCCGCCCTCGATCGTGTGGCCCTGGCCGTCGGTGACGCTGCACGCCAGCCGGTACTGGCCCGGTTCCGAGGCCGCCAGGTGCCGGCTCATGCGCCCCTCGAGGTTGGTCTCGCCGTCCCAGCCGCGCACCTCCGTCTCGACCGGCTCGCCGTCCTTGGCGTAGGACAGCTTGTTGAGGACGAGGCGGGCCTTGCCGACCACGGGCTTGCCGGCCGGGGTCTGGGCGTAGAGGTCGGCGCGCACGGTGTCGCCGACCCGGTAGTGCCCGCCATCCACCCAGACGTAGACCTTGAACGGCTGGCGCGCCACCAGCACGCCGCCCTGCCCGACGATGGTGCGGCGCGACTCGTCGACGACTTCGGCCGTAATGTCATAGCGGTGGTCGCTGTCGCCGTGCAGCTCCTTGGCCAGGGCGGTGTTGAACTCGACCTTGACCGTGCCGTCCTCGCCGATCGCGCGCTCCATCTCGACGACGACCTCGGGCGGGGTCTGCGGGGCCGGCCACCACCACCAGCGCGGCGCCGGGCAGCCCCATTCGCGCCAGCCGGGATACCAGTCGTAGTCGTAGGCAAACCACCAGTAGCCGCGGCCGTAGAACCAGTCCCAGAGACCGTACGGGTACCACTGCGCGGTTTGCGGAGTCCGCAAAACCTTGATCTTGACCTTGGCCTTGGTCACCGGCGAGCCGAAGTAGTACTTGGCCTTGACCGTCGCCGTCACCTTCTCGCCGAGCATCACCGGCTCGGTCGGCGCGTCCACCGTCACCTCAAACTCCGGCTTCTTGTACTCCTCGACGCGGAACGAGGTGGCGTAGCCATGGTTGGGAAGCTGGATGCGGTAGACCCCGAGCGCCGCCTCCTCGGGAAGCTCGACCTCGCCCTCGAAGCCGGCGTACTCGTCGCTCTGATAGTCCTTGGCGAGGAACTCTTGGCCCTGGGGGTCGTGGATGCGGACGGCGAAGCCCTGCCTGGCGAAGTCCGAGGTGTCCTCCTGGTCGTACTTCGCATGCCGCACCCAGACCTTGAAGTGCACCTTCTGCCCCGGCCGGTAGACCGGGCGGTCGGTGATGCCGAACACCTTGGTGGCGTTGTACTCGGGATCATGAACCGCACGGAACCAGACTCCTTGGAAGCCGAGGTAGGCCAGGCGGCCCTCGGGCGTGGTCGCCGTCACCAGCCACTGGTAGCGGTCCGGCAGGGCGTCGGGCTTGACGAAAACCTGCCCGTCGGCATCGCTGAACTCGGCGAACTTCTTGGTGATGACGTCGTACTTGTTGGCATTGCCGCGCTGCTGCTGGGTGAAGCCGAAGAACTCGACCGTGGCCTTGGCGACGGGGGCGCCGGTGGCGGCGTCGCAGACGAAGTAGTAGCCCTGCTGGGCAAGCTTCTTCTCGACCAGGATGGTGTCGGCGATCCACAGGATGATGCGGCTGACGTTGCCGTCGTCCAGGCGGCCGGTGACCAGGTAGGCGCCCGGCGTCTTCATCGGGGCGGTGACCGTGATGCGGCGGTCGAAGTGGTCGGCGGCCGGCTTGAGGTCGAGCTGCCACTGCGCGACGGTCTTGCCCAGGTACTTGGTCTCGTTCTGTTCGACCAGGCGGTAGCCGATCTCGTCAACCCGCGTCCTCTGCCAGTCGAGCTTGCCGGGGTTGGATTCGAGGTATTCCTTGACGTCGGCGAGCAGCCGCGCGACGTCCACCGGCTGGGCCTCGAACTCGACCTTGCGGCCGTTGCGGAAGACAAAATCCACCGTGGGGGCGGCACCGCGGGCGGTCGCCTTCACCGGCTCGAAGCGGCCCCAGTTGCCCGTGATCTGTTTGAGCTGCGCCTCGCGGTAGTTGTTGTGGCCGGGGCCGTACTGCTCGATGAGCCGTCGCCAGTAGTCGGCGGCGCGCGGGTACTGCCGGCGGTTCTCGAAGAGGCGGGCCAGCCGTTCCAGCGCCTGCTCGCCATAGCCGCTCTTGCCGGCCGCGGCGACCTGCTGGAAGATGCGGATGAAGTTGTATTCGTTGGGCAGGTCGAAGCGCTTGACGCCGGTGGCGAGGCGGGCGATCGTCTCGGTGTCCTTGAGGGTGTGCAGCTGCAGCAGGTTGCCGGTCTGCTGGGCGCCGCCGTCCTCGTCCGCCATTCCCCAGCCGCCCCAGCGCCCGCCGTAGTAGGCCAGGGTCTCGGCCCCGAACTGCTGGCTGAGGAAGTCGGCGAACTGCATCAGCACGGGCAGCTTGCGGCCCTCGTCCAATTCCATGGCCTGCACCAGCAGCCAGCGCCAGCGCTCGCCGTCGGACGCGGCGGACTCGAAGTCTTTGGGGATGCGGTGGAAGACGGGGTTGCCGTCGGCATCCACCGGGGCACCGGCGGTCTGGCCGCCGCCGTGGTAGCGGCCTTCCTCGTAGTCGGGCAGAATCGCGAGGTCGGTCAGGTATTGCAGTCGCCACGAGTCGTTGTAGCCGCGGTAGCCGATGAGTTTGGTCGCGTAGTTCAGGCAGAGGCCGGCGAGGGCGTTCTTGGGGGCGTCCTTCTCGGCGAGCAGGCGGGCCGCCTCGATGAGTTGCAGGGAGCGGATGCGGTCGCGCTCCTCGGTCATCACCCAGCGCCCGCCGCCGCGGTGGCGGCCACGGGCGAACTGCCCGGCGATGATGAAGCCGTAGTGTTCGAGGTTGTAGTAGGTGTTGGCCAGGGCCTCCAGGAGGGGCCAGCTGTCCTTGTGCAGGGCCGCGGCCTCTTCGAGGATGGCGTCGCACTCATCGATCCGGCCGAGTTGCTGCAGACAGAAGACGACACTGGAGAAGTCGCCGCCGTCGGCCCGCCCGGCGGTCAGCGCCAGCGCCTTGTACTTGGTGAAGGCCTCGTCGTAGTTGCCTTCGCGGAAGAGCTTTGTCGCCTGTTCGCGTGTCACCTTGGCGTCCTCCTGGGCGGCGGCATCTGCCAGTGGCCAGACCAGGCCGAGGGCCGTCACGCACGCAACAACCAGCAGCTTGGCGGATTGCATGGGATCCTCCTTGTCGTCGTGGCGCCAACCGTTCCAGCGGGGCGAAGGCAAAGGGTGCAGGCCGGGGGCGGGCCGCGCCCCCGCGCCGTCTGCCGTACGTCAAGACGCCCGGGAGGCCCACTTTTTCAACCCGCCAGGCTTTCCCCGTTCAACCGAAGGCGGCATCGAGGACACGGTGCAGCTCGCGGATCAGGCCGTCGGGCGTGTAGGGCTTCTGGATGAAGCCGGCGTAACGGTCCGGCGACAGCCCGGTGGTGGTGTCCACCCGCCCGAACCCGCTGGAGAGCACGACCGGAACCCCCGGCGCAATGCGGGCGATCTCAGCCAGGGCGGCGGCGACGCTCATCTCCGGCATGGTCAGGTTCAGGAGCACGGCCCGGACGCCGGGCGGACTCCGGCGGAGCAGCTCGATCCCGTCGGGGCCGGAGCGGGCGGTGAGGACGGAGAAACCGGCGCGGTGCAGGATGGCGGTGCACACATTGCGCACGCTCTCCTCGTCGTCAATCACAACCACGGTGCCGGAACCGCGCCGGTCGCGGGCCGGGTCGGGTGAGCCCTCGTCGGCGGCCGTCGGTTCGGTCTCACTGGCGGCCGCCGGCGGCAGGAGGACCCGGAAGCGGGCGCCGTGGCCCTCGCGGCTGTGCACCTGCAGCACCCCCCCGTGCCCGCGCACGATCCCCAGCACGGCCGCCAGCCCCAGGCCCCGGCCCGTCCGCTTCGACGTGAAGAACGGGTCGAATATCCGGGGCAGGTCCTTGGCGGGGATGCCGACGCCGTCGTCAACCACCTCGATGTAAACGCAGGTCTGCGCGGCCGGCAGGTTGTCGAGCTTGGGAACGGTCACGCTACCCGGTTCGAGCATCGTGACCCCGGTGCCGAGGCGGATCTCCCCCGACGGGCGCCCGCCGCCCTCGACCGCCTCGGAGGCGTTGGCGACCAGGTTCATGACGACCTGCCGGAGCTGTGCGGCGTCGCCGTCAATCCTCGGCAGGCCCGGCGACAGGGCCAGGTGCAGGCGGGCCTTCTTGGAGATTGCGCGTTCCATCAACGGCGCCATGGTGGCGATCAGCTTGGACAGGTCCAGCGGCTCGGTGGCCAGCTTGCCGTGGCCGGAGTAGGCGAGCAGCTGCTGGGTGAGGGTGGCCGCCTGGCGGCCGACCTTCTCGATGTCCTGCAGGCACCTGGCCGCCGTCGAATCGGGCGGCACGTCCGTGCGCGCCAAGCTGGCGTTGCCCAGCACGTTCATGAGCAGGTTGTTGAAGTCGTGGGCGATGCCGCCGGCCATGATGCCCATGCTCTCCAGCTTCTGGTGTTCGCGCAGCTTCTCCTCGAGGGCGTAGCGCCCGGCCTCGGCCCGTCGCCGCAGCTGGATGTGCAGGGCCAGCGCCGCCAGCCCGGCCAGCACCCCGCCGGTGACGCCGGCGGCGACCCAGATCTGGCGGCGGTTGACGGCGACCCAGGTTGGCGGCTCGTTGATGATGATGCTGCCCGGCGGCAGGCGCGAGCGGTCGAGGCCGAAGCGCTGCAACTGCACCAGGTCGAACATGAACTGATTGGGGCTCTGCGTGATGACAGGCAACGTCTCCGGCCGGGTCCCCGCCAGGATCTGCAGGGCCAGGCGGGCCGCGTCCC
>MVZH01000096.1 GCA_002068325.1 Lentisphaerae bacterium ADurb.BinA184 | reverse complement strand
AGCCGCAAGGACGAATGGGGTTCGCCGATGTGCGAGTACCGGCACCACTGCGCCGTCGTCGAGGCGCACCGGCAGCCGTTGCTGAAGGGGCGGAGCTTCCGCCAGACGGTGACCCGCATCGGTCCGCTGGCCATCGTCCCCATGCCCGGCGAAATGTTCTCCGGGATCTCGCTGCGCATCCGCGCGGGCAGCCCCTTCGCCTACACCTTGTGCTGCAGCGTCACCAACGGCTCGCTGAGCTACCTGCCGACGCGCGAGGCGCGGCACCGCGGAGGCTACGAGACGTGGGTGGGACGGGCCAGCGGCGCCTATCTGCTGGCGGACACCATTGATGACGCCCTGGTCGCCGAAAACCTGCGGCTGCTGAAGCGGCTTGCCGCGGAAGAGGCCGCCCAAGCATGACACGGTTCGATGCCGTCGTAAGACGCCGGCCGGGCGGCCGCCAGGCCGGGGCCGGAGGCGGCAGGGGGTTGCCATGACGTTTGCCGTTGACCTTCCGGCCGGGCGCACGTCGCTGAGGCCGGCGATCCGCCTCGATGGCGAGTGGAGTTACCTGGCCGACCCCAGGCCGCAGGGCCAGCAGGCGACCGAGGAGACGGTGGACTGGACGCGGCACTTCCCCGGCCGCATCGCCGTGCCCGGCTGCTGGCAGGCGCAGACCGGCGCCGCGGCGGCGCGCGCGTTCCGTTTCAACTCGCACCGGCATCGCGTGTGGTACCGGAAACGCTTCGTCCTGCCGTCCGAATGGGCGGGCCGTCGCATCTCGCTGCGCCTCGGAGGCGTGCTGCCCGCGGCGGAAGTCTGGCTAAACGGCTGCGCCCTCGGGATGACGCTCAGCTCGCGCTGCCCGGTCCGTGCCGACGTGACGGCGCAGGCCCGTCCCGGCGAGGACAACGACCTGGTCATCTGCATCAGCCGGCCCGAGCTGCGCCTGGACGGCGTGTTCGAGTGGATTGTCGGCGGCTGGGAGGGAATCTACCGCAGTGTTCAGCTCGAATGCCACGGGCCGGCCTGGATCCGCGATGTGTTCGTGCACGGCGACGCGCAGGCCGACGTCGGGGCCGCCTGGATCGGAGTCGCCGGTCGCCTGCCGACGAGGCCGCCCCAATGCGAGTTGCGCCTGACGGTGTACGCCGGTGCGGAGGCCCGGCCACACTGGACGGCCGTGTGCCCGCTGGCCGGCCGCGGCCGCGACATCCGTCTGGCCATCCCGACCGGCGACCTGCCGCGCTGGAGCCCGGAGTCGCCGGCCCTCTGCCGGGCCGTGGTGGAAATCCATCGCGGGGGATCGTGCCTTGACCAGGTCAGCGTGCGGTTCGGCCTGCGCAGCCTATGCGTGAAGGGCCGGCGAGTTCTGCTGAACGGGCAACCGGTCTTCCTCCGCGGCTGCGGCGACAACCAGTGTTACCCCGCGACCGTCTCGCCGCCGAACTCGGTGGCGTTCTTCCGGCAACGTCTGTCGCAGATGAAGTCCTACGGGTTCAACCTGGTGCACGCCTACGACCTCTTCACCGAGGAACATCTGCAGGCGGCGGACGAGGTGGGCATGCTGGTCATGCAGACGTTGCCCTTCGGCGTCGTGAACCCGGTGCGGGCCGTGCGCAATGCCCCCGGCCCCGAGTGGCGGCGATTCCTCCGCCAGGAACTCGACAACATCGTCTCATCCCAGCGCGCCCATCCTGCGCTGGCCTGCTTCTCCATGGCCGGCGAGCTGTACTTCCCGGCGCAAGACCGGACCTCGTTCCGCCTCTTCAACCAGCAGCTGCCGGCCCGCACTCGCCGCCTCGCCCCGCACACCCTCGTGATGGATACCAACGAAGGCAGCATCACCACCCTGACCACCCCGCTGGGACGGCGCGACTCGGATCTGGACGAACCCACCTACGCCCGCGACGCCCTGCGCTACACACCGCCGCCCAAGACGCAACGGCCGGCCCTCGCCCACGAGTACGCCTGGTGGTCTAGCTACCCGGACATCCGCAAGCGGCGACGCTACCGCGGACTGCCCACGGAGCCGTACTGGTTCGAGGAGGCGGCCATCGCGGCCCGGCGGGCCGGGCTGACCCGGGAACTCCCCCGCTTCGTCAGGAACTCGCGCGCACTCCAGGCCCTGCTCCGCAAGGAAGGCTACGAAAAGGCCCGCCTGTACGGCTTCGCCGGATACATTCAGTGGCTCTTCCACGACACGCTGTGGGCGGTCGAAGGAATCGCAGACGACTTCGGCACGCCCCACAACGTCTCCCCGCAGGAGATGCGCGCGTACAACGACGGCACTGTTGTCCTCTGGGACGACCGGAACCGGCGGACCTTCGCGGCGGAAAGCTCAGTCGTATTCCGGTTTGCGGTCGCGGCCGACGCCACCGCGCCGCCGCCCGGCTGGCGGCTCGAAGTCGCCGTCCGCCACGCCGGGAAGACTTGGTGGTCGGAGTCGCTCCCGGTGCCGTCAACCGGTTCCGCCGGGATCGTCCGGTTGCGCGGGCTGAGGATGACGCTGCCTGCCCTGGCCCGGCCGGCGACGGCTGACCTCGAGGCGCGGCTGACGTGCCCGCGGCGCGGGGCCATCACCGCCAACCGCTGGCAGTTCTGGGTCTTTCCGCATGTGCCGCCGTTCGCTCCCGCCGACGGAATCCGCGTCGTGGGCACCGCCGGTCCCGCGCTCGAACAGTTCCTCGGGGCGGCCACGGCTGCAGGCACCGGCGCCACGACGGCGGAGCGCCTGCGCGTGGCCTGCGACCGCCTGAACGATGAGGACCTCAACTTCCTGTCCCGCGGCGGACGCGTCCTCCTGCTCTCGGATCAGGCGCTGCCGTACTACCAGATGGCGGACACGGACGTCTTCCGGACCGTCCCGTGGAACCGCGGCCGCACCGGACACTCGGGCACCGTCGTCGAAAGACACCGCGCGCTGGCGGACTTCCCGCACGAGGGATTCTGTGACTACGCCTTCGTGAACCTGGTCATCGGCGGCTGGCCCGGGGAGCGCACCTGGCCGTTCAACCTCGATGCCTGGCGTCGTGTCACGCCAATCCGGCCGATCATCCGCCTGATCGATCACTACCGGGCCGCACGGCACAAGGCCTATCTGTTCGAGGCGCGGGTCGGCGCCGGACGGCTCTTGGCCACCTGCCTGCGCATCGGCTGGGGCATCCGCCACCGCACACCCGAGAGCCGCCGTCTCCTGCAAGCCTTGGTCAACTACGCGCGCTCGGACGCCTTCCGGCCCCGCGCCGCGGTCACCGTCGAGTCCCTCCGGCAGATGCTAAACGGACAACGGAGATACGAAGACTGAGTGGCGCCGGCCCGCCGCGGCAACAAGGTTCTCAGCCGAAGACGTTGGATTGGCGAAGGATGCCGTCATGACACGCCACGAGCGCCTGAGCCGCTGCTACCTCCACCGTGAAACCGACCGGCCCGCCGTCTACAGCCGTAGCGGGTTCCCGGCCGGCGATCCCACCTACGACCGCTTGAAGGCATACCTCGCCGAGCACACCGAGCTGAAGGCCGGCTGGTCGGGCTGCCAGTTCGAATCGGGCCAGCCGTGGGAGACGCACTCCGAGCCGCACTCGGCGGATTTCGAACGGCACGTCAGTACCCTGCACACCCCCAAGGGCGACCTGCGGCAGTCGCGGCTGGAGAGCCGCAAAGGACAGCCGGGGCTGCACGAGACCTTCCTCATCCGTTCCGCCGACGACGCGGAGAAGTACCTCTCGCTGCCCCTGCCGCAGATTGCCGGCGACCCCTCGTCGTTCCTCGCCGTCAAGGCCGCGGTTGGCGACCGCGGGATCGCCGAGGTCGGGCTGGGCATGAACCCCGCCGGCTTCGTGGCGGAACTGTGCGGCAGCGAAACCTTCGCCCTGATGTCGGTCACCGACCGCACCATCCTCCACGCACTGTGTGAACGGCAGCTGGCGATCATGCTGCAGCGGGTCAGGTTCCTGGTCGCCGCCGGCGTCGGGCCGTTCTTCACCATGCTGGGAGAGGAGTATGTGGTCCCCCCGCTGCACGGCCCGAGGGATTTCGACGATTTCAACGTGCGCTACGACACGCCGATCCTGGACGCCGTCCACAACGCCGGCGGCCGGGTGCACGTCCATTGCCACGGCGCCATGAAACGGGTGCTCGCCGGCTTCGTCGAGATGGGCGTGGATGTCCTCCACCCCTTCGAGCCGCCGCCGCAGGGCGACATCCTGGCGCGCGAGGCCAAGGCGGTGGCGCGCGGCCGCACCTGCCTCGAGGGCAACATCCAGATCCACCGCATGTACGAGGCCAGCCCCGAGGCAATCCGCGAGGAGACGGAGCAACTGATCGCCGACGCCTTCGACGACCGCCGGGGCCTGATCGTCTGCCCCACCGCCTCACCTTACATCCGCGGCCGCGGCGAGGAATGCTTCCCCAACTACCAGGCGATGATAGATGCCGTCCTGGCCTGCGCACACTAACCGGCGGGCCATGGCCATGCTGACGGAGGAGACCCGATGGCAACCACTCCCTTCTCGGTTGACCTGACCACTTTCCCGCGAACCGGCCTGCCCGAGATCCGCCCGGAGGCCGTCTTCACCGTCGCCCCCCGCTACGCCGGCGCCTGGACGGTGGCGGGGGACCTCGACGGCGATGGCGTGGCCGAGCTGGTGCAGGCACGGCTCTGGGACCACGACGATGTCCACGCCGTGGCGGCGGTCAGCGCCTGCCGCCTCGACGGAACCCCGCTCTGGCACTGGGGGAAACCGGCCGAGGGCGTCGCCGCACTGCACAGCGACGTGCCCTGCCAGATCCACGACTGGAACCGCGACGGCCGGCCCGAGGTGGTCGTCGCCACCCGATCCCATGTGGTCACCCTCGATGGCGCCAGCGGCGCCGAACTGCAACGCTTCCCAACCCCCAATCCCGACGCCGCAGACTGCCTCACCTTCGCCAACCTCACCGGCGGCGACCGCGACGACCTTCTCCTCAAAAGCCGCTACCACCGACTTTGGGCCTTCACCTGGGACGGCAGGCCCCTCTGGCACACCACCGACCCCGGCGGCTTCCTTACCGCCCACCAGGCGTACCCCCTCGACTTGGACGGCGACGGCCTGGACGAAGTCGTCGCCGGCTACGCCCTCCTTGACCACGACGGACGCCTGCTCTGGACCCTCGACGGCGACGCGCTCGGCCTCGGCAAGGGGCACCTGGACTGCGTGCGCGTCCTCGCGACAGGGACCTGCCCCGAGCAATGGCGCCTCGTCCTGACCTGCTGCGGCGACCACGCCCTCCTCTGCCTCGACGGACGCGGCCGCCTCGTCTGGCAACAGCGCGGCCTCCACTTCGAGTCCATCCACATCGGACGCTTCGCCGCCGATCCCGCAGAGCGCCGGATCCTCGTGGACATTGACCACGTCGCACCCGGCTGCAGCCCGCTGCACCTGTATGACGGCGACGGCACGCTTCGCGGCGAGATCAACAGCGTCTACGGCCGGCATCATCCCCTCGTGGCCTGGGGCGACACCGAGACCGATCGCATCGTCGCCTGCGAAGACCGCCTCCTAGTCAGCGGCGAGAGCGGAGAACCCCTGGCGCGCCTCGCCACGCCGCTGCCGGCGGGCGCCGCGTTCGCCCAGGCCGAGCGGCCACGGGAACACACGGCCCGCGGGGAATTCCACCTCATCGGCCAAGTCGGAAACCTCTTCGGAAACGGCCGGCAGGACCTGATCCTGTCCACCAACCCCGGCGCCGTCGTCTGGCTCTACCGCAACCCCGGCGGCCCTCGTCAAACCGTGCCGCTTGGAACCGGCAGGAACGTGACGCTCTACTGAATCGGCACACCCCCACACCCCGCACCGCCCGCCTCAACCGCCGCCACGCCGGATACGCACCTGCCCGAGATAAAGGCAATTATTAGGACTGGTACCTTTCCCACGGTGCCATCCGGTTGAGTCGAGCCGAGCCCGAAGGGCGAAGCTCGACGCGACTGACCCCGGGCGGCCCCACGACCGACGACCGATCCGTTGCCGCCGCTGTGGCGGGGAGGGGTGAGCTTGCAGAGGCAGGGCCACGGAGTATGGTTGCGCCACGGAAGCACCGGCGCGGTCCGCCGCGGGGGCTTCCGCGAGGCGCCGGACAGCGGGTGAGACTCTTGTTCTTTGTCGAGCATTTCCGGCGCGCAGGGGCCGGTGCTGAGAACTACGTCGTCAGCCTGTGTCTGGAGCTGGCACGGCGCGGGTACGACGTCCACGTCGCCGCCGAGACGCACGACGGCTTTGACGGCATCACCGTGCATCCCGGCCTGGCGGCGGTCGAGGAGACGCTGCGGACGGTGCGGCCGGACGTGACGGTGGACTGGGGTTTTCTGCATGCGGCCGACGTGCACCGGCTGGGCGGCGGCACCCACACCGAGTTCCTGCGGTACAATCTGTCCGCCTGTCCGCGGCCGTTGCGCTGGCTGAAGCGGCTGGGTTACCGGACGGGCCGGCACCGCCGGGCGGCCGCCGCGGAGGCGGTGATGTTGCGGAATCCGCAAGCCTTGTTCCTGCCCAACTCGGCGTTCTGCGCGCGGCAGGCCTTGGCCAGCGGGGCCTCGCCGGAGGCGGTGCACGTTCTCCACAACGGCGTGGACACCACGCGGTTCTCGCCGCCCCTCACGGCGGCCCGGCGCGGCGTCGTGCGGCAGGCGTGGGGGCTGGCCGAAGGCGATGTGGCCTTTCTCTTCGTGGCGCACAACCTCCGGCTCAAGAACCTTGCCCTGCTCCGCACCGTGTTCGGCCGCTTGCACAGGGAGTTTCCGTCGGTGCGTCTGGTGGTGGCGGGGAAACGCAGGCCCGGCTTTGCCGCTCCGTACCTTGTGTATGCCGGCGCGACCGGCGCGATGGAGGAGTTCTATGGCGCGGCCGACGCCCTGCTCCACCCGGCGTTCTACGATTCCTTTGCCAATGTCGTCCTCGAAGCGATGAGTTGCGGCCTGCCGGTGGTGGTCAGCGACTGCAGCGGGATGAGTGAGATGGTGTCGCCAGGGGAAGAGGGATGGGTGCTCCCGGTGACGGGCGCCGGCGAGGTGGCGGCGCGGTGGCAGGGGACCGTCCGTCGCCTGGCGTTGCAGCCCGAGATGCGGCGGGCGATGGGGGGCAAGGCCCGGACAACGGCGCTGGCCCACTCCTTCCCGCGTTACGTGGATGAATTCGAGGGTTGGCTGGCCGAGGCCTATGCCCGCAAGGCGCGGCGGGCCACGGACGGCCCGCAACCGTGAAGGGCGCGGCGCGGCACGGGGGCAGCCCCCGAGGTCGGCGGTGGCCGGCGAAAGGTCAGCGGTGACGGTGGATTCCGGCAGTTCTGGGTTGGATCTCAGCGGCGTACGCTGGCAGTCGGGAGGCGCCGACCCGTCGGGCGAAGACCCGGCGGCGGAGGTTGCCGGGCGCCTGCGCGACGCCCAGGTCGTCAAGGCGAACGTGCGCCGGACGGTGTACCGGGCCACGGCCGGCTCGCGGACGTTCTTCGTCAAGCACGACCATCCGCGCGGTCTCCGCAACCGCATCAAGGGGCTGTGGCGGTGCAAAGCCGAGAAGGAGTTCCGGTCGGGCCGGCGCCTCGGGGCGGCGGGGGTTCCGGTGGTGCGCCTGCTGGCCTGGGGGCGGCGGGGGGCTGACAGCTACCTGCTCAGCGAGGAGCTGTGCGGGGCCGCAGGGTTTGCCGAGGCGTGGGCCGAGTGCCGGGGCGATGGGCAACGGCGGGCGGCGTTCCTGCGGGGGCTGACCGGATTCCTGGCCGCGATGCTCAAGGCCAACGTGGAACACCCCGATCTGCATGCGGGCAATGTCCTCGTCACTTGGGAACCTTGCGGGGCGGGGTCGGCGACGCCCGGCGGGTTGCGGGACGGGGAGGCCGGGGGGGCGGGCGTCCGCGCCGGCTTCCATCTGGTGGACGTCTATGGGGTCCGGGTGAGGCGCACCCTGGCGCGTCGGCAGGTGGAGGGGGTTCTCGGGCTGGCCTTCGGCCTGGGGCGCGAGCTGGCGCCTGCCGAGGGGGGGGCGATCCTGTCGGCCCTGGGGGTGGCGTCCGGGCCGCCTGACGCAGCGGCGGCGGCGGCCGCCTGGCAACGCGGCGTCCATGCCTTTCTCCGGCGACGGTCACCGGCCTGGCCGGGCCGCCGGCGTCGTCTTCTGGAAGCCAGCAGCCTGTGCGCCTGCCGCCGGACGGCGGCGGGGACTTGGCGGGTGCGGCGGCCGTTTACGCTCGAAGCCGCTCAGGCCGCCGTCGGGCAGCACGACGCCAACCTTGCCGCCGGGCACAACGTGGTCAAGCAGGACGTGAAACGCCGGCTGACGCGCGTGGTGGTGGCCGGGCAGTCATACGTCGTCAAGGAGTACGTCCGGGTGCGTGCGTGGCCGGCCTGTGCCCGGCCGGACCGTGCAGCGTGGCTCAACAGCTACCGCCTGGCGATGGCGGGCGTCCCGTGTTGCGGGAGCTTGGGGTGGCTGCAGGCGGCGGGTGGCCGCGGCTTCGTGGTGCTGGAAGACCTCGGGCCGCAGACGCTTCTGCAGCGTGTGGCCGACGGGGTGACCGCCGAGGAGCGGGCACAGTTGCTGGCGGCGGCCGGCCGCCTGGTCGGATGGCTGCACGGGGCGGGGGTCGTGGCGGGCGACCTCAAGCCCACGAACGTCATGGTGGTTCCGGAGTCCGAGCCGGGGCCGGGCGGGTGTGGCTGGCGGCTGGCGCTGGTGGACGTGGATCGGATCCGGTTCTGCCACGGCGGCGTCAGCCTGGCGCGGCGCGTCCGCGGTCTGCGGCAGCTGGCCGCGCCCCTGCAGGCGATCCTGCCCCAAGGGGCGTGCGGTCCGCTGGTCGAGTTCTACCTGAACGCGCTGGCGCCGGGGAGGCGCGAGGAGCAGCGGCTTCGTGACGCGCTGGCCGGCCTGGGCGAGTGAGGTCTTCGTCCGAGGGAACGGCCGGCGGCGGCGGGGGTCAGCCCGGCCGCGGCGGGCGTCGTTCCGCGAGGAGGCTCTGGTAGAAGGCTTCGAGGGCGGGGGCCACGCGGTGCGGGGCGAAGTGCTCGCAGGCGTGCGCCCGGGCGCCTTGGCCGAACCGGCGGCGGCGCTCGGGGTCGCGGATCAGCGCCAGCCAGGCCGCGGCCAGGGCCTGCGGGTCGGTCGGCACCACCAGCCCGGCGACGCCGTCGGGGACGATCTCGGGGAGCATGCCGAAGTCGGCGACGACGCAGGGCTTGGCCAGCGCCATCGCCTCGCGGACGGCGCGCGCCGTGCCGTCGAACCCCGGCATCAGCAGCGTGAAGATGTCCAGCCCGTTCAGGGCGTCGGCATAGCTCTCGATGAGGTATCCCGGCAGGATGACATGCTCCTGCAGGCCCAAGGCCCGCATGGGCTGGACGACCGACTCCTGCATCTGGCTGGACCGTCCGATGATCATGAAGCGCGTGGCGGGTTCGGCCTCGATGACGCGGGCCGCGGCGTCGAGGAAGACCTCAGCCTTGCGGTACTTCTGCCAGCGCCCGACGATGCCGATGAGCGGGGCGTCGGCGGGGATGCCGTACGTCGGCCGCACGTCGGCGAAGCGGCGTTCGGGCGAGAAGCGCTCGATGTCCACGGTCATGGGCTGGAGGCCGACTTGGCCGGGGTCGAGGCGGAAGCGTTCGAGGGTGCGTTGACGGAAGCTCTCGGTGAAGGTCAGGCAGCCGTCGCTGAGCCGTCGCAGCAGCAGTCGGTTGCCGAGGGTCGGGCGGAGCACGTCGCGGCGGTGGAGGGTCCGCACGACCAGGGGGCGGCGGCGGCGGGGCACGAGGCGGGCGCAGAGGCCGCCGAGGGCGTGGTCATGGGTGAGGTGGACGTGGAGGATGTCGAAGCGGCCGCGGGCCAGGAAGCGCGGCAGCGCGAAGAGGTCGCGGGCCGTGCCCACGGGGGGGAGGTGGCGGTCGAGCCGGAAGCGGGTGGTGGTGTGCAGGCCGTACTCGACGGCCTTCTGCGACACCGATTCCTTGTAGACGGCGGCGTCCGCCATGTGGGCGAGCAGCACGTCGTGTCCGCGCGCCTGCAGGCCCTGGCACATCTGGAGGACCGGTTCGGCCGGCCCGGTCCATTTCCAGTCGCTGTAAAGGAAGAGCACTTTCATGACGTCGGGCGGCCCTCCGGCCCGGCCCCGCCCGGCGGCGCGCTCCGGCCGCCGAGCGAACGCAGCGACGGGGAGAAGACCAGCACGGCCGCGCCAACCAGGCCCCAGAACACAAACACCAGGGTGAGCGTGAGCGGGATGGCGCCGCTCTTGGCGTGTTCCATGCCAAAGGCCTCGAAGAAGGCCTGGGCGCCACGGTCGCGCTGCCCGACCCCGCCGGGGGCGAGCGGGACGGCGGCGAAGGCGTTGGCAATCTGCGTGGTCACAAAGTACTGCCGGACGGTGAGTGTGGACTCATGGAGCGCCTTGCCGATGAGGATCGCCTCGGCGGCCATGGCGGTGTGGACGACGATGGAGATCAGGAGGACGAGGGCGAGGGTGGCGCGGGCACGCCGGTAGGAGTCCAGCCCCGCGACTAGCCGGCGCACGGTCTCGGCGAGGCGGTGTGGGGCATGGCGGGCGGCGACGGCCCAGAGCGGGCGGAGCCACGGGTGCTCAAGGATCGGGCGATGGAATTCGAGGGCGAGGGCGGCCAGGATCCCGGTCAGGCTGCCGCCGCCGATGATCCACGCCGCCGCCCGGTAACCGGGCCCCAGCCTGGCCACCTCGTGCCGCGCCGCCAGGACGGCCACGCCGGCAACCACGAACAGCCCGAACATGCCGAACAACCGGTCCACAAGGATGCTGAACACCGCCTCGGTGCGCTTGCCCGGCGTCTGGCGGGCCAGAAAGCCCATCTTGAACAAGTCACCGCCCACGGCACCGGGGACGAGGAGGTTGAAGAACATGCCGATCAGGTTGAGCCGTCCCGTATCGCTGACGGCAATGGCGATGCCCTGGGTCCGCAGCAGCAGGTGCCAGCGCCAGATGCCGATGGCGATGACCCCGCCGTGCAGGCAGCCCGCCGCGAGGAGTAGGCCGTGGGTGGCCGCCGCCAGCTCGGCCACCAGGTCGGCGCCGGTCCGGCGCAGGGTGAGGTGCAAGAGGTAGGCGGCCAGCCCAAAGCCGACAACCATGCGGATGACTGTGACGATGATTCGGCGCACGTGGATCCCGGGAAGGATTTCGGATTCCGGGTTCGGGTTTCAGGCTTCGGATCTTGGATGTCGGGTTACGGAGCCCCTTGCAGGACTCCTGCATGAATGGCCGGGACGGAGCCCGGCCCTCCATCGCCCTCGACCTGGGCTGCTGTCTGTCGGGCTGGAGGGACGACCTCCGTGTCGTCCGGGTTCCGTTACGGCAGACCGGGTCTTCGGGTCTGACCTGGCGGACACGGAGGTCCGCCCTCCATCGCACGAAGCCGTTGTTGTCCGCTGGGTTTCTGCAAGAGCCTCTACGGATTACGGATCACCGATCACCGATCACGGATTCCAGGGGTCAGGGGGCTGGGGCACAGGGGTTGAACCAAGAGCCTTCTTCCTTGCGGAGTCTGCAGACGCCGAATCGCCCACGCAGGGGGCACGGGGGCTGCCGTCCTTCGAGCCTTCGAACCGTTGAGGTTGAGGGGCGGCCCCGGTCAGCGTTCGTCGTCCTCGGGGGCGGTGACGAGGGCAAGGTTGGTGAAGCCGGCGGCCTTGACGACGCGCATCATGCCAATCACCTCGCGGTAGGCGCGGTCGGCGTCGGCCCGGATCAGCACGGCGGCCTCCGGCTTGCCGGCCTTCAGCTCAGCCAGCCGCATGGCGACCTGCGCGAGGGTCAGCGTCTTGCGTTCGAGCAGGATCTCGCCGCGGTTGGTGATGGTGATCAGGATGTTGTCGGGATCCTCGGGCCGGTCGGCGGTCATTTTGGGCGGGGAGACATTGACGACGTATTCGAGCATGGGGGTGGTGACGACGAAGACGATCAGCAGCAGGAACGTCACGTCGATGAGCGGCGTCATGATGATCTCATTGATGCCGCTGACCATGGAG
Source organism: Lentisphaerae bacterium ADurb.BinA184 (assembly GCA_002068325.1). Classification (GTDB taxonomy): domain Bacteria; phylum Verrucomicrobiota; class Lentisphaeria; order Oligosphaerales; family MVZH01; genus MVZH01. The sequence goes on along the minus strand of MVZH01000096.1, from coordinate 2,852 downwards.
TAGCGCCGGCGGCTCATTCCGTCGGCCTCCCCGCCCCGATGCCCTGGACGCGCCGGCCGCCGCCGCCCTGGAGTTTGAGCACGCTGACGAAGTCCTCGACGAAGTTGTCCAGGTCGGTGATGGTCCGGCGGACGGTGGTGGTGATGGCGTTGTAGCCGACCAGCGAGGGGATGGCCACCCACAGTCCGACCACCGTGGTGAGGAGGGCGCCGGAGACGCCGGGGGCGAGGGCGCCGATGTCGGGCTTGCCGGCCTGGGCCATGCCGCAGAAGGCCATCATCACGCCCCACACCGTGCCGAGCAGGCCGAGGAAGGGGCTGAGGGTCACGGCGGTGCCGAGCCAGCCGAGGCGGGACTCCAGTTCGCCGACCCTGACGGAGACGTTCCGTTCGAGGGTGCTGCGGACGCGGTCGACCTCGTTGGTGCTGAGGGCGCGGGGCAGCGTGTGCGAGCGGGCGCAGCGTTCGAGGTCGTCGGCCGTCAGGTCCATGATCTCGGCCATCTCCTCGATGCCGGCCTCATAGACCTGGGCCATGGGGCAGCCTCCGTACTTGTCCAGCTGCAGCAGCATGTCGCCGGGCGAGCGCGTCTCGGCGAAACGCCTTTGGAACTCTTCGCCGCGGCGCAGGGCCTGGCGCACGCTGATCAGCTTGTCGATCATGATGGTCCAGGCGACGATCGAGAAGAAGGTCAGCACGATGTAGATCAGCCATGAGAACCAGTCGCTCTGCTGGAAGGCATAGATCAGTCCGCTGACGGCCGGGGAGGCAAGGGGGTATGGCATCGGCATGGCGGTCATGACTCCATGCGCGGCGGCATGGCCTGCGCCGCGTCAGTTGCGGGCCCGTTTTTTTTGCCGTGAGCCGCGGCCCCGGCATCCCCAAACCGGCCAGAGGTGCTATGGTACGGCTGGTCAGCCTCCCGCCGGGATGTCACGGCAGCCGCCGGGCGGCGGACGCCGCGACGGTTCGTCAAACTACCGCCAGTTGCCCGCCTTGCAAGATCTATGGCGCGACGCAAACGAAAAATCCTCACCGGGGTCGAGATCGGCAGCGGCACGGTCAAGGTCGTGATGGGCGAGTTCGAGGCCAACGACCTGCTGGCCATCGTCGGTGTCGGCGAGTTCCCCTCGATCAAGGTGGTCAAGGGCGAGATCATTGACGCCGACATCGTGCGCGAACAGCTCATGCAGGCCCTGCGCGCGGCGGAGAGGGCCTCGGGCACGGAGATTGATCGCATCTTCCTGGCCGTCACCGGCGGCAGCATCCGCTCGGAGAACAACCCCGGCTGGACGGCCATCACGCGCCCCGACCGCCGCGTCCTCGAAGAAGACCTCATCACCGCCCACACCAACGCCAAGGCCTACGCCCTGCCGCCCGACAAACGCGTCCTCCACCACCTGGACCGGCGCTACCTGCTGGACGGCAACCGCGAGGTCACCAACCCGATCGGCCTGGTCGGCGGCCGGCTGGACGCGGAGATCCACGTCATCTACGGCCAGCACAACAACATCGAGACCGTCTGCCGCATGCTCAACGACGTCATGGGCTACCCGGCGGCGGACATCGCGTTCTCGGGCCTGGCCAGCGGCTTCGCCGTGCTGCCGCCGGAGGAGATGGAGAAGGGCGTGCTGGTGATCGACCTGGGGGCGGGGGTGACCGAATACGTGCTGTTCTACGGGGCGGGGGTCTGCCACTCCGGCCAGGTGACCGTCGGCTGCGACCATCTGGCCAACGACCTCTCGCTCGGGCTGCGCCTGCCGATCCCGCGCTGCCGCCAGGTGCTCACTCGGCTGGAGTCGCTCGGAGCCTCGGCCGAGATGACGCCTGACGGGCGCTCGCGGCCGCTGGTGGTCGAGGCCATCGGCCGGACGGCGCGCAGCATCCCGCTGTCCTCGGTCGAGCAGATCATCGACCTGCGGCTGTCGGAACTGTTCCACGTCATTCTCGAGGATCTGCGCCGGCACAAGGTGCTCTCGCGGATCGCCACCGGCGTGGTGCTGTGCGGCGGCGGCGCCCTCGTCCACGGCGTCCAGCGGCTGGCCCGGCGGGTGTTCGACATGAACATCGTGGTCGGGACGCCCTGGCGGACTGCCGGCAACCCGGGGGTCGCCGCTTCCCCGCGCTACGCCACGCCGGTCGGGCTGATCCGCTGGGGGCGCCTGAGCATGGCCATCGCCGACTCGGAACCGTCGGTGATCGAACAGACGTGGCGCGAGCTGAGGCGCGGCATGGGCACGGTCGGCCGCGCCCTCAAGTGGTAGGGGGGCGGGCCGTGTCGAACAGCACTCAGGACGGAACGCGGCGCGAGCGCATCGCCGTGCTCGGGCTGGGCGGCGGCGGCGGCCGCGTGGCCGCGGAACTCGTCGGCCTCGGGGCCGTGGAACATCTCGACGTGGCGGCGGCGGACACCGACCTCTCGGCCCTGCCCAACACGCCCGGCCTGATCCTCATCCCGCTCGGACAAGGTTGGAACTGCCGCCACGGCTGCGGCGGCGACGCCGAGCTGGGCGAGCGGGCGGCCGCGGCCTCGGCCGGCGAACTCGGCCAGTTCATCGGCGGGGCGCGCCTGCTGCTGGCCTGTGTCGGCCTGGGCGGCGGCGCCGGCTCCGGAGCGGCCCGGGTCGTCGCCCGCCTGGCCCGCGACGCCGACGTGCCGGTGTTCTTCCTGGTCACCGTGCCGTTCGGCTTCGAGGGCAACTGGCGGCGCCGGCAGGCCGAGAGCGCCCTTGCCCCCCTGCGCGAGCTCAGCGACGCCGTGATCGTCGTCAAAAACGACCTGCTGTTCACGACCCTGGCCGCCGACACCCCCGCCGCCGAAGCCTTCCGCTCCGCCGACCGCATGCTGGCCGA
>MVZH01000095.1 GCA_002068325.1 Lentisphaerae bacterium ADurb.BinA184 | reverse complement strand
CGACGGTCCCCTGCCGAGGGAGTTCCGCCGGGACGGCGACCGCTTCGTGGTCACGTTCGACGGCCTCGGCGGCGGCTTGGCGGCCGCCGCGGGCGGGCTGAAAGGCTTCGAGATCCGCGACCCGGCCGGTGCCTGGCACCCGGCGGTGGCCGAGATCCAGGGCGAAACCGTCACGGTGCGGGCGGAGGGTGTGACCGACCCGGCCGGCGTGCGCTATGCCTGGGCGGGATTCCCGGAGGTCACGCTGTACAACAAGGCGGGACTGCCGGCCACGCCGTTCCAGTACCCGCCCCCGGAGCTGCAGGGACAATCGGGAAGGAAATAGGTCTTACAACATCCAATCCTGGAGAACCGGGATTCGGTGGACGCGTCCGGTGACGGTTACGGGTTGCAGGTGGCCAAGTAGATTTGACACCCGAAACCCGAAACCCAATGAGGTGATCGCGTGAGCCCTGCACTGGAGGAACGGCCGCTGGTTCATAGCGGCATTGACGTAACGGCCATGGGCTTGAGGCTGTGGGCGGCGGGCGGCGGCCGCACGATCCGGCCGGCCTGACATCCGTATGGCCTGGAGGTCTAACTGATGAAGACAAAACCGCAGGATGCCGGCAATTCGACCCTAGCCACCACAGGGGGCGGTTCGGTTGCCGGCACCTATCGCCCCGACTACGTCTATCCGAACAACGAAGAGAAACGGCGGTTGCTGGAACTGCGCCAAGAGGGCCGGGCACCGCGCGTGCTCTGCGGCTGGGCGGGCAATTCCCGCATTGTGGTTCTGGATCCGGCGCTCAACCCGGAGGGGTTTTCCTACGAGCAGATGCTCAACGACCCCACCGTGCCGCCGATCGTGCAGTCGCGCTTCCAGGAATACTGGCACACGACCATCGCCGAGACCTGCGACCGGATGGCCGAACTGCCGGCCGAATGGGAGTTCTCGGTCGAGTACCACAACGTCTACGACGCCGCCTACTTCGGCGTGCCGGTGCAGTTCACCCCGAACCAGGTTCCGGGTACACCCCATGGCTATCTGCGTTTGGACGATCTGGATGCCTTCATGGCTCAGGATATCGGGCATCCGCTGGACAATCCTTACGTCAAGCGGCAACTGGCCTTCCGCGAGGAGATCGTCGAGGCGGCGCGGGATTTCAGCTACCTGGGACGCAAGGGCAGGGTCGCGCCTTTCACGCTGGGCTTTGACGGGCCGCTGACCGCCGCCTTCATGCTCTTCGGCGAGGAGATCTTCATGCTCATGGCCACCGAGCCGGAGAAAGCCAGGTCGCTGTTCTTGTTCATCACCGAGGCCTGCATCATCCGCAACCAGGCACTGCGTGAACGGGCTGGGCAGCCCGCGGTGAAGCCATGGGGCGACCTGGCCGACGACGCCATCGCCATGGTCTCCACCGAGATGCTCGAAAACCTGGTGCTGCCCGCACATGAACTCTGGTTCAGCCGCATGACCGCCACCACGCCCGCCGACCGGCGCCGCGGTTTTCATTGTTGCGGCGACGGTACCCGCCACTTCAAGACCATGGCCAACCGGCTGGGCATCAGCCATTTCGACACCGGCTTCCCCGTCGACCACGGTGCCCTGCGGCGTGAGTTGGGACCGGAGATCGCCATCTCCGGCGGCCCGCATATCGGCCTGTTCACCGGCGGGACACCGGCACAGCTCTTCAACGAAACCAGGCGCATTCTCCTGTCGGGCGTCAAGCGGGGGCGCAAGTTCGGCTTGCGCGAAGGCAACAATCTGCCGCCCTGCGTGCCCCTGGAAAATCTCAAGGCCAGCTATCAGGCGTGCATCGAACATGGTTCCTATGGGACTGAACGCCATGCACGAACCGACTAGTCAACTCAAGCATGCCATCGTCGCCGGCACCGCGATCGCCCGTCGGCTCGCGGGACAGGGCTGGCCCGTGATTCTTGCCGGACGGCGATGCGCCTGCGGTGGCGGCCGACGTGACCACGGCCGACGACGTGGAGCGCCTGATCGCCGCCGCACGCGACGGAACGCCGACGGTCACATCATCCAGATCGCCTCGGCGGCCAGTGGCGGCGCCTGGAACATGAAGATCGCCTACGGCACGGCCAAGGGCGCGCCGCTCAACTTCCGCCTGCACCTGGCGAATCAGCTCGACCAGGAAGCGGCCAAGGGGGGGGCGGCGGATACATTCGCACTGCCTCTGCCCGGGCAAGGAAGGGCTGCCGGCCACGCCGTTCCAGTACCCGCCCCCGGACCTTCCGGCGCAATCGGATAGGAAGTAGATCATGTTGAGAGGTGCACGGTCGGCGTTGAGCGCTCTGTTTCGTGGGCCTCGATCCCGCGCGCCGGCGGCGGCACCGGCTGTGCCGGATCACCATGCTGAACCGGAGTCCTCCGTGATGCGTCGCCTGTGCTTTCGGAACCCACTGCGGATGTGGGCGGTTTCTGGGTTGTTCCTGGTGACGGCCGCCCCGGCCCGTGACTGGGGGGTCAGCAAGCCGGTACCGCCGCACGAGGCCTTCTGGGAGGCGCCGGCCACATGGATACCGGGCACCGTGCTGCTGTGGTCGTTCGACGATCGGGCGGAGACGGGCGACGCGGAGATCGAGGCGCTGCTCGATGAGGCGGTGTCGGGCGCCCCGGCGGACGGGGCGGGCGGCGGCCTGCATGCGGAGCATCGCAATCTGCCGTTCGACCGGCTGGGCGACGCGGCCTTGGCCCCGACCGGCGTTTTCGGCGGCGGCCTGCGGGTCGGCGGCAAGGGCTGGGTGAAGTCGGGGCCGGCCGGGCTTGGCGACTTGCTGCGGGCCGAGCCCTACTGCTTCACGCTTGCCTTCTGGCTGCAGCCAGCCGGCCCGGCCGAGCAGGAGCAGTGCCTTCTTGCGCTGGCCTCCGCGCACGGGGCGGGTTCGCTGCGGCTCGTGCGCGACGCCACGGATCACGTCGTGCTCTCCGTCAACGGCCAACCGGCCCTGGTGCACCCGCGCCCTCTCGCCGCCGGCCGCTGGACGCACTTGGCGCTGACGCTCAGGCAGCAGGTCTACCGGGGCGGCGGGACGCCGCTACGGCTGGAGAAGGGGGACGCGGCGCTACGCGTCAACGGCACCGAGGCCGACGTCGGCGAGGCGTGGCATGCCCCGCTGGCCGCCCTGTGCCAAGGCGTGGACGGGCAGTTCACGCTCGGCGCCGCCGCCGACGGGACGCAAGGTTTTACGGGCGGTCTGGACGACGTCCGCCTGGCCGCGGGCGAACCCTGGGTCTACGACTGGCAGGACTGGGGATTCCTCGATCCGCAGGGCACTCGGGCGCTGGAGCGCGGCTACCCCTGGTTCGTCAGCGACCGCCCGGAATACCTGCTCTGCACCTTCGATCAGGGGCTGCGGCCCGAACGGTTCCGCGGTCTCGAGACGACCGGCGCCGACCGGCCGGGGCTGCGCGTGCCGGGGGTGCGGGGCAAGGCCCTCGACCTGTCGCGGATTGACGAGGCCGGCTTCGCCGTCGTGGGCTTCGAGGCCTTGCCCCAGCAACGGGGCACCCTCGAATTCTGGTTCCGGCCCACGGACTGGGACAACTTCTTCCACGGCGACTACTCCGGCACCGACGTGCGGCGCTTCCTCCTCCTGCGCCTGGCAACCCAGGCGGACACCCATCCCAGCTACGCCGGCCTCCGTGCCGTCTGGATCGAGCAGGGCCGCAACCATATGCACTTCTGGGCCAAGACCTCCTGGGTGCCCGTCCACCCCGGCAAATGGACGCATGCGGTTCTGACCTGGGATGGCGAGAGGACGAGCGTCTACCTCGACGGCCAGCCGCAGGCCCAGCCCCAGCTCTCGCTCACCGTCAGGCCAACCGGCCATTCCATTGACGACCTCAAGCGCTGGCGCGAGCAGAACGCCGGCAAGGATGACGGCACCTACCGGCTGACCTTCGTGAAGTCGAACACGCTGATTGACGAACTGCGCGTCCATGACTGGCCGTTTCGCCCGGAGGAGGCCTGGAACGCCTATGCCGGATTCCTGCCGGATGGCAAACCCCTCCTGCGTCCCCTGCCGCCGATCGAGGCGGGGTTCGATTACTTCGCCCACAGTTGGGAGATGGAACCCCGGCTCGAGGTGGCCGTCACCTGCCTGCCCGTGGCCGGCGTCCGGCCCAAGACCGTCGCCCTGCGACTCTCGGACGAGGGCGGCGGCCTGATCCAGGACGCGCCGGCAACCGCGCTCTCCGACGAGGGCAAGGCGACGGTCACGATCCGCCGGGAGCTGCCCTTCGGCCGCTACCCGCTGCGGCTGACCAGCCACGGCGAAGACGGCAAGGAGCTGACCCGCCTGGACACCGAGTACCTCCGCGAGAAGCCGGTGTGGTACGGCAACCAGCTCGGCAAGCAACGGACGGTGCCGCCGCCGTGGACACCGATCCGCGTCGCTGGCCGCGTCGTCGAGGTGCTCGGGCGCACGGTCGAGCTGCAGCCTGGCGGCCTGCCGGCGGCCATCGTCTCGCAGGGCGTTGCGCTGCTGGCGGCGCCGGTGGCCGTGCGCTGGCGGCAGGGCGAGAGGTGGGAGGAGGCGGTTGCCGCCGGCGACCTGCGGCTCGGCGAACCCGCGCCCGACCGCGTCGCCTGGCAGGGCGCCCTGGCGGCGGGGGCGGCCAGCTTCGCCGTCGAGGCCTGGATGGAGTTCGACGGCCTCATCTCCTACCGCCTCACGCTCGCCCCCGCGGCGGGCGACGGCCCCCTGACGGTGGATGAGCTGCAGGTGGATGTCACCTTCGCGGACAGCGCCGTCTCCCAGCTCATCGCCAACAGCGGCGCCTTCGACTTCCGCACCGCCTATGACGTGCGCATGATCCCCGCCGGCGAAGGCTCCGTCTGGAACTCGCTGGACTCGAAACCCGCCATGGCGAAGGGCGCGGACGTGGGCAATTTCCTGGCCAACCTGTGGCTGGGCGGGGATCGCGTCGGCCTGAACTTCTCGGCGGAGAATGACCAAGGCTGGACGCCGGACGACCGACGCCCGGCGCACGAGATACTGCGCCGGCCCGGCCAAGTCGTCTACCGGATGAACGTGATCACCAGGCCGGTCACCGTCGCCGCGGGCGGGCGCTCGTTCGGCTTCCTGCTGTTGCCGACGCCGGCCAAGCCCGAGCCGCCCGGCTGGCGCGCCTGGGGGCGTGTGGCGCCGGGCAAGCCCCGGACCCAGATCGGGGTTGTCGACCAGTTCTCGGGCCGCAAGCTCACCGACACGCCGACCCGGGGGGCGCCTGGCGTCACCTTCACCCTTGAACCGGCCAGCTGGGAGGATGCCGCCGCCCAGGCCGACCGTCTGCACCAGGCAATGGCGCCGGACGATCCGCTGCTCTTCTACATTGATGCCAGCTGGCCGACCCTCGGCCCCAGCATGAAGGACTGGAACCACGACCTGTGGGCCGGCACCGGGCGCATCGCCTGGATTCCCGAGGTCGAGGACTACTACGTCTGGATCATCAACGAATACCTCAAGCGCGGTCTGATCCAGGGACTCTACATTGATGATGTCTCGATGGGCCGCACCTTCTCGCTGGCGGCCACCGCCTATCCCTTCCCGGACAGCGAGCGGGGCCGCCGCATCGGCTACAACACGATGGGCTTCCGGCGTTTCCTGATGCGCGTCTACCGCCTGTTCATCGAGCACGGCAGGCCCCCCCACATCCTGCCCCACATGACCTGGTGTTTCGAGCTGCCGGCCTTCTCCTTCGTGGACGCCACCCTGAACGGCGAGGACCGCGACATCGCCGCCTACGCCAAGCGCGACTGCGTGGACGTCTGGCGCCCCGACGAGCTGCGCATCATGGGCAACGCCCCCAAATGGGGCTTCGCCACCCTGTTCAAGGGCAATGTGGTAGGGGAACTGCAGCCCAAGCAGAAGGCATTGGCCGAAAACTGGATGCACCGCCAGCTGCGCGCCTTGTTTGCCGTGTTCGTGCCGCACGACATCTGGCCGATGTTCGCCGAGACACGGCTGATCCTCCCCTCTTTTGTCGCCTTCGGCATGGACGACCCGGCCCTCGAGTTCCTGCCCGACTGGGTGCTCAACGGCGAGGTCGCCCTCGAGGCCGCCGCGCCGGACAAGCTGCTCGCCGGCCTCTTCCGCAAGCCGGGCAAGGCGCTGCTGATGGTCTCCAACCTGGCGGACACGGATCAGGAGGTGACCGTCACGGTGCGGGCGGACCGGCTGTTCGGCCGCGCCGGCGAACTGACGCTCAGCGACGCCGACTCCTCGTTGCCCATCCCGCACTGGGACTACAGAGGGCTGGAGCACGACACGGTCGCCCTGGCAGGCAAGATGGGCGACGCCACCGCCGCCGCGGTGCTGACCGACGGGGCGCCGGAAGCGGACGGGACGGCCGCCGCGCTCGCCGAGCTCGAAGAGGCGGGCGCGGACCAACGCCGGGAAGAGCAGCGGCTGGCCATGCGGTTCGTCGCCGACTCGGCCACGTTCGTCGTCCGGCGGCACGACTACCGCATCCTCGCCATCTCACTTGCGGGACACTGACCGTGAAGAGCGTTCAAGGCAGGATGATTCTGCTGACAAGGACTCTGCCGGAATCGGGCTGGGCTGTGGACGAGGCCCGCGTCGCCGCACAAAACCTGTCCCCTGGAGCTACGCCCTGTTGGGGCTGAAAGCGGCAATGCCGCCGTGCAGAAGTGGCGTTTTCACCGGTCGAAGAACTTTGCGGACTCCGCACCCAGGCATCATGGCTTGGGCGCTGCTGGGTTTCGAAGTTGCGGGCCAGGACGGCAACAACCTCCCCGCCGACGCGGCCATCGCCGACAAGACCGTCAGCGTCTCCAGCGCCCAGGTGCCCGAACTGTCGCCGTGGGCAACGCCTGGGCCGCCAATTCGACCGGCAATTTCATGAACAAGGAAGGGTTGCCGGCCACGCCGTTCCAGTATCCGCCCGTCGCGCCACAGGCGCAACAGGGCACAGAATAGGAGCTTCACGCCATGGGCTGCGCCAACCCCGCCACTGCCGCCCCCCAGCCTCAGCCGCCAGATCTGACCGGCATGGGAGTGGAGAGAGGCGGACCATCCATGACCCACCGCTACCGCCGCCTGGTGCTGGACATGCACATCCCCGACTGGGTGCCGGGGCTGCTGGCGCGCTTCGATCCCGAGCGCATCGCCGACCTGCTGGTTGCCGGGCGCATCAACTACGCGACGATCTACGCGCAGGGCCACACCGGGCACTGTTACTGGCCGACCGCCGTGGGGGTGGCGCATGCCGCGGCCCGCGAGGCCGATCTTTTCGGCTCGCTGGTGGCGGCCCTGCGCCGGCGCGACATCTTCGCCTGCGCCTACTACTCGCTCGTCTTCAACAACCTGATCGCCGACCACCCCGACTGGCGCATCCGCAGCCAACCGCAGGCCTCCCTCGCCGACGATTACGGCAACCACCGCTACGGCCAGGCCTGCCCCAACAATCCCGCGTACCGTGCACGGGCCGCCGCCGAGATTGCCGAGCTGCTGAGCCGTTACGAGTTTGACGGCATGTTCTTCGACATGGCCTTCTGGCGGCCGATCTGCCTCTGCCCAGCGTGCCTGAAGCGCTACCGCGACGAGACCGGGTGCGACACCCCGACGGTGGTGGACTGGCACGACGCCGGGTGGTGCCGCTACCAGGAGGCCCGCGAGCGCTGGAACGCCCAATACCAGGCCGAAGTCACGGCACTGGTGAAGCGCCTCCGGCCCGGCCTGCCGGTCACCCACAACGCCGGCGGCATCCTGCACGGCTGGCCTCTCGCGGTGGGGTTGGACACGATCACCGCCAGCGACTTCCTCTCCGGCGACTTTTACGGCGACCTCAGCGACCAGCGCACGGTCGGCAAGCTCTTCAGCGCCTGCACGCCCGGTCGCCCGGCCGAGATCATGACCACCCGTTGCCTGCCCGGCCCACAGGAGCACGTGCAGACCAAGGCCGAGGACGCACTCGCGCGCCACGCGGCGGCCGTCGTGGCCTGCGGCGCGGCCGCCTCAATCATCGATGGGATCAACCCTGACGGCACGCTCGAACCGGCGGTCTACGAAATGTTCGGCCGCGTCTACGCCCCCATCGCGGCGCTGGAGGAACACCTGGGCGGCGAACCGCTGGCCGACGTCGGGCTCTACTTCAGTGACGATTCGAAGATCAGCTTTGCCGAGGACGGACGGCCCGCCGCCGAGCTACGCGGGGGCGAGCGCGTCTACCCGCATCTGCGCGCTGTGCGCGGCGCCTGCGAAAAGCTGCAGCAGGGCCAGGTTCCCTTCGCCGTGGTCACCCGCCGGCACCTGGCCGAACTCGGCCGCTACCGCGTCCTGGTGCTGCCGGATGTCTTGCGGATGCGGGCCGAGGAAGTCGCCGCCGTACGCGCCTACGTGGCGGCTGGCGGGCGGGTCTACGCCAGCCGTCTGACCAGCCTCAACGCCACGGACGGCCGGCCGTCCGAGGACTTCGCCCTGGCCGATCTCTTCGGTTGTCACTACGGCGGGGAGCAGACGGACGCCATCAGCTACCTGCGGCCGTCTCCATCGCCCGCGGCGGGCGAGCTGGCCGCCGCCCTTGCCCCACAGAGGTGCCTGGCCGTGCGTCGCCAGACCGACGGCCGCAGCGGCATGGTAACGCTGGGCGGGCCGATGGCAGGGCAACCCCTGGCGACGCGCACGGCGTCAATGTATGCAGAGCCTGGATCCGTGGTGGACCGGCGTTACATCAGCCTGCACAGCAGTCCGCCCTGGCGGGATACCGATGAGCCCATGCTGATCCACCACCGCTTCGGCCAAGGTGAGGTCATCTACAGTGCCGCCAACCTCGAGGCGCTCGATGCGCCCGCCGCCAGCAGGCTCTGGCTCGCGCTGCTCCGGCGCTTGGCCGGCGCTCCTTGGCGGGTGGAGGTGCAGGCCCACCCCTGCGTATGGACTGGCGCCTTTCACCAGCCGGAGCGGCGGCGCGTGCTGTTGCTCTTTGCGAACTACCCGCCCATGACGCCGGCGCTGCCGGTGCCGTCGGTGTCGTTCACGTTGCAGCCAATGGCCGGCCCTTGGCTGCGGCTCGTGGAGCTGCCCTCCGGTGTCGAAGTCGCCGCCCAGCGTGACGCCGCCGGGGCAATCTCCGGCACTCTTGCCCATGTAGACGGACTCCGGGCCGTGGCAGCCGTGTACGGAGACGGAGAAGGCCATGGAGGCCAGAACAGCCTTGATTGAAAGCATCGGCGGGGGCCGCTGAATGGAAAACAAGATTCACAAGCACAAGCGTCCCATGGAATGTCATCGTTCATTCCGGGCACGGGCACGGGCAGGGGAAAGGCAAAATGGGTCATGAAGCCAACCGACCACCTTGCGTTCCGAAGGCCAAGGAAGAAGCGCACCTACCATGGGGGCGATCAACTGGATGCTCAACGATGTCTGGCCCGGCGTCACCAATGCGACCCTCGATTATCTGGACAGCCCCAAGGTGGCCCACGACCTGCACCGGCAGTGCATGAACCCGGTGCTGGCCAACGGCAAGACCGATGCCAAGCGCGGCGCGGTGGAAATCCACTTGACCTGCGACTGCCACCCGTATCAGCGCGGCGTCTTGCGCTGGACCCTGGTGCACGTGGACGGCCGCACCTTGGCCGCCGGGGAGCGGCAAGTGGAGCTGCCCCAATTCCAGTCACGGCGAATCATGGAGCTGGAGCTCAGGGCGCAGATCGCCGCCTTCGGGGTCCGCAATCTCCTGCTGTTCTTGGAGACCCTGGACGGCCATGGCGTGCTGTTGGGCGACAATGTCCTGGCCTGGTGCCCCTGGACGCACCTGAACCTGCAACCGGCGGCGATCGCCGTCCGGCAGCACGGCAACCGGGTGGAGATCTCTGCCGACAAGCCGGCGCTGTGGGCCTGGCTGCCGCAGCCCCAGGCCGGCGGCATGCTCCAGGACAACGTCGTCCACCTGCGCCCCGGGCTTGCCCGGATGCTGGTCTTGTCGCCACCAGACGAGTACCGTGAACTGACGCCAAAATCGTTGAAAGACACCTATTAAAATGACGACTCCTGTAACCATCCTGCCGCCATGTTCGTCCCGTTCCTGCCAAGGACTGGGCGTGCAGGCGGACTGCTATATCTACGACGACGTGAACCGCCAGTTTGGCGTGGACGAGGCCGATCATGCCCGCTGGGAACGGCGGCTCAAGCGGCTGCGCCCCGGCCTCGCCCGCATCTTCCTGCCGACCAGCGAATTCAATCCCTCGGGGGACGGCAAGACCTATGACTGGAACACGATCGAACTGCAGCGGCAATACCGCAACCTGGCAGTGCTGAGGGACGCCGGGGCCCGCGTCAACCTGTGTCTGGGCCCATGGACCAACAAACGAATGACCGAGCCGGGATCGGAACAACTGGCGGTGGACTTGGTCGAGCATCTCCTCAACGACTGTGGCTTTGACCACATCGGCTGGCTGTCGCTGTTCAACGAACCGGATGCCATCTACGCGCCGGACACGCCCCTGAACGCGGATCTCAAGGCCCGCGGCTTTGGCGGCGGACTGCCGTTTGGCGACTACCTCGAAAAGCACCATGCCGCATTGGCCCTGCTGCAGGCCCGCGGCCTGGGCAAGCAGGTGCGCCTGGTGGTCGGCGACATGGCCTGGCCGCCGGCCCGGCGGCTTGAGTGGCTGCGGTTGCTGGCCCCCGAATTCGGCCCCGATGCCAGCTATTCCTTCCACCACTATGCGCCCGACGAGGAGAGTTTCGACCACTTCTTCGCGGTTCCGGAGTCGCGCCCGTTCCGTCCGCCGCCCTTGGCGGACGAGGTGCGCGGCTATCGGGCCGCGGTCGGGCCGGACGCGGAGCTGATTTGTTGGGAGTTCAACCAAGCGGGCTGGAGCATTGGCGGCAGCGCCGCCTTCATGGGGGTTGGCGCCCACGGCGAGGATCATGTCGGCAGCTTCGCGACCGCCGTCGCCCATGCCCGCAAGGTGCTGACCATGCTGGGGCACGGGGTGGACGCCCTGTCGCACTGGTGCGTGGGGGACATGTTCTACCGCTCAGGACTCAAGCAGGGCGTGATGTACTGCGGGCTGTGGCGCTACAGATGGGAGAGCTGGGTGCCGCGCCCGGTCTATTTCTACTACGCCGCCTTGATAGACGCTTTCAGGCCCGGGAACCCGGTGCATGCACTTGCAGGGCTGCCGGCGAAGACCGCCGGACTCGCGGCACGCGGCACGGATGGTTCCATGACCATCGCCCTGCTCAACCACGGCAGCGAGACCGTTCATGTTTCGCTGGCCGTGGCCGCTTCGCTGCGACGCCTGCGGATCAGCCCCGACCGCCTGCCGCGCCGGCCGGATGTCCTGGATCGCGAGACGGTCACCGGTGAAACCCCACTGGCCGACTGGCAGGCCGTGGAAGCCGACACGGCCACACACCCCGTCCAGATTGACCCTCAGGAACTCACGCTGCTCAGAGACAGAGCGTGAACCATCAGACGGCCCACTCAGGAACCGGAGACACCATGACGACCCAAGTGAAGAAGACTGAAACCGTGCGGCTCATGCACTGCGACCTGAACTGGACCGTGCGGGGGGCCTCGGCCCCGCACGAATGGGCGTTCATCGCCCCGGAGGAGTACTTCGCCTGGCACATGGAGTTCGGCACCAACGTCATGTACTGCCAGGCCTACATCTTCGGCGGCACGGCCTTCTACCCGACCCGCCTCGGCCCGGTCGCGCCGGGGCCGGGCAGCCAGCTCTTCCCGCGCCTGTACAAGCTGGCCCGCGACCGCGGCGTCCCGGTGTGGTCGTACTTCTGTGTCGGCGCCGACCTGGTGATGAGCAACCACCGCAACGACTGGGTCGTGCCCGGCAGCCGCGGACAGTGGCCGCACGGGTTCCTCGCACCGGAGTCCGGCTGGACCGACCTGCTGTGCGCGCGGGTCCGCGAGTTCCTGGGCATGTTCCCGGTCGATTGGCTGCTCTTCGACTGGTTCGGCTACGGCGGGCTACGCCCCGACACCGACCCGGTCGTGCCCGCCGACTATGCCCGCGAGCCGTTCGCCCGCCTCATCGGCCGCCCCCTGCCCGCCACCGCCGCCGGAATCACCCCGGATGAGCAGCTGCGCTACAAGCGCGCCGTCCTGGCCGAACAGTTCCATCGCCTGCACGATGCGGTCAAGGAAACCTCGCCGGCCACCCGGATCCTCTTCAACGTGCCCTACTGGCGGCCGGCCGAAACCGTGTGGGTGGACCACCCCATGCTCAACGAGAGCGACGGACTCTTCGCCGAGTGCTCGCGACGCGACGTCGTTGACTGGCTGCTCGCCGTCCGCCGCCCCGGACAGCGCGTCATGACCACCATCACCGGACGCACGGAAAAGGGCGAGTGCGACCCCAACAGCTGGCGCGAGTGGTACGACAAAGGGTGCGACTTCTTCGGCTATGCCTGGGGAACCCCGCCCGACTTCCGCCCCCACCCCCGCTACGCAGAGGCCCTCGACATCGTCCGCCGCGCCTTCCGCGAGATGGAGGCCTCGACGGCGGGCTGAGGCTGCCGGGCGGCGGGAGGGGGTTCAGGGCAGAGGCGGGGGCCGCGCGGGCAGGGCGGCGAGGTCGGCCGTGTCCAGCCATCTGGCCAGGCTCGACCAGCGGCCGTCGCTGAACTTGTTCTTGAAGAAGCGGTAGCCGCCGCCGTAGTCGGGGTCGGGGCTGTCCTCGATGGCCTTGAGTTCGTCGTAGTAGCCGTTGAGCAGGCAGACGGCGGCGGAGACGTACTGGCAGATGCCCTCCTGCACCCAGGCGGGGGTGTTCTCGCCGAGCCGGGGGTATTTCTCGGCCAGCAGGTCGTGGGTGAGTTCATGGGCGGCGGTGGCGACGAACTCATGCGGGGCGAGGCCGTAGAGGATGTAGAGGGTCTCGGTGACCTCCTCGTGGCGGTGGCGGACGCGGCCGAAGACGTTGCGCTCGGTCGTGGTCTCGGTTTCGCGGCGGTAGAGGCCGCGCTGCATCATGCCGGCGGCCGGCGTCGAGCGGCTGATGCGGGTAAAGTCGTCGAGGCCGACGAGGGCGAGTTCGGGCACGGTGGGGGAGCGGAAGCCGGTGATGCGCCAGACCTCGTGGCGGGCCTGGTCGAGGTGGGGCCGGGCGTCGGCGAGGTTGTAAAGCGCGCCGCGGTCGCAGGCGGCGCAGACGTGGCGGCCGTCCTTGAGTTTCGAGCCGCGGGCGAAGGGCAGTTGGCATTTCCAGCACTTGGGGCCGGCGGCGTGGGGTTCGCAGAAGGTGTGGGTACCGATGACGATGCTCTTCTCAAGGGCCTTGCCGCAGAGCTCGCAGTGCGGCAGCCGGGTTTCGAGGCAGGCGCGCGAGCAGTAGGCGACGCCCTTCATGACGAGGTGTTGTCCGCCGCAGCGCCGGCCGCAGGCCGCGCAGGCGGGCAGGGTCTTGTCGAAGCAGGCCTGCGAGCAGTAGTTGCCGTTTTCGCCGTGCAGGTAGCGGCCGCGGATCTCGCCGCCGCACGAGGCGCAGCGCATGCCCTCCCCGGCGGCGGCCAGGGACCAGACGAGGGCCGCGGCCAGCACGCCCCCCATGCGCAGGGCGGCCGTGGCGAGTGGCAGGCGGGGCATCACGCACAACCGTTTCATCCACGACTCCGTCGGGCCGACGGGCGCCGCCCGTCTGCCGTTGCCGTCTTTCGACAACTTTCCGCCCTCCCGGTTGCATTCCGGCCGCGGGGGGGTATACTATCCAACTCTGAATTGCGGGGTCCGCACCGTTTCCGGCCGTCAGGACATAGGGATTCGGCAGGCGCCATGGACAAAGCGACAAAGCAGAAGACGATTCGAGACTTCGCCATTTCCGAGAAGGATGTGGGGTCGGCGGAAGTGCAGGTGGCCCTGCTGACCGGCCGCATCAACGAGGTCACGGAGCACCTGAAGACGCACCGCAAGGATCACAGCTCGCGGCGCGGGTTGATCGCGATGGTCAACCAGCGGCGGCGGCTGCTGGCCTACGTCAACCGTACCAACCGGGAGCACTATCAGAAGCTGATCGAGCGGCTGAGCCTCCGCCACTAAGGGCCGGGGACAGCCTTCGGGCGGGCCGTCGGTCGGTGCCGCCCACGGCCACGACGCCAGTCCGGGCGGCGAGCGCGTAGCAAAGGCGGGAAACGCAGCCGGTCGGTGTGGAATTCGGACGGTAAAAGGCTCCGGGGCCGGCGCCCCGGGTTCTTCTACCGCAATTCCGCTCCGGCGGGTGAGTCCCTTTTTCCCTCCTTTCGCTCCACGCTCGACGCTCCGGCTGACGGACGGCCTGTCGGAATCCGTCGCGGCCTGATGGTGTGGACCCACGAGAGCACCGCAACCAGTCAGTCAAGGAGCCAGTCAATGGGTATCGAGCGTGAGAGTGTGGACGTGGGTGCCGGGCGCACCCTGATTCTGGAGACGGGGAAGTTGGCCAAGCTGGCCGCCGGCAGTGTGCTGGTGCGGCAGGGCGACACGGTGGTGCTGGTCACCGCCTGTTCCTCGGATCCGCGGCCGGGGATTGACTTCTTCCCGCTGACCGTGGACTACCGCGAGAAGTTCAGCGCCGCCGGCAAGTTCCCCGGCGGCTTCTTCAAGCGCGAGGGGCGCCCGAGCGAGAAGGAGATCCTGACCGCGCGCATGACCGACCGTCCGTTGCGGCCGCTGTTCCCGAAGGGCTTCCAGGACGAGGTGCAGGTCATGTCCTGCCTGCTCAGCGCCGACGGGCAGAACGAGTCCGACGTGCTGAGCATGCTGGGCGCCTCGGTGGCGCTGATGCTGTCCGACATTCCGTTCGGCGGCCCGTTGGCGGCGCTGCGGGTCGGGCGTGTGGATGGCCAGTTCGTGGCCAATCCGACGCACGCCGAGATGGACAAGAGCGACCTCGACCTGGTCTACGCCGGCGCGCCGGGCAAGGTGATCATGATCGAGGGGTCGGCCGCCGAGCTCTCCGAACAGGTCCTGAGCGACGCGATGGCGTTCGCCGACACGATCGTGCGGAAACTGTGCGAGGCGCAGGTGGCGCTGGCGGCGCGGGCGGGTAAGCCCAAGCGCGCCGTGGTGTCGCACGCGGTTCCGGCCGCCGTGCAGGGCGCGGTGGACGGGTTCTGCCGCGGCCGGCTCGATGCGGCCTGCCGGATCGTCGCCAAG
>MVZH01000094.1 GCA_002068325.1 Lentisphaerae bacterium ADurb.BinA184 | reverse complement strand
GGCCGTAGACGATCTCGGGCGCGACCACGACGCGGACCGGCGTGCCGTCCGGGAGCCGGACCTTCTCGGCAATCAAGTCGTAGACCTTCTCCGCCATGCGCCAGGTGCCGGCCACGTTGCTCTCGAAGGCAATGGTGCGCCCGTCCGCCACCGGGGTGATCGCCAGGGTCGGAACCGGGCCGACAAGCCGATGCCCAATGACCTCGAACCCACGCTTGCCGGCCGCCAGGGCCGCAAAGTCGGGACGCTCGCACGAACAGCAACAAGACATGACGTGACCTCCTGGTTGTGGCGGACGCCGCACGCCGCCGCGAACGTGGGCAAGATAGCCCGGCGTCCGGCGGAGTGCAAGGCCAACGGCGACGGCGCGCGCATTGAAGCCGCGGCGCCGGCGTGTAAATTACGCTTTTCCATGCGGCTGGGCGCGGCCGCGCCGACGGCATCGGGCCGGGCGACGCCGGCGCCCTCATCGAGCAGGGGTGTTCTGCGCATGACAGCCAACGAGTTGCGCGCGGCCTATGTCCGCTTTTTCCGGGAACGCGGCCACGTCGAGATCCCGAGCGCCCCGCTGGTCCCGGAGCACGATCCGACCGTGCTCTTCACCACCGCGGGGATGCACCCGCTGGTGCCGTTCCTGCTCGGCAATGCCCATCCGGCCGGGCGGCGGCTGGTCAACTGCCAGAAATGCGTGCGAACCGGCGACATCGAGGAGGTCGGCGACCCCGTGCACCTGACCTTCTTCGAGATGCTCGGCAACTGGTCCCTGGGCGACTACTTCAAGCGCGAGGCCATCCAGTGGAGCCACGAGTTCCTGACCGGCCCGCACTGGCTGAACCTGCCGGTGCGGCGGCTGGCCGTCTCGGTCTTCCAAGGCGACGCCGACGCGCCCTTCGACCAGGAGGCCTACGACACCTGGCGCGGCCTCGGCATCCCCGACGAACGCATTGCCCGCCTGCCCAAGAAGAACAACTGGTGGGGACCGGCCGGCCAGACCGGGCCGTGCGGCCCCGACACCGAGATGTTCTGCTGGACCGGCGAGGGCGAGCCGCCCGCCGCCTTCGACGCCGAGGACGGCCGCTGGGTCGAAATCTGGAACGACGTCTTCATGCAGTACAACAAGACCGCGGACGGCCGCTACGAACCGCTCGCCCAGAAGAACGTCGACACCGGCATGGGCGTCGAACGCGTCTCCGCCATCCTCCAGGGACGGGCCAGCTGCTATGAGACCGACCTGTTCACGCCGCTGTTCGCCGGCATCCAGGCCCTGTGCGGCGTCGAAAACCCGGCCCACAACCGCGGCGCCCGCATCGTCGCCGAACACCTGCGTGCGGCCACCTTCCTGATGGCCGACGGGGTCAAGCCCGGCAACGTTGACCAGGCCTACGTGCTGCGCCGGCTCATCCGGCGCGCCATCCGCGAGGCGCGGAAACTCGGCGTCACCGCCCCCTTCACCCGAGGGCTCGGCGACATCGTCATCCACGAGTACCGCGACGTCTACCCCGAGCTGGCCACGGCGGCGGCCACGATCGGCGAGGAGTTCGCCCGCGAGGAGGCGCAGTTCGAGGAGACGCTCGAACGCGGCACCCGCGAGTTCGCAAAACTCGTCGCCGCCTTCCCGGCCCACGTCGCGCGCAAACAGCTTAGCGGGCGCAAGGCGTTCCACCTCTATGAGACGTACGGCTTCCCGCTCGAACTGACCGAGGAGATGGCGCGGGAAAGCGGCTTCGAGGTGGACCGCGCCGGCTTCGAGGAAGCCTACCAGAAGCACCAGGAGCTCTCCCGAAAGGGCGCCGAGCAGAGGTTCAAGGGCGGCCTGGCCGACCAGTCCGAGCAGACCGCCGCCCTGCACACGGCCACCCACCTCCTCCACGCGGCGTTGCGCCGGGTCTTGGGCAACCATGTGCAGCAGGCCGGGTCAAATATCACCGCCGAACGGCTCCGGTTCGACTTTTCACACCCGGACCGGGTGACGCCCGAACAGCTCGCGCAGGTCGAGGCGCTGGTCAACGAGGCGATCGCCGCCAACGCGCCGGTGAGCTGTCAGGAAATGAGCCTGCAGGAGGCGCAGGCGAGCGGGGCAATCGGGCTGTTCGGCGACCGCTACGGCGAGCGGGTCAAGGTGTACCGGGTCGAGGGTTTCAGCGCCGAGATCTGCGGCGGCCCGCACGTCAGCTCGACGGGTGGCATGGGCCGGTTCAAGATCCAGAAGGAAGAGAGTTCCAGCCGCGGCGTGCGGCGGATCAAGGCGGTGCTCGAGAAGACGGCCTGAGGCGGCGGTGCGTGCGCCGGGCGGGCCGGAGTTGCAAGGGTGTCCCGTGAGGCTTTGCCTCGACGTCGGGTCAGTCAAGCGGAAAGGGAGCTGAGTCCATGTCACTTCTCAGGATGCGGTCAGTGTTGGCGGCGGGCGCGGTGGCGGGCCTGGCTTGCGCGGCGATGGCCCAGGACAACGTCGGCTACGTGGACATGAACAAGGTCTTCGAGGGGTATTACCGGACGGCCAAGGAGGAGGCCGGCCTCAAGGCGCAGGAGGAGCTGTACAAGCAGCACTTCGAGGGCTTGGGCAAAGGGATCGAGGAGCTGAAGAAGAAGCGGGACGCGCTGGCCGAGGAGGCGGTGAATGTGGCGTTGAGCGCCGAGGCGCGCGCCCAGAAGAAGGACGAGGCGACGGTGGCCGACCGCCTGTACGTCGAGAAGCAGGGCGAGTTCCGCAAGTCCTACGTCGAGAAGCGCAACGAGCTGCGGCAGGAGTACATGCGCAAGCGCGACGCGCTGGTCAAGGAGCTGCTTGCCCAGATGCAGGCCTTCGCCAAGGGCAAGGGGTACGACACGGTGATGGACGTGTCGGGCCGCACGCAGAACGACCTGCCGGTGGTGATGGTGTACCCGAAGGAACGGGAGTTCACCGACGCCTTCCTCCAGGAGATGAACAAGGGACACGAGGACGAGGTTCCGAAGCGGGACGCGCCGGCCACCGCCGGCCAGCCGTGAGCCGGGAGCCATGTCAAGGCACGAACTGACAGCCGCGGAGGTCGCCGACCGGGTCGGCGGACGCGTCGCCGGCGACGGCACGGTCCGCATCACCGGTGTCGAGTCGCTGGAGGCCGCCGCGGCCCATCAGTTGTCCTTCCTCGGCAACCCGCGCTACCGCGGCCAGGTCCTCCCCTCCCAGGCGGGTGTGGTGCTGGTGCCGGAGGATTTCGAGGCGGCGCCGCCGGCAGGCCGGGCCTGGGTGGTGTGCCGCGACCCGTCCGCGGCCTTCTGCGCCATCGTCGCCCACTTCGCGCCGCCGCCGCCGCCCGTCGCCCCCGGCCGCCATCCCAGCGCCGTGATCGCCGCCGACGCCCGGGTTGCGGAGTCCGCAAGCATCGGGGCGTGCGCGGTGATCGAACCCGGGGCCGAGATCGGTGAACGCACCGTGATCGGCGCCGGTTGCTACATCGGCCATGGGGCGACCGTCGGCGCCGACGGCCACCTCTACCCCAACGTCACCGTCCGCGAACGCTGCCGGCTGGGAGAACGCGTGATCGTGCACAGCGGCACGGTCATCGGCAGCGACGGCTTCGGCTACGTCCCCGGCCAGGACGGGCACACCAAGATCCCCCAGGTCGGCATCGTCCAGATTGACGACGATGTCGAGCTCGGCGCCCTGGTCGCCGTTGACCGTGCGCGCTTCGGCCGCACGTGGATCCGGCGCGGCGCCAAGATTGACAACCTCGTGCAGATCGCCCACAACGTGGTGGTCGGCGAACACTGCCTCATCGTCGCCCAGGTCGGCATCGCCGGCAGCTCGCGTCTGGGCCGCGGCGTCATTGCCGCCGGGCAGGTGGGGATCGCCGGCCACCTGACGGTGGGCGACGGGGCCACGCTGATGGCGCAGTCCGGGCTGTCCAAGGATGTGCCGGCAGGGACGGCGGTCATGGGGACGCCGGCCGTCGAACACCGCCGGTACGCACGGAACCTGTACAACGTCGGGCGGATTGATGAGTTGGCCGGCCGCATCAAGGCGCTCGAGGCCGAGGTCGCCGACCTCAAGGCGCGCGGTGCAGGCGGCCCCCCGTCCAAGCCGGCGTGAACGCTCCGGGGTGGATCGCGTGTTCCTTACCCGCATCCTGAGGCGCGCCAAGCCTTGGCTGGAGGCGTCCGGCCACCAGGCGGCCGCGCACGTGATGCCGCCGGTCTGCCCGTCCTGCATGGCCCAGCTGCGCGCGGACGGCGATGCGCTGTGCGCCGACTGCCGGGGCGCGTTGCGTCCGCTGGCGGCCCCGCGCTGCCGGGGCTGCGGCGGGACGGTGGACGGGCTGCTCGAACTGTGCGGGGACTGCCTGGCCGGGGCGGCGCGGCCCTGGGAGCGCGCCGTCTCCGTGTTCGACTACGGGGGCCGCATGCGCGAGCTGGTTCACCGGTTCAAGTACAACGGCGGCGTCTGCCTGGCCCCCTTCTTCGCGGCCGAGATGGCGGCGGCGTGGCGACGCTGGGCGCCCGATGAACCCGCCGAGGCGGTGGCCCCGGTGCCTTTGCACTGGCGGCGGCGCCTGCGGCGCGGCTACAACCAGGCCGAACTGCTGGCCGCCGGCATCGGCGCCGCCCTCGGCCTGCCGGTGCGCAGCCTGCTGCGGCGTGCCCGCCCGACCCGTCAGCAGGCCCGCCTCGAGCGCGAGGCCCGGCAACGCAATGTCCGCGGGGTGTTCGCGGCACGGCGGCGCGGGGCGTGGCCCGAGTCGGTCGTGGTCGTTGACGATGTGATGACCACCGGAGCCACACTCGAGGCGGCCGTGCGCGAACTCAAGGCCGCCGGGGTGAAGCGAGTCTGCGTCCTGACATTGGCAAGGGGGTGACCATGCCGGTCTTCCGCAAACTGCAATACTCGAATGTCAGCCGCCCCAAGCGCGAGATCCCCGAGGGGCTGTGGACCAAGTGCAAGGGCTGCGAAGAGGTCGTCTACAACGCCACCATCAGCGAGAACCTCAACGTCTGCCCCGAGTGCGGGTACCACTACCCGATGACCGCCCAGGAACGCATCAAGCTGCTCACCGACCCGGAGACCTTCCAGGAGGTGGACGCCGACCTCGAGTCCGCCGACCCCCTCAACTTCGCCGGCGGCAACGTCTACCCGGAGAAACTCGCCGGCTCGAAGCGCAAGACCGGCCTCAAGGAGGCGGTGCTGTGCGGCACCGCCAAGCTCGACGCCCGCCCCTTCGCCCTCGGCGTCATGGACTTCCGCTTCCTCGGCGCCAGCATGGGCTCGGTGCTGGGCGAGAAGGTGACGCGGCTGACGGAGCTGGCCACCGAGCGGGGCCTGCCCCTGGTCATCGTCACCGCCAGCGGCGGCGCCCGCATGTACGAAGGCATGCTCAGCCTGATGCAGATGGCCAAGACCTCCGGCGCCCTCGCCCGCCACGCCGAGGCCGGGCTCGCGTACGTGGCGATCCTGACCCACCCCACCACCGCCGGCGTCACCGCCAGCTTTGCCTCGCTGGGCGACGTCATCCTCGCCGAGCCGGCGGCGCTGGTCGGTTTCGCCGGCCCGCGCGTGATCAAACAGACCACGCAGTCCGAGCTGCCGCCCGGCTTCCAGACCGCCGAGTTCCTCCTCGAACACGGCTTCATCGACCGCGTCGTGCCACGCCCCAACCTGCGGCACGAAGTCTCGCTGCTCCTGGGCTACCTGTCCGGCGCCGCCCCGGCCGCCGGCTGACCGTCCGGCCCGGCCGACCCGGCCACGGCACCGTCCTCACCCTCGACCGCCCCCGAGACCAGGCGGAAGTAGTCCTTCACCGCCTGCGCATGCAACCCGCGCACGACCGGCGCCTGCACCGTCGAGTGAATCGGCGCGTCGTACTCGTTCCACACCTTCTCCGTCGTGCGCGTCGCCATCGGCTCCTTCACACTGGTGGCGCGCTTGGACTTGGCAATCCGCGCGCGCGCCAGCGCATCCCCGCCAAACCGCAACGCCGCCACCCGCAACTCGTCCAAGCCTTCCTGATGCACGAACAACGACTTGGCCGCGGACACCGCCTTCTGGCTGTCCGGCCGCCGGTTGTCATAGACCTCGACCCGGAAACTGATGCGGTCGCCGGGAGTGGCCGGAACGCTCTCGAACACCTTCTGGAACGACTCGACCACCTGCCGCCGCGGCGGCGACACCAGGCGCTCGACCTCGCCTTGGTCAAGGATGCGGTTCGGGTTTTCAATGGTGCTGCGCGTCCACTTCAGCACGCACCGGTCCACGCCGAAGTCGTCCTGCAGGCGCACGCCGAACCCGAACAGCTTCAGCCCCTCGGCCAAGGTCGGCATCTCCTCGGTGAGCGACCTCGGCAGGATGACTTGGGGCGGCTCGTCGCGCTGCAGTTCAAAGGCGATCTCGACCGGGGCTTCGAGGCCGAGTCCGTGCTCGTCAACGACTTGCAGCCGCGCCGTCCGGGCCTGCGAATGCACCAGGCTGGTCGAGGCGAAACGGCCGACGACGTCCAGCGCCAGCTCGCCGCCGTCGTCAAAGGTGAGCGTCGCCACGCTCAGCGTCTTCGAGAAGGTCAGCCCGATGGTCATCCGGGTGCCGGGCAACCCGAACAGGCGGGTCTGAACCCCCTCGACCGTGCGCGGCAGCATCCGCGTGTAGGGCGGGTAGACCAGCTCAGCCTGCATGTCTTCGAGCACGGGCGGATTGGCGAAGACCACCTCGACCGTCTCGCTGATGCGCTTCGCAAACTCGAAGCGGACGCGCCACTCCCCCTCGGCCTGGCCGGCCAGCCGCCGCGCGGCCCGCCCCGCCGCGTCCACCGGCAGAGCCCCACGCACCGCCCCGCCGGGGCCTTCCTCGACCCAGACAACCTCGCGCAGGCCGCGCCGCGCAAAGGCAATGGCCACCTCGACCTCCTTGCCGGTGCGGAAGATGTGACGCCCCGGCCCCGGTTCGAGCCGGTACACCACGGGGAACAGGGCGTCCCGCGCCACAAAGTACGAATCGCGCAGGTTGGCCACCACGGCCTTCAGGCCAAACCACGGGTTGGCGGCCGCCACCAGCAACAGGACGGCCAGCAGCAGGAACCGCCGGCGGAACCGGTCCCGCCCCGACCGGTCGAGCCGCGCCTCGAAGTCCGCCTCGCAGTCGGCCTCGGCCTGGGTGACGACCACCTGCATCAGCGGGCTGGGGTCGGGATGCCCGAGGAAGTCGAGCGCGCTGACCAGACGGCTGTTGAGGTTGCCCGCCAGCCCCTCGATCGCAAACGCCTCCTCGATCCGCCCCCGGAAACGCTCGCGACGCCGGAAGTACCTGACCAGGAGGAAGACGGGAATGCCGACCCCGGCGGCGGCCAACCCCAGGTTGAGAAACGCCCCCGGCAGCCAGCCGCAAAGCACAATCAGTGCGGCTAGCCCGGCCAGCGCGGCGTACCCGGCCAGGCGGTAGGACAAGCCGGCGTTGGCCAGTCGACGGCGCACGCGCGAGAAACGCTCGATCCGCGTGTGGATCCGCGCCCCTGCGCCGTCAGGCGGGATGGGATCTCGAGGAATGCCAGCCATGTAACGGTAGAGTAAACCACCCGGCCCGCCGTGCAACTCACGGCCGCCCCGGTTCCCGACACAGGCACGACCGCCCGCGAGTTCGTGAAAACACCCTGTTTTCACGCACTGGGCGGCGTCCCCGGGGACAGGCCCCGCGAGCGGCCGCTACGCCGTCCCCCCCCGCTCCGGCCCGTGCGAGTCCACCCCCCCCGCGAGTTCGTGAAAACACCCCGTTTTCACGCACTGGGCGGCGTCCCCGGGGACAGGCCCCGCGAGCGGCCGGTACACCGTCCACCTCCCGCCCCCGGCCCGTGCGAGTCCACCCCCGTTTACCAACGCCAGCGGCTCCGCATGGTGCCGGTTGACATCGGCGCCATGCACGCTATCTTATGCGGGTTGTCTGACAACTTGATTTCGGCGTCGCCTGCGGTGAGGGTTCAGCCTGACCCTGGGGGGTACGACGCGACGGGGCATAACATGCACCCGGCGCTCCTCCCGAAAGGGGCCGCCGGGTGCCTTTTTTTTGGCGTTCGCCGACGTGTCCAGGTCGCCGTGGCGGCGCCGGCGCGACAGTGATCGTTCGGCCCACGGTGATGGAGACTGCAACTCATGCCCACCCAACCACAAAGTCTGTCGAAGCGCATCGGGGTCGTGGCGATCCTGATTGCCGACCGCCAGGCGGCGGTGGCCCGTGTCAACGAACTGCTCAGCGAGTTTGGCGGGCTGATCGTCGGCCGTCTCGGGGTGCCGTACCGTGAACGCAATGTCAGCGTCATCGCCCTGCTGGTTGATGGCACCACCGACGAGATCGGCGCCATGACGGGGCGCCTCGGCGCCGTGCGCGGCGTCAAGACCAAGTCCCTGCTCCTGAGCCCTCCATGACCCTTTCTGGACAGGACGTTCGCCGTTCACCCGACGAAACGGGGTACCGCATGCCCATGGAAACCGCACCGAAATCACTGCGCCTTCACATCGGGCTGTTTGGCCGTGCCAATGCCGGAAAGTCGAGTTTCCTGAACTTGGTCTGCAGCCAGGATGTGGCCATCACGTCGCCGCTGCCGGGGACGACCACCGACGTCGTCGAGAAGCCGATGGAGCTGTTGCCCATCGGCCCGGTGGTCTTCCTCGATACGGCCGGTTTGAGCGACCCGACCGCACTGGCCGAGGCGCGTCTCGGCAAGACGGCGCGGGTGTTCGACCGCGCCGATATCGTCGTACTCGTCTGCGAGGCCAACGTCTGGGGCGACGAGGAGCGGGCCATTCTCGACCGGGCCGCCGAGCGCCGGTTGCCGGTGATCGCCGCCGTCACCAAGGCCGACCTGGCGGCCCCGGACGAGGCGTTCCTCGGCGAGCTGCGCGGGCGCTGCGCGGGCACCGTCGTCTGCAATGCGACACAACCGTCTGAACGCGAGCGGGTCTTGGCCGAGCTCAAGCAGCACATCCTGGCCGTCTGCCCGGAGGATTTCCTGCGGCCGCCCCCGCTGATCGGCGATCTGGTGCGGCCGGGCGGGCTCGCCGTGCTGCTCGTGCCGATCGATCTGGAGGCGCCCAGGGGCCGGCTCATCCTGCCGCAGGTGCAGGCCATCCGCGACGCCCTTGACCACGACGCCGCGGTGCTGGTCGTCAAGGAGAACGGCTACGCCTCCCTCCTCGGCCGCCTCGGCGTGCGGCCCGACGTCGTCGTCTGCGACTCGCAGGTCGTGCGGCAGATGGTCGCCGAGACGCCTCCCGACATCCCCTGCACCACCTTCTCCATCCTCTTCGCGCGCCGCAACGGCGACCTGCCCCAGATGGTCCGCGGGGCCGCCGCCATTGACCGCCTCCGCGCCGGCGACCGTGTGCTCATCGCCGAGTCATGCAGCCACCACCCGCTCGCGGACGACATCGGCCGGGTCAAGATTCCCCGCTGGCTACGGCAGTACACCGGCGTTGAGCTCGCCTTCGACAGCGTCGCCGGCCGCGACTTTCCGCCCGACCTGCCCGACTACCGCCTGGTCGTGCAGTGCGGCGGGTGCATGAACAACCGGCGGGAGATGCTGTCGCGTCTCGGCAAGGCGGCCGCCGCCGGGGTTCCCATCACCAACTACGGCGTCTGCATCGCCCACACGCAGGGGGTGCTGCGCCGCGTGCTCTCGCCGTTGCCGGCCGCCCTCGACGCCTACGAGAGCCTGGCCGCCGGGGGTGCGATCCCTCAGACTGCACAGGCCGCCACAACACCGAGTTCCCCTCTGCCGGCATGAACCTGCCGGCCCTCAAATCCCAGGAACCCACGCCATGAGCACCGCCGTCGCCGAAGCCCGTCCCGACCGCCCGAAGACCCCCGCGGAATACGTCCGCACCGTCATCCGCCGCGACCAGATCAGCAAGTACATGACCGGCGACCAGGATTTCATCCCCGACGGCGAAATCGAGCGGCTGCTGGCCGCCAACGCCCGGCCCGACTCCCGCCGCGTGCGCGACATCATCGCCAAGTCGCTGGCCATCCAGACCTTGACCCCCGAGGAGACGGCGGTCCTGCTCAACGTCACCGACCCGCAGCTGGTGGCGGAGATGGAGGAGGCGGCCGGCCGCGTCAAGCACAAGGTCTACGACAACCGCATCGTCTTCTTCGCGCCGCTGTACATGAGCAGCCTGTGCGTCAACAACTGCCTGTATTGCGGATTCCGCACGGAGAACCGCCACGAGGTCCGCCGCCGCCTGAGCATGGACGAGGTTCGTGCCGAGACCGAGGTGCTGGCCGGCCAGATCGGCCACAAGCGGCTCATCGTCGTGTACGGCGAACACCCGACCTCCGCCGCCGACTACATTGCGGAGACCATCCGCACCGTCTACGGCGTGGTCACGCAGACGCGGCGGGGCAGCGCGCAGATCCGGCGCGTCAACGTCAACGCCGCCCCCATGTCGGTCGAGGATTTGGGCATCCTCAAGCAGGCGGGCATCGGCACCTACCAGGTTTTCCAGGAGACCTACCATCGCGGCACCTACGCCGCGGTGCATCCCGCCAACACTGTCAAGGGGGATTTTCGCTGGCGGCTGTACTGCATGCACCGGGCGCTGGAAGCCGGCATCGACGACGTGGGCATGGGGGTTCTCTTCGGGCTGCATGACTGGCGGTTCGAGGTCATGGGGCTGCTCTGCCACGCCCGCGAGCTGGAGGCCCGCTTCAACCTCGGCCCGCACACCATTTCCTTCCCGCGGCTCGAACCGGCCAGCGGTTCGGCGCTGGCCACGAATCCCGCGGCGCGCGTCTCGGACGCCGATTTCCGGCGCCTGATCGTCGTGCTGCGCCTCGCCGTCCCCTATCCCGGGATGATCGTGACCGCGCGCGAGAGTGCGGCGACCCGCAACGCCGTCATCCCTCTGGGCTGCACGCAGGTGGACGCCTCGACCCGCCTCGGCATCGGGGCCTACAGCGACACCACGCCCGACCAGCAGATCCACCGCCAGCAGTTCATGCTCGGCGACACCCGTTCCCTCGAGGAGCTGATCACCTACCTGGCCGGCCAGGGCATCATCACCTCGTTCTGCACGGCCGGCTACCGCTGCGGACGCACCGGCGGCTGCATCATGGACATGCTCAAGACCGGCAAGGAGGGCAAGTTCTGCAAGGTCAACGCCGTGCTCACCTTCCGCGAGTGGCTCGACGACTTCGCCAGCCCCGAGGCCCTGCGGCTGTGCACGCCCGTCCTGGAGTCGGAGATCGCCGAGATCAAGGCGACGTTCACCCCGGCCTTTGTCAAGGGCTTCCTTGAACACTACCGGCGCATCGAGGCCGGTGAGCGCGACCTGTATTTCTAGCCCATGCCGGGCGCGGACGGAATCACCGGCGGGGACCGCCGGCTCCACGACCCACGACCGGACGCCCACCACCACCACACGCGCCCGCTTTGGGGCGCAACGCATGGGGTGGTCGGCCGGTGCCCCCCCCCGGTTGCACCGGGGGCTACACACCTTGGCCCCTTTGGGGCCTCCACGAGCCACGGCATTACCGGCGGGGACCGCCGGCTCCAAGGGAGAGGTCTGGACTATTGTGAGACGATCGGTATGTTGCCGGTTTGCCGCGTTGAAGGACGTCCCCCGTGGCCCGACGGCGGCCGTGAGTTCCCCCGATGATCGCCATCGTTGATTACCGTGCGGGCAACCTCACCAGCGTCCAGCGCGCCCTCGACGCGCTGGGGCTGGCCGAGTCCGCCCACGTCACCCAGTCGCCGGCCGACATTGCCGCGGCGGATCGCATCATCTTCCCCGGTGTCGGCGCCGCCGGGGAAGCCATGGACAACCTGCGCGACCTCGGCCTGGCGGGGCCGCTGCGCCAGGCCGTCGCCGACGGCAAGCCATTCCTCGGGATCTGCATCGGCTACCAGCTGCTGTTCGAACGCAGCGAGGAGGACTCCGCCGAATGCCTCGGGCTGTTCGCCGGCCGGGTGGTGCGCTTCGCCGCCGGCCTGCGCGAGGCAGGGAGTCCGCGCCCGCTCAAGATTCCGCAGATGGGCTGGAACGAGGTGCGGTTCCGCGGCCATCATCCCCTCTGGGAAGGCGTCCCCGCCGGCAGCGAGTTCTACTTTGTGCACTCGTACTACCCGGAGCCGTCGCCGGACCGGGTCTGCGCCACCGCGGTGTACGGCATCGAGTTTGCCGCCGGCGCGGCGCGCAACAACCTGGTCGGCTTCCAGTTCCATCCCGAGAAGAGCGGGCGTCCGGGGCTCCGCCTGCTGGCCAACTTCTGTGCGTGGCGCCCATGCTGAGCAAGCGCATCATCCCCTGCCTGGACGTGCACGCCGGCCGCACCACCAAGGGCGTGAAGTTCGTCAACAACATTGACGTCGGCGACCCGGTCGAGATGGCCCGCCACTACTACGAGGAGGGGGCCGACGAGCTGGTGTTCTACGACATCACCGCCTCGGCCGAGGGCCGCGGCATCCTGCTCGATGTGGTCCGCCGCGTCGCCGCGGAGATCTTCATCCCGTTCGCGGTGGGGGGCGGGCTGAACAGCCTCGACGACC
The DNA here is from genome assembly GCA_002068325.1 of Lentisphaerae bacterium ADurb.BinA184. GTDB lineage: Bacteria > Verrucomicrobiota > Lentisphaeria > Oligosphaerales > MVZH01 > MVZH01. The sequence goes on along the minus strand of MVZH01000094.1, from coordinate 2,645 downwards.
TGCGCGCCGTGTTGCTGGCCGGGGCGGAGAAGGTCAGCGTCAACACCGGCGCCATCCGCAATCCCGGCATCATCGCCGAGGGGGCGCGTGCTTTCGGCCGGCAGTGCGTGGTGCTGGGGATGGACGTGTTGCGGGTGGGGGTGTCGGCCGGGACGCCGTCGGGGTACGAGGTGGTCACGCACGGCGGGCGCCGGCGCACCGGGCGGGACGCGCTGGCCTGGGCCCGTGAGGCGGAGGCGTTGGGGGCAGGCGAGATCTGCCTCAACTCGATTGATGCGGACGGCACCCGCGGCGGCTACGAGATCGCCCTCACCCGCCTGATTTCGACCGCCGTCGGCATCCCCGTGATCGCCTCGGGCGGGGCGGGGACGCCGGAGCATCTTGTCGAAGTGCTGACGGAGGGTTGCGCCGATGCCGCGCTGGTCGCCTCGATGGTGCACTTCGGCGGTTGCCGGATCCGCGACCTCAAGGCCTTCCTGGCGGGCCGCGGCGTCAAAGTGCGCGCGCAGTGGTGAGACGGAGCGGCGCGCCTCCGGCTACGGGCGGTCGGTGCGGAAGGGGATCATGGGCAGTCCGGCCTGGTTGTAGAGGTTGCAGGCCGGATTGTCGGCCCAGGCGTAGCGGACGGCCACGGGCTCGGGCACCTCATCGGCCCACACCGCCATCGAGTCCCCACGGATCTCCGCCTTGGCCCAGACGAACTTGCGGTCAGCCCCGGCAATCGCAAAGCCAGTCGGCGCGCCGTCCTTGGCCACCAGGCCGCCCTCGGCGTGCGTGAACCGCAACAGCGCCTTGCCCGCCTCGACCTTCATCTCGGCGAAGACCGGCCCCGAGTACTCGATGTCCTGGTTGTAGGCAAGGGCCTGCGCGGCCAGCCCCAGCCGCAACCCGACGTCCTGCTTGTTGCGGGGATGGATATCGTTGGCCTCGCCGATATCGATGGCGACGGCCAGGCCCACCTTGGGCAGGGCGCTGACCGTCATGGCCTGCGCCTCGCGCAGCTCGGCCCAGGCGCTCTCCTGCGGGGTGGCGGCCCGGCCCATGAAGTTGGCCAGCTGGACAATGAGGAAGGGGAACTCGCCGCTGTCCCACCGCGTCCGCCAGTCGGTGATCAGGGTGGGGAGCAGGGTCCGGTACTGGGCGGCGCGGCCGGCGTTGGACTCGCCCTGATACCAGATGGCGCCGCGCACGGCGTAGGGGATGAGGGGATTGATCATGCCGTTGAACAGCACGCTCGGGTAGTTCGGGTTATTGGGCGCCGCCGGGCGTCGGGGCAACACATACTCGGCCTGGCAACGCCACGCCCCGGCCAGCGGGATGCGGGTCGCGTCCGACCCGTCCGCCAGCACGGCGACCATGCTGTCCGGCGCCCCGCCCCACAGCCCGCCCTGCCCCACCGCGTCCATGGCGCGGACCGCCACGACATTGCGCCCGGCGCGGACCAGCCGCCCCGGCACTGGGTACTCCCGCGGCACGTTCCAGAACTGGGTCTCGTGCCGGCGCATGTTGCCGCGCCCGCCCACCCGTTCGCCGTTGAACCAGGTCTGGTCAACCTCGTCAATCGGCCCCGGCTTGAGGATGACGTCCTTCCCGGCCCAGGCGGCGGGCAGTTCGATCGTCTTGCGGAACCAGACGATGCCGTCTAGATCGGGGAAATCCGGCGATGTCTCCCAGTTGGCGGGCACATTCATGGTCTTCCAGGCCGTGTCGTCAACGTCGAGTCCGGCGTGCCGGGCGGCGGCGGGGGCGGGGTCGTCCTCGCGGGCGTAGAGTTCGGCGAGGGCCGCGTTGTAGGCTGCCATCGCCTCCTCGTAGCGGGCCATGGCCTTTTCGGTCTCCTCGTTTCTGACGGCCAGTTTGTCGAGATCCGGCGCGAACTCGGGGAGCTCCGCGCGCAGGGCCGGCCCGCTGGTCCATGCCTCGGCCACGGTCCCCCCCCACGAAGTGTTGATCAACCCCACGGGCACGTCGAGCTGCCGGTGCAGGTGCCGGCCGAAGAAGTACCCGACCGCCGAGAAGCCGCCGGCGCTCTCGGGCGAGCAGACACGCCAGCCCGCCGCGCAGTCGTCGGCCGGCTGGGGCGCGGTCACATTCGGCACCGTGAACAGGCGGAGGCGGGGGTAGTCGGCGGCGGCGATCTCCTCCTGGCCGCGGTTTGCGCCGCCGAGTCCGAACTGCATGTTGGACTGCCCGGAGCAGACCCAGACCTCGCCGACCAGCACATCGGCCAGCACGCGCGGCGCGGCGTCGCGGTTGGATTGGATCCGCAATTCACGCCCTTCGGCGGATGCGGGCATGGCGGCCAAGCGAACCTGCCAACGTCCGTCGGCCCCGGCGGTCGCCTTCGCCGTCTGGCCAGCGAAGCTGACGGTGATCTCGGCGCCGGCCTCGGCCCATCCCCACACGGGCACGGGAAGCCCCGCCTGCAACACCATGTGGTCGCCGAGGACGGCAGGCACGCGGAGGCCCGGAGGCTGCGCGGCCCGCCCCAGCCCCGGCACACACATCAGTGCAATGGCCACGATCAGACTCACCCGATGCGCGGCACGCCGCCGCCAGACCAAGACACTGACGCGTTCGTTCATGCGTTCTCTCCTTGTTCGGCTCGTGCCTGCCTCGCGTCCGGGGCGGGCCGCTACGCAGGC
>MVZH01000093.1 GCA_002068325.1 Lentisphaerae bacterium ADurb.BinA184 | reverse complement strand
CCGCACCCCCTTGCAGGCATGCGATCGGGGGCCCCGCCGCACTCTGTGGGGACAGACCCGCGCAAGAGCGCCCATGCCCCCGTCGGTGGCGCGGCGCGACTGGCGCTTGGACTCCCGCGGCGGCCTTTGCCGCGGGCCTTGCGAACGCGCTCGCGCGGGCGCGCCCGGTCGAGTGCGAGATGTCGTACGGAACCCGACAGTGTTGAGAGGCGCTTGCAGAACCCACCGCGGACGACAACGGCTTCGCGCGATAGAGGGCGGACCTCCAGCAGGCCGACCGCAGTCCTTGTCGAGGCTGATAGAGGGCGGGGTCTGTCCCTACCAAGTGATGCAGGGGTTCCGCCAAGGCCTCCTGATTATGACTGCAGGCGTCTACGTCAGCTTCCCGCCTGGGGATTCGCGCCTTGGAGCCTTTGCCGGGGGCAACGGTCTCAGGGTAGTTCCAAGCCGAGGTTGCCGGTTCACTTCCCCTTCCGCCACGGTCAGCGATCCGTGGAGTCTGGTCGGGTGCCCATTGGCGTGGGCGACTGTGTGCTGCTCGCGTCCGGGGCGCGGCGGGCGGGGCATCACGCCGCGGCGTCAGGCCCTCCCGGCTGCGGGGATTCCACCACCGGCGGCTGGCCTTCGGCGCATGCCGGGTTAGATTCCGTTGCGATGGCAGGGAGACCGCGCATGCAGGAGCGACTGATCATCCGGAACGCCCGCGTGGTGGATCCGTCGTGCGGCGACGACGACGTCCGGGATGTCGGTGTGGCGGACGGCTTGATCGTGCCCCCGTCGCAGGCCGGCGGCGGGGCCTGCCTCGACGCCCGCGGGCTGGCGCTGACCCCGGGGTTGATTGACCTTCATGTCCATCTGCGCGACCCCGGCCAGATTGACAAGGAGGACATCGCCAGTGGGACACGCGCCGCCGCCGCCGGGGGGTTCACGGCCGTGCTGGCCATGCCGAACACGCGCCCCCCAATGGACAACGCCGACGCCCTGCGCGCAACCCTGGCACGCGCCCAGGAGTTCGCAGCCGTCAGGGTTCTGCAGGCAGGAGCCCTCTCCATCGGGCTGGCCGGCCGGGAACTCGCAGACTTTGCCGCCCTGCGTGCGGCCGGGGCGGCGGCGCTTACGGATGACGGGCGCTGCGTGCAGTCCAACGCGCTCATGCTGGAAGCCCTTCGCCGGGCCAGGGCGCTGGGGCTGGCGGTCCTCGATCACTGCGAGGACGAGGGGTTGGCGGCCCGCGGGTGTGTCCATCCGGGGGAGCTGGCCCGGTCTCTGGGCGCCCTGCCCATGGCGGCGGCGGCCGAGGAGGCGGTGGTTGCCCGTGACGCTGTGCTGGCCCGGGAAGCCGGCTGGCCTGTCCACATCCAACACGTCAGCAGCGGCCTCAGCGTGGACCTGGTGCGCTGGGCGCGGTCACGGGGCCTCCCGTTGACGGCCGAGGCCGCGCCCCATCACATCTGCCTGACGGCCGAGGCCTGCCTTGAACACGGCACGAACGCCAAGATGAACCCGCCTCTGCGGGGTGCCGATGACCGCCGGGCCATCCTCGACGGCTTGCAGGACGGGACGATCACGGTGATCGCCTCCGACCACGCCCCCCACACCGCCGCGGAGAAGGACGTCGCTTTCCAGGAGGCACCGAGCGGCATCGTCGGGGTCGAGGTCGCCTTGGCGCTCTGCCTCGGCGAGCTCTACCATAGCGGACGGCTTCCCCTGCTTGACTTTGTCGGCAAGTTCACGACGGGGCCGGCCCGTGTGCTCGGGTTGCCGATGGGGACGCTGGCCGCGGGGGCGCCGGCCGACCTGACCTTCATCGATGTTGATCGCGAATGGGTCATCGATGTCCGGCAGTTCCTGTCGCGTTCCCGCAACTGTCCATACCACGGACGCCGTTGCCGTGGCCGCGCCGTCGCCACCCTGGTCGGCGGCCGCTGGGCCTGGCGCGACCCCGAGTTCGACAGCCGTCTGCGCGGGTGACGGGGATCGCCTCCTGGCAGAACGGTCCCTGCCGCGCGAAGGGGTGCCGGCCGGCCTTCCGGCGCCCCGTCTCCGCCTCGCCTCCGCCGGCCTGCCTGTCGTGTGCCCACAGCCATCACGGCGCGGGTGCCGCGTCATTCCTCGATCACCAGTGCCGCATGGATGCGAACGCTGGCGAGGCGGACATCGAGCACGCCGCCATCACGCCGCGGCGTGAACGACCATTCCGGCTTCCCCGACTCGTAGGCGAGGCGAACCCCGCGTGGCGCCCGGGGCAGGCGCATCCGCACCCGCACCGGCCCGACGTTGGGAATCTGATCGATCGCGCCGTTGTTGGGCTGGTTCGGGATGCCGGACGAGCGGTTGATCAGGTGCACGATGCGGCGCTTGCCCTTGCGTCGCAGAGCCACATCAATGCATGCCGGCGCCTCGACGGACACGTCCAGCCGCGGCGCCAGCGCCTTCACCACGCCGCCGATGAACTGCCGTGTCAAGGGGTACCGGTTGTGGCCGAAGTCGCGGAAGACACTGCACGGCACATAGGCTACGGCGCCGCGTCCGACGCGATTGACGGTGAAGGCCGGGTGGGGCAGGAGGCGCTCGTCGGCCAGCGGCGTCAGGCCGATCTGGCCGTGGCCCCTGGCGGTGGTCGTTTCAACGCGCCGCCACGACTTGCTGAAGAGCGGGACCGTTCCGTCGCCGGCGGGGACATGGTACGTCCGGCTCTCGTCCAACTGGCCCGGGGTGACGCCGAGGAACTCGGCGCCGAACCGTTCCAGCGAGGCCGCGCCCGAGACCAGCAGCCGCCCGCCATGGAGCACGTACGCCCGCAACCCCTCCACCATGGCCTCGGACATGCGGTCCTGCTCGGGGGCGACGATGACCGGGAACTCGTCAAGCCGCGGTTGCAGCGCCCACTCGTCGAGGATGTCCACGCCGTAGTGGCATTCGAGCAGGCTGAACACCGCGCCCTGCACAGGCTCGACATCCACATTCCACATCAGGTTCTTGCCGGTCGGGGTGGCGCGCAGGTGCGTCTCGGAGTGCAGCACGGCGATCTGAGGGACAGACCCCGCGCCCTGGCAGAGCTGGCGCCGGCGCCTGATGAAACGCCCCACTTCGCCCCAGCGCCTCTGACGCCACGGGATCAGCTGCCCGTTGCGCAGGCCGCCCGGATTCTCGTAGACCTGGACATTGCCGCCGAAGGCGAGCAGCACGGCGGCCTCCTGTTCGAGCATCTCGACTGGCTTGGCCACCCACGGCGACTCCGCCGCCCCCATGCCGTGCGAGCAGTAGAAGGCCCACAGCATGATGTCCCACGGCTTGCCCCGCGTCGCCAGGAAGCGGGCCTCGCAACGGCTGCCGTCCAGCCCCCAGACCCAGGCGTTGTCGCCGCTGATCCAGTCGGTGGGCACCTTGGGTTCGCCGGGGTTCTTGAAGGTCTGCAGCCAGTTCGAGCACACCAGCACCCCGGGCTTGTGGGCGTGCACGGCGTCGCAGTAACGCGTCACGTATTCCTCAAAACTCTCGCGCGTGAAGTTCCACCACACGGGCCAGGCGGGATCCGTCGGCTCCGTCGGCGGCTGGGCCAGCCCCGTGCGGGCGGTGAAGGCGGCGCGGCAACGCTCGCAGTAGCAGGGCTCCACCGCCCACAGGTCGCCGTCCACCCAAAATCCGTCCACCCCGTAGCGGTCAATCAGTTCGAGCATCTGCGGAATCATCAGCCGCTCCAGGTATGGACTGCGCGGGCACATTTTCTCCGGAGTGGGGGCGCCGGCGGGCTGGCCGGCGGCGGTGACGACGCTCCAATCCGGGTGCCGTTTTCCGGCCGCGATGTCCCAGATCCCCGAGTAGTGGCAGTGCAACGGCCGCCCGCCACTGCAGCAGCGCGTCCTTGACCACACCGGGGGAGACGGACGCTTCAGGGACCTGGCTGAACCAGCTGGTGTAGCCGGGGTGCCCCTTGCAGTCGGTCTGCACAAAGTCCGGCCCCATGAGCTCCAGCATGGGCCCGAGATCCGCCTCGCCGCAGCGGGCGCCCAGCTCGGTATCCTTCTCGCCGGCGTGCAGGTCGTAATGCAGTCCGAAATAGCGCCGTTTGCCGTGCCAACGTCCCAGGGGCCGCGTCGTGGTCATGCGGGTCATCTCCGTGATCGGAAGGGTGTGCGTAGCCGAGTTTCCTGGGGGCGTCGGCCGTCTTGACGGTTGTTCACCGCAGCGGGGAACCACGGGCCGTCGCCGCCGCGTCAATTGTGCTGACAACGCTCAGCGCCACTCCATCGTCCAGCCGTCGCCATGCCGTTCAAAGGCGACGGACAGGTCCGGCCCGGCCGCCACCGCGAACCGCGCCGACGACGCGCGCGTGCGACAAGACACCTCCGGCGCCGCGCCGCCCACCGCGATGACGGTCAGCAAAGGTGCCTCCGCCCGGTAGGTCACCGTCACTGGGAACCAGCGGCAGGCGGCGAAGTGATACCCCCAGTGCGTGTCATGCAACGTTCTCTCCGGCAATCGGTTGACGCGGCAGTCGCGCGGGCCGTGGAACCGCATGAGCAGCTCAGACTGCCGGCCGCAGACGCGGATCCCCCGGCCGCCGGCAAGCCCCTGGGTCGGCGCCCCGCACTGGAACCAGCTGACCACCTCGCCCGGCCCGCCGCTCACCGGGGCCTCGATGTCGTCGAACACCACCAGCGCCCGCTCGCCCAGCATGACCAGGTGGCGGACGACCCGCCACCCCGCCTGGGCGTAGGCGGCCGAGCTGTCGCAGGCCAGGTAGCGGACCGCCCCCCGTTCGTCGCAGACGGTGATCTCGCCCGTGAAGGCATCGGGCGGCACCGGCCCGCGGCCGTTGATCACGGGCAGGCAGTGGTGGGTCGGGTCGGGCTTGTAGTAGCCGGGATCGATCAGGAGCCGCTCGCCGCGCACGTCGAGTGAGAAGCTGCCGGTATCCGGCTGGTTGTGGTGGGTGTAGGGCGGCCGTGACCCCTTCAGCCCGGCGACCAGGGCGCAGTCCCACTCGGGCGATGAGCGCGCCACGGCGCACTGGATGTCGTCAAGACGGAAGACGGTGGGCAGAGGCGGGGCCGAAACCTCTTCCGGGACGTCCGGCCGGAAGAGCAGGGCCTGCAGAGGGCTTGCGCCGTAGGCCGTCGGCTGTCCGGCGGCGCGCCGGGCGGCCAGCGTCCGCCGGCAGTGGTCCCCGTACCAGAGACCGAGCCTGTCCCCGAATCGTCCTGCTGCGAACCAGGCAACCGCCCCGCCCACAGGCAGCGGGATCGTGTCGTTCACGCCGTGCAGGCCGCCGTCGTTGGTCAAGCCGGCCCGCACCATGTTCATGGCCCGGCGGATCGAGGGGTGCGCGAGCAGTCCGTCGTCGTGTCCAAGGGTGCGGTCGAGGGCGAGGGCAAAGGGGAGGAAGTTGTCCATGCCATACTGCCAGTACTGTGCGCCCTCGGTGTTGCCGCCGTCCACGCCCTGGCAGTAGTCGAGCCAGGCCCAGACGTACCGTCGGGCGAACGCCAGGGCCTCGCGGGCCTTGCCCGGCATCTCGTTGAGCAGGCACAGCGCCAGCAGGCCGCTGCCGCCGTTGTCCACAGGGTTCGCGTTGGGATTGGCCGTGACCGTCCAGGCCGAGACGCGGGCCGTGTCGAGGTAGAGGTCGAGCAGGCGTTCCATCACGCGCAGCCAGACGGTGCGCTGCGCCGCGGTCAGCGCGGGCTGGAAAGCGTCGTAGGCCAGGGCGAGCTGGCCGCCCAGCATCCCCTCGTGCAGGTGCGTCTGGTGGCCGGGGATCATGCTCCGGTCGGCCACGGCCAGGCAGCGCGTGGCGCGCGCCAGCCAGGCCGGATCGCGACCGGACAGCCAGGGGCCCAGGCAGGCCGCCGCCTCGGACGCGACGTGCAGCCGGAAGGCGCCGAGGCATTCAATGGCCGACTGCAGCAGCGTGCGGTTCAGCCGCATCAGCTCCGGCTCCGCGAGGTGGTCGAGGCCCCGGGCCAGCGACGCCCGGGCCTCCGGGGGCAGGCCGACGTCGGCGAACGCCGCCGCGTCGTAGAGATCGCGCCGCCGCAGCAATGCGTTGAAGGCCGGCAGCAGAACGGAGAAATGCCTTTCCCCGGGCACAACGTCCCTGACCACGGCCTGCAGAGCCTCATGCGCCGGCTCGGGCAGAAGCCGCCAGATGCGCGCCAGGGCCGGGCGTCGGCCGCCCGCGCCGTCCCGCAACATGGACTCCTTCGCGACGCGGAACCAGTTCATGCAGGACGGGGTGAAGTCGAACGCGTGCGGGTCGTCCGCGTCGGGGAGGCCCTGTCCGGGATCCGTCGGGGCCGGCCTTGACAGGTCCGTTGCGGACTCCGCAGAAAACGGCCGGGCGAGTTTGGCGCGGAGGTGTTCGAGGCCGTCGGCATCGAAGAGCAGGTAGGGGTGTTGCAGCGGGCGGCGGGGCGTGAATGGCGGCGGCGCTCCGCGCAGCGTGAAGGCTCCCAGCTCGGCGGCGGTGCCGTCCCTCTCGAACCAGACCTCGAAGCGTGTGTACCGCGGCCGGGCCAGCTCAAGGAGGACGTCCACGGAACTCAGGCCCGGCGCCAGCCTCGCCGGCACCCGCTGGGTTCGCGCGACCGCCCCCAGGCCATCGTGGGCTTCAACGCGGACATGGCCGGCGACCGCCTCCGGCCCCCGGTTGTGCAGCTCCAGCGTGGCCCGGTTCAGGCCGACTGCCAGCGGCCCCGGCGCCATCCGGACGGCCTCCAGCCGGGTGTGCAGAAATGGCTCATCCGCACTCTGTGGGGACAGACCCCGTATTGACGGCTGAAACACGAACTCGGCGAAACGCTCGGCGTGCGGGAAGCCCAGGGCCGCGGGCGTCGCGCAGGCGATGTCGCGGGCCCCGTCCGTCCAGCGGCAGTACGCCACCAGGCCGCGCAGAACGCCCACGGCCTGGCACCCGGACGCGCCGCCGTCCCGCCACCCGAGCCGCGCCGCCGGGACACTGAGGGTGACCTGCCATCCCCCCGCCGTCGGGCCTCCGGCGAACCGCAGGCCGGCCGCATCGGGCCGCCGCCAGAGGCCCAGGCTGTCGAACACCCGCCCGCTTGCCGCCAGGATGAACTGGACCTGCTCGAGGTCGGCCTTGACGTCCGGCAGGAGCCGGAACTCGATGTGATCCTGTCGCCAGAAGGCCGGGTGGTCAGGCGCCACCTCGTCGTGGACGACCGGCCGGGCCTCGCGGACATCGGCCCGCAGGTGCAGACACTGGGCGTCGTGCGCCAGCTGGATGCGCACCTCGTGCCGCGGGATGCTCTCGCCGGCAAGGTCCGTGAGGAGTGGAACCGCGGGGATCGTCTCCCACCCGGCCTCGTCCGCCGAAGGCAGGTGGTAGACCATGATCCGCGGCGGCAGGAAGCCGTGCCGCGGGTCAAGCCCGGCGTGGCGCGGTCCGGTGCGAGTGCTGACGGCTGCCGGCATGGTGCGGGGAACTCCTTGGCGCACGGGGTGGCGCGGGGTCGGTATCAGTACAGTGGAACCTGTCCGGAGGCGGGGAGGTCGGGCCGCTCGTGCTGTTCCGGCCCGGCAGGCACCCGTGCGATCGAGTGCCCTTGGGCCTGCCGTTGCCATGGGCGTCGTCCGGCCGCCCCAGGTCGCCCGTTCCAGTCGGGGCGCCCGCACTCCGAGGCCCCATCTTCCGAGGCGCTTGTAGAACTTCCCCGGACGACAACGGCCTCGCGCGATGGAGGGCGGACCTCCGTGTCCGCCAAATCGTGTCCGGGAATCCGATCCATGGGGTGTGACCCGGACGGCACAGAGGCCGTCCCTTCAGCCCGGCGGACTGGCAATCCTTGTCGAGGCCGGTGTAGGCCCGTGAACCGTCCCGGCCACTCATGCCGGGGTTCATCAGCAAGCAGCCCTACCGTATCGCAGCCCCTCGTCGAGCATCGCCCAGTACTTTTCGATGGGGACATAGGCCGGGACGCTGTTGCCGCTGCCCAGGCAGTAGCCGCCCGCCGGGGCCATGGCGTCGATCAGCTCGCGCACCCGCCGCCGGATGGCCTCCTCGGAGGCCTGGCAGAGGAAGTTGACATCCACCCCCCCGAGCAGGGCCAGGCGGCGGCCGTAGCGCGCGTGCAGGTCGAGGATCCCCGGTTCAATCGTGTCCTCGAAGGAGTGCTTTCCGTCGTAGCCGCAGGCGACCACGTCGTCCATGATCGCGGCGAGATTGCCGCAGGAGTGGAGGATGATCTTTTTCCCGTGTCGATGCGCCGCCTCGCAGGCTTTGCGATGCCAGGGCAGGAAGTAGGTGCGCAGCGCGTCCGGCGAGACCATGGTGGCCGTCTTGTGCCCCATGTCTCCGGAGAACTCGAAGCCGGCGATGAAGGGCAGGGAACAGCACAGGTCAATGACGTCAACCATGATTGCCCCAATGCGGTCGGCGATGGCGCGGACCAGCCCCGGGTCGTCGTAGAGCAGGAAGGCCAGGCGGTCGAACCCGAGCAGCTCGTCCATGGTCACCTGGAACGGGGCCGGGCCGCCGGTCCATACCCCCATGCCCTCCGGCGCGAGGCGGGCCGTCGCGGCCATCGTTTCAACATTGATCTGGTCGGCGCCCGGCCAAGGGTAGGCCTCGAAGTCCGCCCAGGTGGCGATGGCGCCGTCACCGGCCTGAACCTTTCCGGCGGGATGGCGGCCGGGGAAACCGCGGAACCCGCACAGGTTGATGATGCCCAGATCGAACCCCATCCGCGCCATCGCCTGGAAGTAGAACCCGAAGCTCGACAGGTAGTGGGGGGAGCGGTTGGTGAAGTCCAGCACCGGCGGCGGCTCGACGCCGCTCAGCTCGGCGAAGTAGTTCGGGATCATCTCGAAGAAGGGCACATAGCCGCGGTCGCCGCGGCGGTCGAGCACTTTGAGGAACTGCCGATGGTCCGGCGGTTCACGGCGGTGGAGCACGTAGGTGGGTTTCACGCGTGGGGGACCGTCAGGGCGCCGGGGGAGTGGCCGCGGCCTCTTCGTAGATGGACTTGACGATGGCGTTGCGGCCGTCGGCAAACCAGCCGCGCGCCATCAGGATGTCGCCGTTGCGCACCGCCTGCACCAGCACATCGCGCTTCTCCTCGATCGGCCCGTCGGCGATGTTGACCAGGCTGAAGGCGTTTGGATAGAGCTGACGGATGCCCGGTGGCGTGCCGTAGCCGTTCAGGTCCAGTTCCATGTACTGTGCGCCATAGGCCCAGTTGGTGTCGTGCGAGGCCAGGCTGTCGCGGTTCAGCTCGGGGATCAGCAGCACGTCGGGGTGCCGTTCCTTGACGCGGCGCAGCACGCACCCGTTCAGCAGCATCCATTCGAAGGCGGCCTTGGGCCCCTGCGGGCAGTACACGCCGTTGGTGTCTATGTAGAAGATCGTGCAGCCCCAGCGCTTCTTGGCATACTCGATCTTGCGGCAGAGCCGCTCGGCGCTCGGGAAGAAACACCACGGGGGCAGCCCTTCCACCGCCAGGGCGCCATAGTCCTCACTGAGCGGATTGCGTTCCGGCATGTGGCTGCCGGTGCCGTGCGACCACGCCTTCTTGCCCTCGTCAAAGTAGACTTGGGTGGGACGGATGGTGACGCCGACCTTGAGCCCGGCGTCGGTGAACTGCTTGAAGAACTCGTCGGCGACCGCGTCCATCTCGGGCGCCAGGATCGGCAGCAGGCGCGGATCGCCAATGTAGGTGATGGGATGGGGGTTCTCCTCCCCCTCAATGTTCCACACGATGCCGCCCTGGGCGTCGAACGCCTTCAGGCTCGCCACGGCCCGGGCTGCGTAGTCCATCAGCAGCGTCCTGAACTCGGCCTTGCCCTCGGGCGTGGCGATGTCCAGCTCCGGCTTCTTGAACCAGCCCCGCGGATTCCGCTCGGAGCGGCCGCCGCTGTGTAGCATCAGCATGCCGATCGGGCGGCGGTCGGGCCAGTCGTTGAGCGGGGGGAAGGCCTTGCGGAAGCCGGCGTGCAGGTCGCCGATGATCTCGGCCAAGGGCTTGTCCGCCGGGGCAAAGCGCAGCGACACCTCGAAGGTCCGCTCTTCGCCCGGGGCGACGCGGGCCAGCCCGAGCACGGGGATGCGAGGCGCATCCGGATCGGCCGCCGGCACCCCGGCGCCCAGCTCGACCGCATGTATGGTCCGCTCAGGGTTCTCGGGGCTGCCATACCCGACGGCCAGCGGGGGGAACAGGGTGTCCAGGCAGGCGACGACCCGACGCCCGCCGCACACCGCCGGCACCGCGGCCACACAGTCCAGCGAACGGACGACGTGGCGCGACGGCTTGTCCCATCCCGCAGCGGGCTCCGGGAAGCGCAGGCGAAGCAGGCGGAGCCGGAAATCCACAATCGGCCTCTCGCCGCGGTTGCTGACGGTCACGGCCAGGCCGAGGCGGTCGGCGCCCGGTCGGTATGCGACGGCGATCGAGCCCCACGGGTACGCGAACAGCGCCTCCCGCTTCGCCGCATCGAAACGCGGCTCGACACCATCCAGCGGGGCGGCCTCGAAGACCTCCTCGTCGTACCCCTTGTCATTGCGCGTCCGTGACTCTGTTGTGACCGAGAGCACGGCCGGCACACCGTCGGCGAGCCACTCCGTGCCCTCTTCAGCCAGGGACGCCAACCCCTTCTCCGAGAACACCGCCTTCACCTCGGCACGGACGGCGATCGTCGTGCCGGCAAACACGGCCAGGCTGGCGAGCATGACAAGGCGTAGGCTGTGGCTCATGGTCTGCAACCCTATTCTGGATGTCTGCCGGTCAGGGTGTGCATCAACGCGGTAAGATACGGCCCCATGGCTGGGAAACAAGAGCGGGCCGGCGGCCGGCGCAGGCCGGGTTGACGAATGCACCGCGGGGGGCGACAGTACGGTCTGTCCGGTGGGTGCTGAGACTATCGCGACCGGTACCCGCACCGGAGCCGGCACCGGAGAGCCGGTGCGACGCGTTTCCGGGAACGCCACAGACCGGGCGCGTGCAGTCTTGGAGACAGCCTGGCGGTCTCCGCCGAGCACGGGAGTGATCGCGATGCTGCGGGCAAGCTCGATGTGGACGCCTGACGACCCGAGGCCCAGTCAAGGCCGCCGGACGGCGCCCTTCACGCTCATCGAGCTCCTGGTGGTGGTCTCGATCATCGCGATCCTGGCTTCGCTCCTCCTGCCGGCGCTGGGGGAGGCGCGCGACAGCGCCAGGCTGGCCACCTGCACCAGCGTGCTGCGCGGGATCACCCAGTGCAACGCCATGTACAGCGGAGACTACGACGACTTCTCGATCCACGGCGCCGACATGGGGGCGTTCTGGGGCGGAGACACCGGCTACGGCTGGCGTCTCATGCCGACCCCGATCTTCGATGACGACTGGTACGACAGCACCTGCGGCATTGAAGCCCGCAACACCCACGGCGGCTGCCAGAACATCTGCCACGTCGGGCAACTCATGCTCGGCGGCTATCTGCCCGACGCCAATGCCCGTGTCATCGGCTGCCCGCAGGCCGACCGTCGCGAGGACAAGGGACTCTACTATCAGAATGTGAGCCTGGCCTCCCTCACCGTGCCGTTTCCACCCGGCGTCTCGGGGAACTGCACGGCCCAGAACCTCAAGGCGAACTGGCGGGCCGACGCCTACAGCGGCAACCCCGGCTATGCCTACCTGCGCACCACGTACGTCGTCCGCGGGCCGTTATTCACCTCCAAGGATGTCACCCCCGCGGAGTGCGCGCTGCTGGCCGACCACGAAGCGGCGCGTCAGGAGTTGATCGGCCTGGTGCCCGTCGGCGAGAGTCCGCTTCTGGGTTGGAGCCGGGTGCACAAAGCCGGCCTCAACGTCGGCTACCTCGACGGCCATGTGCGGCTGTTCCCCGACCTTGACCGCCGTCGCACGTACTGGGCCGGCCAGGCGCGCTACTACGGCAACGGCTACGCGCTCTACATCAACGCGGCCGGCGGCCTCTACGACAATCCGTGAGGCGAGGCCGGCCGCCGCCTTCCTTGAGCCGGGAGATCCCCCCCCATGCCTGCCTCCGCCGTGATCCCGCAGTTGCTGGCCAAAGCCGGCGAACTGGAGACCGGACTCGAACTGACCTGGCACGCGCCGCCTACCCCGCCCGCCGATCCCCTGGCCCCCGCGGATTTCCGCTCCTGGCCGGTGTGGAACGCGGACGCCTGGACGTCCCTGCGCAAGAACGCGCCGAACTGGTTCTATGCGTCGCTGGTCTTCCCGCCGGTTCTGCATGGCCTGCGGCTGACAAACGAGAAGGCCTATATCTACATTCACGGCTACTGCCCGTTCACCCTGTGGGTTGACGGGGTGGAGGCTTTCGCCGAGACGCACGCCTGGCACGCCACCGGGCCGATCGCCGACCCCGTGGTGACGCTCATCGAGCCGGGACGCGAGTACCGCCTCGCCCTGTGCCTCGAACCGACGGAGATCCCCTTCCGCTTCAACCCCATCGGCGTGGCCGTGCGACCCCTCCCATGTGTCGAACAAGCCGTTGACGTGCAGGCACTTGCCGCCGAACTGCGGATCGCCGAAGGCTTTGCCCGCACGAGGCGCGAACGGGACACCGTCAGGCGCGCCGCGGCGGCGGTCGACCTGTCGGCGTTGGCGGCCGATGATTGGCCGGCGTTTGCGGACTCCGCAACTCGCGCCGAGAAGTTGCTGGCGCCCTTTGCCGGCCGGACCCGCGCCATGACGGTGCACCTGATCGGGCATACCCACATTGACCTGGACTGGCAGTGGACGTGGAAGGACACGGTGCTGTGTGCGCGCCGCGACATCCGGGCGGCCGTCGAGCTGCTCGAAGATTTTCCCGAGCTGCGCTTTTCGCTCAGCCAGGTGCCGGTCTACCAGGTCGCGCGGGAACTCGACCCCGCGCTCTTTGACCGAGTGCGGCGCCTCATCGCCGAAGGCCGGTGGGAGAACGTGGCCTCGACTTGGGTGGAAGGCGATCTCAACATGGCCGACGGCGAGGCGGTCGTGCGCCAGATGCGGTATGCCGCACAATGGGGCGAACGCGAACTCGGGTGCCGGGCCACGGTCTTCTGGGCGCCGGACACCTTCGGGCACCCCGGGAACATGCCGCAGCTGGCGATGCTGGGGGGCTGCGACACGTACTTTCACTGGCGCGGCAATCCCGGCGGCGCGGACAACTGGCCGGTGCGCTGGTGGCGGGGCGTGGACGGCACCCGCATCCTGGCGGTGTCGTCGGCCTACGGCGGCGGCCTGCAGCCCGGCATCGGCATGTGGCAGGCGTTGCACGGCGTGCAGCAGTATCAGCGTTTCGGGTTGCGCAACGCGCACCATGTGTGGGGCGGCGGCGATCATGGCGGCGGCCTGGCCCGGCATCACCTCGACATTCTTGAGCGCTACCGCCGGCGGCCGCTCATGCCGGTCCTCCGTTTCAGCACGGTGCGCGAGTTCCGCGAGGCGGTCCTGGCCGAGGGGGCCAAGCTCCCCGGGAACACGGGGGAGAGCTTCCATCTGTTCGAGGGTTGCTTTACCTCGCACGCCCGCATCAAGGCGTACAACCGGCGGTGCGAAACCGCCCTGCTGACCGCCGAGGCCCTGACGGCGCTGGCCGAGGTTGACGCCGGCGACGAACTGCGCGCCGCCTGGACATCGGTGCTCTTCAACCAGTTCCACGACATCTTCGACGGGGCCGCGGTCGCCGACTCCTACCGCGATGCCTTCGCGCGCGCCGAAACCTCGCTGGCCGCCGCCGATGAGATCACCGGCCGCGCCGTCGCCGCCCTGGCCTGCGGCCCCGCCGGGGACAGACCCCGCACTGGGGTGGACGGGACACCCCATGGGGACAGACCCCGCGGAGAGCCGGGGCTGGGGTGCGGGGGGCGCGTGGGCGGGGCGGCGGCGGCATCGCCCGCCGGGGACAGACCCCGCATGGGGGTGGACGGGACAGTCCCGGGGGACAGACCCCGCGACGCCGTGATCCTCTGGAACCCCCTGGGGTTCGAGCGCGGCGGCCTGGTGCGGACGCGGTGCCTGCCGGCGGGGTGCCGCCGGTTGCAGGGCACGGAGGGCGCCGTGCCGGTGCAGTGGGTGGACGGCGAGGCCGTCTTCCTCTCGCCCCCGGTGCCGGCGTTTTCCTGGGGCAGGTTGGAGGCGGATGATACCCCGTCGCCGGACGACGAGGGCAGCGCGGTCCGGGTGACCGAGGCGCCGACACATTTCGAGGTGGACTCGCCGCGGTGCCGGGTGAGGCTCTGCCGCGAGTCGGGAATCCTGACGTCCTACTGCGACAAGGCGTCGGCACGGGAGCTGGTCGGGTACGGGGTTCCGAAGACCTTGTCGCACGTGCCGGTGACGCGCAAGGAACTGGCTCTGAATGTGTTCCAGATCATTGACGAGTCGCCCAATCCGATGTCCTCCTGGCTCATCCACGAGCCTTGGCGGGAGGAGTGCCTGGTGAGGGGGGCCACGGTCGAGTGCCTGGACCGGGGGCCGCTGGTGGCGCGGTTCCGGGTGACGCACCGGGTGCGGAGTTCGCAGATCACCGAGGAGATCTGGTTCCACCGCGACCTGGCGGGGGTGTGGCTCGACGTGAGGGTGGACTGGCAGGAGCCCTGCGGGCCCGAGGCCGGCGTGCCGCAGCTCAAGCTCGCCTTTGCGGCATCGCTGCGGGCGCCGCGCGCGCGGTTCGAGGGGCCGTTCAGCGTCGTTGAGCGTCCGGCCGATGGCCTGGAAACCGTCACGCAGAAATGGGCCGACCTGACGGGGGACGAGGGCGGGTTCACGCTCTGCAACGACTCGCGCTACGGTTGCGATGCGCTCGGCGGGCGTCTGCGCGTGACGCTGGTCCGCAACGCCTACTCGCCGGATCCCTGCTCCGACCGCGGGGTTCACAGGGTACAGCTGGCCTTCGAACCGCATGGGGCGGCGCCGTTGCGCTTCTTGAAGTCCGCTCGGGCGACTAAAGGGCGGCCATCTTCTCGATCAGGTCGCAGCTCCGCATGCTGTAGCCCCACTCGTTGTCGTACCAGCTCATGACCTTGAGCATGTTGTTGCCGACGACCATCGTCCACGGGGCGGCAAAAATCGAGCTGTGCGGATCGCCGATGATGTCCGTAACCACGATCGGGTCCTCGGTGTAAGCGAGAATGCCCTTCATCGGGCCTTCCGCTGCCGCTTTCACGACTGCGTTCACTTCTTCCTTTGTGGTCGCTTTGC
>MVZH01000092.1 GCA_002068325.1 Lentisphaerae bacterium ADurb.BinA184 | reverse complement strand
GAATGGCCAGGTCTCCGAGCCGCAACGCCTGGATCTCGTACTCGAAATCGCGCTCGGCCGCGAACAGCCGTTCCATGTCCAGCAGCGAAGCGGCAAAGTGCCAGCGCCACTCGAAGCGGGTCCGGCCGGCATCGGTCCACATCGGTTCGGGGTGTTCGGCGATGAGCTTGTGCGCGGCCTCGAACGTGCCGTCGGGGAACCTGCGGAAGGGAATGCCGAACCGGACGGTCCGCCAGGCCATTGCCGGATCATCCTCGCCGAAACACGGAGTTGTGATGGCGGCCTGGGCCGCGTCGGTGAGCAGCCGTGCCATGCTCTGGGGCGTGTCTTCGCGATGCGGGTTGAACGTGTCATGGTGGATGACGTTGCCGCAGCAGCCGTTCAGGACCAGAGGGATGGCGGAGGGGATGAGTCGGGAGCGGACCTCCGCGGCCCACGCCCCGGGCCAGTCGCCATGGATGGCATGGTGCGGGTTCCAGTGCACGGGGTGACACGTGTGGTGGAGCAGCGCGGCGACGGTCTTCAGTTCCGGCGTGGTGAAGAGCGCCACGCCGACCTCCGGGTCGCTGGGCCCCTCACGGTAGAGGGCGTCCTGCGGGCTGCGCCCGCCGAAACCCATCTCGGCGGTGCCGTCGCGCATCACGGTCCGCCGATTGAACGAGACGCGCGACTCCAGCGCGCTCCCGCCGATCAGGCGCACGGCCTGCACCGTTTCCGCCGCCCGGCGGATCATGGGCTTGAGCCTCTCCATCACCAGCGGGCCATACTCGGGGTCGGAGCCGCGGATCCAGGGGTGCTTCCTGGCGGCCTCCAGATGGTCCGTCAGCATGATGTGCCCCATCGAGGGCGAGGAGTGGTTCTGCACCACGTGCACCGCCACCGCGTCGCGGTCAAGCCCGAGCTCGCCGGCCGCGAAGTCGCGGATGGCGTCGCTCCACTCCTTCGTGATGGCCAGCAGGTCCAGCGAGAGCAGGAGGAATCGCCGGTCCCCCTTCTGAAACAGGATGGCCCGCGCGTACAGGTCACTGAGGACGGCCTGGGCCGGCCGGTAGGCCCCGATGTTGCCGTCTATCTGCATGCCCAGCCGCGGGTTGATGGTGGTTTCGGCGACGCCGACCTTCAAGGTTAGGCTCATGTCATCCTCCTGTGGCCTGTGGTGTCCCCCGCCGGCCGTCACGGTTGTGGCGCGGCCTCCGGGGCGTCGCCGGCAGACGTTGGCCGGGGGCTGTTCTGGTTTCCGAGGGCTGCCCGAACCGCGTCGAGCCTGGAGGCGTCGGGCTCTCCGTCCGCGCCCCTGGTCGGTGCGAGCCAGCCGCCTTCGTCGTACTCATTCCATGCGTAGATGATGACCGTGTCCGCCGCGCAGACCCGGGGGTGGCTCCGCACGAAGGACAGGGCGTCCCGCAGGTGGGCCGTGATCTCCGGGGGTGTGGCCCTCGACGGGAACACCTCCTGGCGGTGGTAGCCATGGCCCCTCTCCCAGGAGACCGGGTTGTCTTTGCGCGGCCGCTTGTCCCATCCTGTGGTTGCCAGCGGGACATACGGCACCCCCGAGCTGGCGGCATTGCCCCAGTAGCGCTCCCGCACGGATTCCGCCAGGCCGGCGAAGGTGGGTTGGTCGCCGCCCATTGCGTACGCCGACACCGCATCAAAACCCTGGTTCCTGACTTGGTTGAAGTCGTGGGCCGGGTCCCAGCCCATGTAGACGCAATACGGGTTCACCCCCTTGTCCCTGGCGGCGCGCAGGAAATCGCGGAAGCGGACGAACGGAGAGTCGTTCCCGGTGAACGCATACACCAGGGGGCGGTTGGCCAGGACCGTCTGATACCCGGGCTCCCGCAGCAGGCCGACGGCACGCTCCCGCTCGGCCGGCCAGGTCTCGTCCGGCACCGTCAGGGTGTTGTGCAGGATCATGCAGAAGCGGATCTGCCTCCGCCTCGGGCTTTCAAGGTACTGCCCGAGGGCGGTGCTCATGGGGGTGTCCCTCGGGTAGATCAGGAAGGCCCAGTAGTCCAGTCCCGCGTGGGCGGCGAACTCGATCTCGCGGTCCATGACGGCTTGACGGCCGCCGGCGATCCTGACCGTCGTGTCGTCAACGACCTCGGCGAACCAGGGCAGGCGGTCATGGTACCGCTTCGGCCCCAGCGTCCGTTCGACCTGTCCGGTTACGGGGCCGCCCGTCCACGCGTCCCAGCGGATCGCGCCGGCAAGGGGGCGGGGATCTTGTCCGGAAAGGGTGGTTCCGATCATCAGCAGAACTCCAAGAAGAATTGCACGTGCCATGACTGTCCTCTGACTCAGCCTGCGGATTCCCCAGATTG
The DNA here is from genome assembly GCA_002068325.1 of Lentisphaerae bacterium ADurb.BinA184. Lineage (GTDB taxonomy): Bacteria > Verrucomicrobiota > Lentisphaeria > Oligosphaerales > MVZH01 > MVZH01. Next base: position 13,190 of record MVZH01000092.1, on the reverse strand, counting down.
CCTTGCGGCTCATGGACACGTTGGCCGTCGGCACCTGCAGCCCGATGGCGGCGCAGAGTGCCGGACGGCGCCGGCGCGGGGGGGGCGGCCAGCCGTGCACTCCGCCGGCTCGGCGGCCTGGGTTTCCGCCGCTGGCGCCGGCCCGCGTCCGCCACACCGCCGTCAGGCCCCCACCACGGGAAGCACAACGTGGGAAGGTCGTGCCGCATCGTGGTAGACCGTCTGCTCGGCGACAGTCATCTCCGTGTCGGTCGCCGGATCGTTGCCCGTGTTCAGATTGCGGTCCCACAGCGGGAAGTTGCTGCTGGTGATGTCCACCCGGATGCGATGGCCTTTCTTGAAGACGTTGCTCGTCACCTGCAGGTCGACAGTGAAGGCGTAGACGGTGCCGGGCTCCAGCAGCCGCGGCGTGCCCCACACGTCGTCCCGGAAGCGCGCTCGGATGACGCCCTCGGTGATCGTGATGGAACGACCGTCAGGGTAGACGTCGGTCAGCCGGCCCACAAAATCGGTGTCCCGGGCTGAGGACGCCGCATACAGCCTGAGTGTCACCGGGCCGGTCACCTCCGTGTCGGATTCGAGGGCGTCGGACGTATAGGCGAGCACATCGGCCCGCGCCTCGACCGGCCGTTGATCGAAGGGGCCGGGCTTCACGAAGTCGTAGAGTCCAGGATTGTAAGGTCCGACGGAGTGGTTGCCGCCAAGGGTTGGGGCGGGGGTGTCGGGGTCGTAACGGTAGCGGTCATAGGCCTCGCCGTCCTGGGGGCGGTCCAAGCCCAGCCGGCCGCCCGCATGCAGGTAGTAGTGGACGGCGTGCGCCCTTGCCGGAGGCCACTCGTACTCATCCCGCCAGAGGTTGGCGCCCATGACGAAGATGCGGACCGGGGCCTGCTGGAACTCGCGGGGGTCTCCGTCATGCAGCAGGCACTCGAGCCAGCGGTGGGTCGCGTCGTTCTCACGCATCGCCTCCTCGCCGAAGTCGAGCTCTCCGAGGACCGGGCTGCAGCCGATCCCATGGGTCCACGGCCCGATGATCATTCGATGGCTGCGGCGCAGCTCGGGGGTTGGGGCCTGGCGCTGGAGGCTGACGAAGTTGGCCGTCGTCTCGGCGGCGTAGTTGTCGTACCATCCGCCGATGAGGAGAACCGGCATCTCGAAGCGGTCGCACCAATCCCGCACGCGCAGGGCCTGCCATGCGGCGTCGTAGCGTGATCGTTGCACGTAGTCCCTGTAGTGGGGCACCTGGCCGGCGCCGGCCCGTTCGTCGAGGCTGATCAGGGGGAGGGCGCGGAGCACCTCCCGGACGTCGAGCAGCGGCATGCCGGCGGCGTGGGACACGCGGGACGCGCACTCGAAACACAGCCAGCTCCATGTCAAGGCAAGACTGAAGGCGCCATCGCAGTAGTAGGCCCGCTTCCAAGGGTCGCCAGCCATGAAACGGGGATTCAGCGCGCGGAGGGCACGACTGGCCTGCGGTGCGGCGTAGAATTGGGTGGCGGCAAGGTAGGAGTCACCGTACATCCCGACCTTGCCGTTGCACCAGTCCTGGCGGCCGACCCATTCGATGGTGTCGCATCCATCGCTGGCCTCATGGACAAAGGGGGCAAAGTCGCCCTCCGACTCGTAGCGGCCCCGGCAGTCCTGCACGACGAGCGCCAGGCCGTGTGTCGGGTAGAAGGCGTCGTACAAGCCGGAGCGGTTGTAGGCGGTCCGCACCAGGACCGCCGGGAAGGGCCCCTCGTCCAACGGCAGGTACACCGTTGTCGCGAGGCGCACGCCGTCCCGCATGGGAACGCTCAGGTTGCGCCGGACTCGGCAGTCGCGCCCGGTGGCGGCATGTGTGCGCGATGGTCCCGACATGTCTACCTCGATCGGCCGGGTGTGACGGCTCAGGGGCGCGGCTTGTCGCCGTCGCCTGCAACGGGTGGTCTAGTGCGGACCCCGCAACTTCACGGCTTGGGCCGCTCCATCCTCCGCCCTCGGTCCGAAGTGTGCGACGTCCCTCGTCGAGGCCGCCCTGAGGCCTCCGCCCCAAGGCCGGCAGCGCGCCCGTCGTTGGCCGTCGTGACAGAACCCCGCCCCCGACTCGATGCGGACGCGGTTGAAACCCTGGTTCGCGAGCCCGGCCATCCGTCGCTCCAGGTCGGCAGAGAATCCGTCCGGCGTTGCATCGAACAGGGCCCAAATCCAGAATGGGATGGCCAGGCAGTCGGTCATACCCTTGCCTCTCTCAGACCCGGGCAGAGCGCGCTGGGGGGGCAGCTGCCGAGGGCGGCTCCGGCGGGATGGCGAGCGGCCCTGTCACCCGGCAACTCTAGCCTGTGCGACGGTCGCGTCAAGCGTCTGCGGCGGACGCCGCCCCCCCTCCGTCGTGACCGTGCGCCCGACAAGTTGCCGGCCTGGCGCGAGACCGCCCAAGTCCTGAAGCCCGGCGGCCGCCCGCCGTGTCGGACCTGGCGTTCCTGAAGCCGCTGCCCGGGACGGTGCTTGAACCCGTCATGGCCCTGACCGGCTACGTCGTGGGGACGGTCCTCGTCGAGGAGATCCGTGCCCTGGCCAAGGTTGTGGGAGAGGACAGGCGAGCCGTGAAGGCCATACGCGCCGAGGCGGCTACCGACCGCGGGGATCCGTGCTTGAGGGGCACCTGAACGGCGGGGCGCGTCCTCACCGTGGCCTGCGGAGACCGCAATCTCGTGTGAAGGGCTTGTTTTCTGAGCGCGCAGGCGCTATCTTGTATATAAGGCTTGCATTCTCATGCAGGCCGCGGCGGACCGGGCGGAGCGGATGCGCGCGCCAACACAGGAGGATGTGGCCATGAGAAGCGGGCTGGCATGGGCGGCGGGGCTGGGGGTTGCCGTATGGGCGGCGGGATCTTCGGTGGCGTGGCCGGAGGGGGGATCGGCCCACAGGCCAACCCCCGCCGAGATCGCCGAGCAGCTGGCCGATCCCTCGGCGAACATCACGTACGTCAACATCTCGTACCGTGCCTACATGGACGCCGGCCTGGAGAATGACGACGTGAACCAGGAACTGCGGCTGAACGGCGCCGGGTTCATCCGGCTGCCGGACCAGACGTCGGTCTTGTACCGGGCCTTCCTGCCCCTGTACGCGACCGAGTTCCCGTGTGACGACGAGGGCGTCGGCGATGCCTTGCTCTCGGCCTACTGGGTTCCGACCACGGGCAGCCTGATCGTCGGCGCCGGCGGCGCGTTGATCATGCCGACGGCTTCCGAGGACTGGTTCGGCACGGGGAAATGGTCGGCGGGCCCGACCCTCGTCCTTGCCAAGAAGGTGCCGGGCAAGTACACGGTTGGCGGCCTGCTCACGCACGTCTGGTCCTTTGCGGGTGAGGGCGACCGCGAGGACGTGAGCCTGACGACGATCCAGCCCGCCGTCACGTATTTCCTGGGTCGCGGCACCTCGGCCACGCTCACCTCGGAGGCCACCTACAACTGGGAGGCCGACGAGGACAGGTGGCAGATACCCGTCACCGTGGGGCTGTCGCAGATCCTGCCCCCGTTTGGGAACTTCTTCGTGGGGGTTGGCCTGGCCGGAAGCTACTACATCGAGAAGGCCGATTACGTGCAGGAGTGGGATCTGCGGGCCGTCGTCTCCGTCGTCTTCCCCTAGACATGAACACCGCCCGCAAGAAGCTTGCACCCTGCCTGCTGGCGGCCTGGGCGTGCGCGGCGTCGTCGCCGGCCGCCCGCGGGGCCGACGCCTCGACGGGGCAGGGGACCGGTCCGCTGCCCGCGTGGGATGACGGGGCCGCGAAGCCGTCCATCCTCCCGTTCATCGCCGACGTGACCTAGCCGGATTCGCCGGGAAGCGAGGGCACGAGCCGTGCCGGAACCTGAAGCCCCCAAGGCCTTCCATGTCATGGCCAAGCCCACCGGCGCGGCCTGCAACCTGCATTGCGACTACTGCTTCTTCCTGAAGAAGGCGGCCCTCTACCCGGGGAGCCGTTTCCGGATGTCCGACGACGTCCACGAAGCCTACATACGGCAGCTGTTCGAGGCCCACCAGGTGCCGCAGGTCACCGTCGCGTGGCAGGGCGGAGAACCCACTCTCATGGGGCTGGACTTCTTCAGGCGCTCCGTCGAGCTCCAGAAGCGGTATGCCCGGCCAGGCGTGCGGATCGAGAACACCTTCCAGACGAACGGCATCCTCCTGGACGAGGCCTGGTGCCGGTTCTTCCACGCGAACCGCTTCCTCGTCGGGCTGAGCCTGGACGGCCCGAGGGAGTTCCACGACTTCTACCGCAAGGACATGGCGGGCCGCGGCACGTTCGACCGGGTGGTGGCGGCGGCGCGACGGCTTCAGGAGCATCAGGTCGAGTTCAACATCCTGTGCACGGTCAACTCGAGGAACGCCGACCGTCCCCTCGACGTCTACCGGTTTTTCCGAGACGAACTCGGTGCCCATTACATCCAGTTCATCCCGATCGTCGAGCGCGACAACGAGACCGGCTGCCAGGAAGGCGGCAGGGTCACGGAGCGGTCGGTGCGGCCGGAGCCGTTCGGCCGGTTCCTGAGCGCGATCTTCGACGAGTGGCTGGCCAGGGATGTCGGGAACACGTTCGTCCTCAACTTCGACGGTGCCCTGGCGGGGTGGCTTGACCGGGCGGGGACGGTCTGCATCTTCGCCCCCACCTGCGGCCTGGGCATGGCCTTGGAGCACAACGGGGACCTCTATTCGTGCGATCACTTCGTCGAGCCAGCCCATTTCCTCGGGAACATCCTGAAGACGCCCCTCATCGAGCTTGTGGCCTCCGCGAAGCAGCGGAGGTTCGGGCAGGACAAGACGGCGACACTGCCCCGGGCCTGCCGCGCGTGCGAGTTCCTGTTCGTCTGCCACGGCGAATGCCCGAAGAACCGTTTCGTCGAGGCGCCCGACGGGGAGTCCCGACTGAACTATCTCTGCGCCGGGTACAAGGCCTTCTTCAGGCATGCGGACAAGCCCATGCGTATCATGGCCGACCTGCCGGGCCGCGCCCGCGCGACCACCGCCTCGCTGGCGGAACGCGCAGTCGTGTCGTGATGGCGTTTCACTCGAACCGTGCCTTGCGACGGCAGGTGAACCTTGCAGCCCAGGAGGTGAAGCAGGCGGGCACACAGCGAGGCCCAGGTTCCGGCACGAGGGGTCGTTGGCGGAGAAAGGCATGAAAGGAGGCGGGTCATGGCAACGCGGAGGCCGAACATTCTGCTCTTGATGGGGGACGACATCGGCTGGTGGAACATCAGCTACAACAACCGCGGCCAGATGGGCTACCGGACGCCGGGCATCGACCGCATCGCCAATGAGGGCATCGCGTTCACCGACTACTACGGCCAGCAGAGCTGCACGGCCGGCCGGGCCGCCTTCATCACCGGCCAGAACCCGGTCCGCACCGGCCTGACCAAGGTCGGGGCGCCGGGCGCTCAGCTGGGCCTGATGCCGCAAGACCCCACGATCGCCGACCTCCTCAAGCCGCTGGGCTATGTGACCGGGCAGTTTGGCAAGAACCATTTCGGCGACAGGAACGCCTACCTGCCCACCGTCCACGGCTTCGACGAGTTCTTCGGCAACCTCTACCACCTGAACGCCGAGGAGGAGCCCGAAAGCCCGGACTATCCGAAGGACCCCCGCGTCCGCATGGCGATCGGCCCCCGTGGCGTGATCCGCTCGTGGGCGACGGAAGCCGACGACCCGACGGAGCAGCCGCGCTGGGGCGTCGTGGGCCGGCAGAGGATCGAGGACACCGGCCCCCTGACCAAGAAGCGCATGGAGACGTGCGACGAGGAGTTCACGGCTGCGGCCCTGGACTTCATCGCCCGCGCCCACAAGGCGGAACGGCCGTTCCTCGTCTGGTGGAACAGCACCGCCATGCACTGCTTCACCCACCGCGCCCCGAGGCACGAAGGCAGGAGCGGACAGGGCTTCTACAACGATGTGATGGCCGCGCACGACGAGAATGTCGGGACGCTGCTGGCGAAGCTCGACGAGCTGGGCATCGCCGACAACACCATCGTCGTGTATACCACCGACAACGGCCCCCACTACAACACCTGGCCTGACGCCGGCATCACGCCGTTCCGCAGCGAGAAGAACACCAATTGGGAGGGCGGTTGGCGGGTTCCCGCCTTTGTCCGCTGGCCGGGCCAGTTCAAGGCCGGAACGGTGGTGAACGGGATCGTCTGCCATCAGGACTGGCTGACCACGCTGCTGGCCGCCGCGGGCGAGCCGGACATTGCGGCCAAGCTCCGGAAGGGGTACCAGGCCGGCGACAAGGCGTTCAAAGTCCACATCGACGGCTTCAACATGCTGCCCTACTTCACCGGCGCCGCCAACGAGAGCCCCCGCAACTTCTTCGCGTATATCAACGACGACGGCGCGCTTGTGGCCCTGCGGTACGGCGACTGGAAGGTCGTCTTCGAGGAGCAGCGGGCCAGGCAGATGGCCTGCTGGGCCGAGCCGTTCGTCCACCTGCGCATGCCCAAGATCTTCAACCTGAGGCGGGACCCCTTCGAGCGCGCCGACGAGGACGCCAACTCCTACTGGGACTGGCATCTCGCCCATGTGTTCATCATCGGGGCGGCCCAGGGCGTGGTACGCGAGCAGATCAAGACCTTCCTCGAATTCCCCCCGCGGCAGAAGCCGGCCTCCTTCAACCTGGACGGCGTACTGGCGCGGATGAAGGAGGCCTCCGGCGGGGGGCATCACTGAGGACGAACGGACGGCTCGCACGCGAGCTGGCGGTCAACCCATGGCCATGGCCGCAAAGCGGGTTCCCCGAGGCGGCGCGTAGACCGGGACCGACAGGAGTGCCGGGCGAATGGGCGAACCGTGGGGGCGGCCGCTCATCCCCGGCTGGCGCCGCCTGATACAACTGGCGAGGACGGCGATGCGCGAATGGATTGAACGGGTGGCACAGGGGATCGAGGGATTTGCCGTCCTGATCATCGTCGGCGGTATCGTCTACGGCATCGTCCGCTACTTCCTTCGTACGCGGTTGCAGGCCGACAACGCCTACAGACGGTTCAAGGACAGGATCGGCAAATCCCTGCTCCTTGGCCTGGAGTTCCTGGTGGCGGCGGACATCATCCGCACGGTCGCCCTCAGCCCGACGCCGCAGAACGTTGCGACCCTGGGAGTGCTGGTGCTCATCCGAACGTTCTTGAGCTGGGCCCTGGCGGTGGAAGTTGACGGGACGTGGCCGTGGCGCCGGAAAACCGGCGGCACCTGAACTGGAGGCCCTCAGCCATGCGGGACTTGCTCGGCCGCATCGCCGCAAACCTGGCAGACCGCGTGAGCGGCCCCATGAGGTTCCGGCTTGTCCTCCAGCCGCTCATGGCCGCGGTTCTCGCCATCCGCGGCGGGCTGCGGGATGCCCGGGAGGGCAGGCCCCCCTACTTTTGGGCCCTGTTCACCGCCCCGTCGCATCGGCGAGACATGCTGCAGGACGGCTGGAAGGCCATCGGCAAGGTCTTCGTTCTGGCCATCGCCCTGGACGTGATCTACCAGTTCATTGTCCGCCGTTCATGGATCTATCCGGGAGAGGCGTTCCTGGTTGCCGTCACCCTGGCTCTGATGCCGTACCTGCTGATCCGCGGCCTGGCGACCCGGATCGCGAGACGCAGGGCGCAAGCCGGCGCGCCTGCGTCGCAGAACGATTGAGAACGGAGGCGCACATGACCGGGCAGACTGACCCCACCCCCGTCGGCCCCCCAGGGGGCGAAGCGTTCCCGATGGACGCCAGCACAAGGTTCTCGTTCGAGCGGACGCTCTTGTCCCACGACCGGACGCTGATGTCCTGGATCCGGACGGCGACATCGCTGATCACCTTCGGCTTCACCATCTACAAGTTCTTCGAGTTCGAGCGGGGACAGGCACTCAGGCCCCGGGCCGAGGCGATGGTCAGCCCCCGCCTGTTCGCCACGGTCATGATCGCCATCGGGCTGTGTGCCCTCGTCCTCGCCACGCTCCAGAACGCGCAGTACCGGCGCCATTGGCGGAAGCTCCACCTCGAGGTCCCCCCGTCCATGGCCTCCGTGGTGGCGGCGCTGATCGCCGTGCTTGGCCTCCTGGCCATGGCAATGGCCATCCTCAGGTGGTAGCCGGACGGCCCCGGAACCGTCAAGGGGAGGCGCGCGCAAGTCTGCGGGGTTCGCGGCGCTGTCGGCGTCGGCCAAATCCCACGGTACCAAGCGCGCCGGCTTTGCGCCAACGACCAGGGGTGAACGGTCCCCGCCCGCCGTGTTCGCGGCGTGGGACCCACACCGCGTACCCCCCCCCCGAACCGATCGCCCGGCGGAATCGGCATGGCATCTGCCCGCCCGCAATCCGGGGGCAGGTGCGCCTCGTTCTTCGGAACTCACGAGGGATCCCCACGGATCTGACATGCACCCGCTGTCATGAACCCCTGCTGGCATTCGGCTTCGGCCGCGGTAGGTTACACGGATGCTTGCACAGGCCGGTCTCGGGGGGGGCACGACGGGGCACCGGGCGGCCTGCAGCGGCACTGCCCTCGCCACGAGCAGGGGGCCATACGAACCCGACGGACATACCGGGGCACCGAGCCCCGCAGGCTGTAGAGCGTACTACCCGTGTTCGGCGATACCGGCCGACAACGGAAAGGCCCCCAACAACAAGGAGACTCCACATGAACCGCGCCCTCTCGATCCTCGTCGCCGTCCTCGCCTTTGCCACCGTCTCCGCCTTCGCCGCCCCGGGCGATATCATTGTGCGGGACGAATTCACGGGCGCGGGTACCGCTCCGACCGTCGTCCCGCCCGGTGGGCCGTATGACTTGTGGGGCCGCATCCCCGATACGGCCAACCTTCCCGGGGGAACCTGGGTGGGCAACCTCGGTTGGTCGTACGGCATCTACAACAACGTGGCCTGGGGCAACGCCGACATCACCATCACGAAGAGCATCGCCAGCGCGGGCGGGTACGTGAAGCCATCTTTGATCGCCATCTCCGCCGACGTGAATCTGGGCTGGACCGATCCTGTCACTCAGGGCGCGGGCCTCGGTGGCAGCGGGTACGGCAGCGGCCGCGGAGTGGGGGTGGGATTCTTTGCCGGCGGTCTGTTCACCGGCGTCACCGTCGGCGCCGACGGCAGCCTGAATATCCTGGACAGTTCGTATTGGTACTCGCCCACATGGATCGCCAACCTGCCGTGGGCCGGCGGCGGCTCGTTCGATCCCTCGGCGTGGCACAGCCTCGCCTACACCATTGACACGTCGTCGGGCGCCATAACTTCCCTCACGTTCGATGGCACCCCCTATTCCGTGACCACGACCGCCTTCCTCGACGCCGACACCGATCAGGCAGGGTTCTACATGAATAGCTGGTCGGGCAACAACTACGGCTACGTGGACAACTTCCAGGTGATGGAGGAAGTCCCCGAGCCCTCGACCCTGGCCTGCGTCGCCATGGCCGGACTCCTCGCCCTGCGTCGCCGCCGCGGCTGAGGTGACGCGGGTAGCTTGGCACCGGAGACTCGGCCCAGTGAACTCGGTGTCGGAGCCGCCACCGCTCGCGGGAATCGAGCCGCCGGGCCCATCCCCTCCTCGCGGCCGTCTTCCCGCTTGCCTCTGCCGCCCCGCCCCTCTATGGTAACCATTAACCGACTGGGCAAGAGCCGACAAGTCCCCAGGCCGGCGAATGGCGTGCCTGCCGCGCCGGAGTGCCTGCGGAACGGAGGTGGGTTCAACACGGACGGCGAGGCGGCGCAGCGCACATAATCTCTTATCATCAAGCCACGGCAAATGATCACAATTCGGCAAATGACCGAGGCAGACGTCGAGTCCGTCAGCCGCGTCGTGTCGGCGGGATATGCCTACCTAGCCGAGCGTGAGGGATACTCCACCGACCAGGTCGCCCGTCTGCAGGCCGAGCGCGCTTCCGTTGCGGGCGTACGGTCGTGGCCGTCTCAATGGAGATGTTTCGTGGCGGAGTGGAAGGGAGGCGTTGTGGGCGTCCTTGCCGTGGATCGGGATGACGTCGCGGAACTCTGGGTTCACCCCGCGTACCACAGGAGGGGAGTAGGGACGGCCCTCTTTGTGAAGGCCCAGCAGTCCATTGCCGAGCAGGGCTACTCAGCTCTGACCGTCCACTGCGCAGGCTCGAGCATGCAGCCCTTCTATGCAGCCATGCAGTGCACGGCCGCTGGGACGAGACGGTGTTCGAGTGGTCCACTTGCGGGATGGCTGCTCACGCAGTATCACAAGCAACTGAAGGCCCAACATCCGGCCGCACCCTCCTGCGGTCGCTGCAGGTGACGCTGGCCGCCTCCCACCCCCCGCCCGCCTGCGCCCATGGGCTTCGACGCGGCCGGGCCGGGGCGTGTGCGGCAACCGTGTCTGCATGGCGCCACGGTCGCAAAACGTGGTCTTCACTGCCGGGCGGCAGATGTAGGCGGTGGACACCCGCACCTGCCGAGCGCGTGTGACCCTCGCAGATTGCGGTGATGAGTGGATCCTCGGCCCGCCATGCGTCTCTCCGGATGAGAGGAACGTTGCGGTCACTCTGAGTTCATCTCACCCTGAGAAGCCTGGAGGGAACTGGACGCTGACTTCCAGGCGGCCCTATCGGGACTACGCCCATTCCCTGCGTTTCCTCCGCGTCCCCATGCCCGGCTCCGGCAAGAGTGAAATCCTGCACACCCCCCCTCGGCGGCACAATCCGCACACCGTGCGTACTGCCCTGTGAACGGGAATCTGCTGTATTTCGACCAGAACCTGCCGTCGCGCCACGGCGAGGGTAGTTGCGGACAGACGCCACGAAAAGCGCATGTCACTTCCGGATTCCGCTGAAAAAGCCGGGGGGAGGCGTACGACCTCTCTGGGGGGGCTATCGGCGGCGCGGCGAGTTGGGAGCCCTGGTTCGGCCGGTACGCCGATCGCAACCCGGAGGAGCTGCGCCACCCTTCAGCCGAGCGGACGCGGGCCACCATGGCGCAGACCGCTTCGGCTCCGACGCCCTCGATGTCTGACCTGGCCCCACGCCAGGCCGTCTGCCCGGCCGGCCTGGCCAGTGCGAGGTGCTCCTTCATCCGGGAGGAATACTCGTCACGCTCCTTCTACTACTTCGAGTGGGCACAGTCGGCCTGCGAGGCCTGTGCGATCAGGCGGCAGCGCCTTTCCTCCCGGACCCGGCAGCCGTTCCGCTCCCTGCAAGTCAACGAACACTACATGTATGCCCAGCAGCGACGCCGGCAAGGTTGTTCTGTCGAGCCTCAGGCCGCCTGCCGGTGCACGTCCGAGAGCGCGCTCTCCAGCTCGCGCACGTGGGCTTTCAACCGGGCGATCTCGCGGCGTTCGTCTGGGGTCTCCACACGCACCACCATTCTGAGCAGATGCGACTTGCCGTAATGCCGGACGCAGCGCGCAACCGTGTCGTGGCCGCGGATCCCGTAGACCGCCGCCGCATGACAGCTGACATGCCGCCCGCTTTCGATCTCCGCGACCACCTGCAACTTGAACGCCTCACTGTAACGCATCGTCTCGTCCATGGACACCTGTCCTCCCTGTGACAAGTGTCAACGTATATCAGGACAAGACACCACGACCCACGACCCACGACCCACACCCCCCGTCCCCGTCTCACCCCAGCTTCCGCAGGGCCTCGGCGGCGTCGGCGTCGCCGCGGCTGACCGCGATGCGGTACCACTCCCTGGCCTTGTCGAGATCCGGCGGGACGCCCTCGCCGTGCTCGTAGGCATGGGCGAGCCAGTAGGCGCCGGTCGGGCACCCCTGGTTGGCCGCCTGACGGTAGAAGGGGATGGCGGCGGCGAAGTCCTGCTTCACGCCGTGGCCGTTGCGGTAGCAGTAGCCGACGTCGCAGAGGCCGCTGTTGTGGCCTTGGGCGGCCGCCAGGCGGTACCACTTCAGGGCTTCGCCGTAGTCGCGGGCCACTCCGTTGCCCTCGTAGTACCGGCATCCGAGCGCGTACTGGGCGCCGGCGTCGCCTCCTTCGGCCCGTTTGCGGAGTTTGCAGATTGCGGCGGGTTCTGACTTGGCCATGGGCGGCTCCTGGGGTTGGGTTGTCGTTGGCGGTTGGGGCGGCGGGCGGATTGCCTTGCCGGCGGGTTTCCGTCATCGCACGATGGTGACGGTTTCGTCGTGGTTGAGCCGGGTGCGCGGGCCGTGGGCGGCTGGCGGGCGGGGGGGGCGGATGGCCAGCAGGTCGCCCCAGTCGGCTTCGAGGAAGGGGCGGTTGGCGGGGGTGCGTTCGTGGCGGTTGAGGAGGGCCTCGCCGAGGTGCGTCCCGTCACAGAGCCAGCGGATGCCGCTGCGGTTGGCGCGGCGCAGGTGCGAGAGGCAGCGCCAGGACACGGCTGGCTCGAAGGGCGGCGGCTGGCGGCTGAACGCGAAGGCGCAGAAGTTGTGGCGCGGGTTGAGGCGCGCCGCCTTGGCCGCAATCCTCTGGACGAAGGGGACCTGGAAGCGGTTGACGCAGAAGTGGCACCAGTTGCCGGCGGTCATGGGACAGGGGGTGTCGGCGCGGGGGCAGGGGAAGTGCACGTGCCAGGCGGCCTGCCGCATGGCGTCGCGGACCGGCAGCAGCCGTGCGAACACTGCCTGGGTGCCGGGTTCGATGACGAGGACGGTGCGGGCCTCGACGCAGCGGACCCAGGCCGCGTCGTCGGTCGGTGCCTCGTTGAGCACGTTGCCGAAGATCAGCCAGTCGCCGGGGCGGCGGAGCTGTTCGCGCCAGTCGGCCTTGACGAAGCGGAAGTCAATGTGCCGGAAGGGCCGGCGTGTGCGCAGCGGCGCGGCGAGGCGTTGCGCAAGGTCGAGCCAGCGCGGCAGGCGGTCGACGCCGGTGACGGTGGTCAGGCGGGCGAGGGCGTCGGGGGCGTGTTGTTCGAGCCAGATCAGGGTTGCCCAGAGGAAGGTTCCGGGGCCGCAGCCGAGTTCGGTGAGGCCCCAGTCCGTGTCGGGGAGCCCGGTGGTCAGCCATGGGGTGCGGTCGAGCATCGCCCACAGTTTGGGCATGTTGATGGTGGAGAAGAAGCAGGTGTAGGCGCGGGGGTCGGCGGCCTTGGCGGTGTAGTCGAAGCGGCCGGGGCCGGCCAGCCACTGGCGGCTGAAGTGGTCGAGGGCGTCGAGGAGTTCCGGCCGGACTTCGTCGCCGGGGTTCATGCCGAGGGCGGGGAAGAGGATGTCCTGCCAGTCGGCGGGGAAGCGGGTGACGGCTGCC
>MVZH01000091.1 GCA_002068325.1 Lentisphaerae bacterium ADurb.BinA184 | reverse complement strand
CCAGGAAGCTGGGCTGATATCCCCACAGACGGAGTCGCGCCAGCAGCGTGGCGACGGCGGCCTCGGAACTGCCGACCACGCCGACGCCGATGTGGCGCGCGGCCACGAACGAGAGCCCCAGTCGGGTGGACGCGAGCGACGGCGCCAACACCTGCGGCCAGCAGGCACGCACCAGTGTCTGGACGTTGGCCCTGGCGGCGACCGTCAGGGCGGCGTCCTCGGTGAGGATGAGTCGCCCTCGCGGAACGGGCGAGACGGGAAGACCGTCCGCGACGGCCGCCGGCGGCGCCTCCGTCGCGGCGACCCCCGTGACCCCGTCCCCGGGCAGCGGGCCCGAGACGACGGCCTCCTGCCCGCGCTCCCGCAGCGTGCGACACACGTCCGCGACGACGGCCGCGACCCCCTCGCCTCCGGGAGGGGGAGCGACCAGGACCGCGAGAGCGGGCCGGCGATCCAGCTCACGGGCGACGCGTGCGGCGAGGAGTCCGTCGCCCCCCGCCAGTTGCCGCTGTGCATGGGCACGACGCCGAGGCCGGGGAGGCGGCCGGCGGCGAGCGCCTCCGCGGTCAGATCCTTGTCGGCGACGAGGCCGAAGAAGTACGCGTTGGGGTGCCAGGGGTAGCGCACGGCCACGTCGAAGACCTTGGTGTAGGGGGCGTCGAAGGCCAGGCGCCGGCTGCTCCACAACGGGGCGCGCTTCACGCTCAACGCTTCGAGTTTGGCGAGGAAACCGGCGTCCTCCTCCTTGAGGCGGGGGGCCATCCACCACACGGTGTCCGGCTGCCAGCCGGCGCCGAGGGAGACCATGAGGCGGAAGCTCCACATTCCGCCGGGCTCGCCCATGTCGAACTGTTCATCAATGCGGACGGCGGGGTCGCCGGCGAGGACGCGGGCGGTGAACTGGTACCAGCCGCCGTGGGTGAAGGCGTAGCGGACGGTTGCCTCGACAAAAAGCGGCCCGCGCGCGGTGACCTGACAGTCCACCGCGGCGACCTTCGGCGCGGCGGCCAGATCCTCGGCCCAGAAGTAACTCCCGCCGACCCAGCGGCCGTCACAAAGCCGCACGCCCTGCAACGGCCCGGGGGCGACCCCCTTGGCGACCTGCGCGCCGTAGGCCGCAACCATCTCGGGGTGCGACTGCCCCATGGCCAGCGGCTCGGCGAACTCCTGCCGCCCGAGCTTGGGCAGGCGCACCGCCACCAGCCCGTTGTCGAGCGTCACGGTGTCGCCGGCGGCCTCGACCTTCAACGTCTCCGCCGAGGCGGCGGGCCGGCCTGAGTGCAGCTCGTAGCGGAAGGCGCCGCCCGCCGCGAGCTCGGCGAAGAAGGAAAGACGGGCTGACACCAGCTCCCCGGCCGCGTTCGTCCGCACCTGCCAGAGCTGGAAGGCCGCCTCCTTGCCCTCGGCGTCAAGCAGGCGCAGCTCCGCGGGCTTGACGGTTTGCGGAATCCGCACGCGGGCCGGACTCGCGGGGTCGGGGACGGAGAGCGCGGCGCTGTCGTTGTCCGCGGCCGGTGCGGCGGCCGCGCCGCTCTCGATGAGGTACGTGACCAGCGTGCGCGGCCAGGCGAGATCGAGGACGTCACGGACCTCGAACACGGCCAACGGGGCGGCGAGGGCCGGGAGCGGCGCGAGACCGAGCACGGCGAGCCAGACGAGCGAGCGCAGAGACCTGTTCATGAGGCCTGTCTCCTGCTTGCGGGAACCCTGGGTTGCAGTAAGGTAACCCGTTGCCGTATCCTGTCCACACTCTTCAGCAAGAGGGCAGCGCGACGATGCGCGGAATGGCCCGGTTTACGCTGATCGAACTGCTCGTCGTGGTGGCGATCATCGCCATCCTGGCGGCGTTGCTGCTGCCCGCGCTGGGCAAGGCTCGCGACCGGGCGCGCGAGGCCTCCTGCCTGAGCAATATCCGTCAGCTCTACACCGCGATCGTCATCTATGCCGGCGACTACGAGGATTACGTTCCCGACGCCTGGCACGGCATGGAGCGGCAGTGGGTCGGCTGGGCGTCGCCGATCTACCTGCACAACCGCATGGCCGACTACCTTGACCCGCACAGCAAGGCCTACCTGTGCCCCGGCTGGGGCGCCAACGATCCCTACCGCAACGGCGCCACGCCGCTGGCTGTCCAGGGCACTCCCACCAATGCCGCGGCCGGCGCGGTGCCCGGCACCCCGGCCAACTTCGGTGAAGGCTACTACTACACGGCTTGGTTCTGGACGCATTTCTGGGGCGCCGCCGTGCAGCCCGAGATGTCCCGCCGCACACGGTTGACCGGCCCGGCCCGGCCGGAAGGGGCCAAGCTGCTCAGCTGCATGATCCCCCAGCAGAGCCCGACCTTGGGCATGGTCGGCCCCCACCGCCTGGGCCGCAACTGGACGATCCTGTGGCTCGATGGGCGCACCACCACGACCACCGGTTTCTTCGGCACCCCGTCCGTCTTCGACAACTACTGCAACTATGCCGGCACCTGGGATCCCTGATCAGACCCCGCCCTGTGCGAACCCGCAGGCCCGGTGGAGTGCCCCCCGCCATGACCCTCAGCCACGCCGCCCGTGAACGACTCCTCCGCCTGACGCGGCGCTGCGGCCGCGGCGGGGGCGGCCTGCGTTTCCTCGGCGCCGTCGGCTCGTGCCGCGGCGCAGTGCCGTTGCTTGAACCCGACACCCAGCCGCGCGACGGCGAGGAGACAGTCGAGATCGAGGGCGTCCGCTTCTTCGTCCCGGCAGCGCGGCGCGCCCGGTTCGACGCCGCCGCCATCGAGGCCGAGGGCGGGCTTTTCCGGCAGGGTCTGCGGCTGACCTGGCCCCACGACGGCACCTGCGCCTGCGCTTCAACTGACACCGACCGACCCTGACGCAACCGACGCTCCACCCGCTCGACGAGGCGATCCGTGTCCGACCAAGCTACCAAGAGGCCACCGCCGCCGCGCCGGCCGCCGCGCTTCCGCCGGCAGAAGATCATGGAGCGGGTGCTGCTGGCCTTGCTGCCGGTGTTCCTGGGGGCGCTGTATTTCTTCGGCTGGCGGGTGGCCGCGATGCTGGTGTGGGTCGCGGCGCTGGGCTGCGGCGCCGAGTATCTGCTCGCCCGGCGGCGCGGCGATCCTCTCACCGGCTCCTGCCTGGTCACCTGTGCTCTCTTTGCGCTGTCCCTGCCGCCGACCTTGCCCTTCTGGATGGCGGCGGTCGGCATCGTGGTCGGCATCGTCTTCGGCAAGGAGCTGTTCGGCGGGTTTGGGCGCAACATCTTCAACCCCGCGGTCGTCGGCCGGGCCTTCATCTTCGTCTCCTTCCCGATCGAGATGACGGCGCGCTTCACGCCGGTGTGGAGGGGCGGGCTCGCGGGCCTGGCGCACTGGGGGCCGCCGCGCAGCCTCGATGGCGTCGAGGCGCTCACCGCCGCCACCCCGATGTGGTTCCGCCGCGATTTCGGATTCACCGAGGCCTTCCCCCTCTGGGATCAGGTGCGGGCGCTGTTCCTCGGGAACCTCGGCGGGGTGTACGACGGCGCCGACGGCGCACGGCACATGCTGGCCGCCGGCTCCGTGGGCGAAGTCTCCACGCTGCTCATCCTGATCGGCGGCATCTACCTGCTGGCGACCCGCACGGCCAACTGGCGCCTGGTCGCCGGCAGCCTGGGCGGGGCCGCGGCCGCGGCGTTGCTGTTCCGCCACCTGCTCGGCGTCCAGGCGGTGCCCCCGCTGCCGTGGACCCTGTGCTCGGGCGCCCTGGCCTACGCCGGCTTCTTCATGGTGACGGATCCGGTCAGCGCCCCGGCCGACCGGCGGGCCCAGTGGATCTACGCGGCCTTCATCGGCGCCATGATCGTGTTCCTGCGCTGGAAGGCGATCTTCGCCGGCGGCGTCGCCTTCGCGATCATCCTCGGCAACACCCTCGGGCCCTCGCTCGACATGCTGTGCCGGCGGGGCGCCGCCCGGGCCCGGCCGGCGCGGGAGTGACGACGCGATGAGCAAGGCCTACATCCTGGGGTTCATGGCGGTCCTGAGCGCGGTCTTCGGCGCGGCTGTGTGCGGGCTTCACCTGGCGGCCAAGCCGCGCGTCGAACACCTGCGCCAGCTGCGCACACAGCGCGCCTGGGTCGAGGCCACCGCCCTGGCCGAGGCCGGCGGCCTCGACGACGCCGCGGTCCGCCGCCTCGTCGAAGAGCAGATGGACACGACCGGGACACTGACCGACCCCGAGACCGGCCGGGCCGTCCCTCTGATCAAGGCCTATGAGGACGCCGCGCGCACCCGGCTGAAGGGGTACGCGTTCCCCTTCCGCGGCTTCGGATTCTGGGCCCCGATCGAGGGCATCCTCGGGGTCACGCCCGACCTGCGGCGCACCACCGGGCTGGTCATCCTCGAACAACAGGAGACCCCGGGGCTGGGCGGCCGCATCGCCGAACCCATCTTCACCCAGCCGTTTGCCCGCGGCGTCACCGTCGCGCCGCCCGTCCGCGCCGGGCAGCCGTTCCTGACCATCCGCGCGACGGCGCCCGACCCCGCCCACCCCGACGCCGCGCGCCACGTGGACGCCATCTCGGGCGCGACGCAGACTTGCCTGGCCATGGAGAAGCTTCTGAACGAGGCGCTGGCCGGTTTCCACCGCGCCATGGCCGCGCATCCGGCCGCCGACCCGCAGGCCGCCGCCGCCCACGAGGGGGACTGAACCGTGCCGAAGCGCTTCGCCGACACCGCCGGGGGAAAGGCCTTCCTGCTCAACCTCTGGCAGGACAACCCCGTCTTCCGCCAGGTGCTGGGCATCTGTTCCACCCTGGCGGTCACCAACCTGGCCACCAACACCCTCTTCATGTGCCTGGGCCTGACCTTTGCCACGGCCCTCACCTCATGGACCTGCTCGGCGCTGCGCCACCACACCCCCCGCCAGACCCGCATGATGGTCCAGGTCCTCATTGCCGCCGCCTATGTCATCGTGGTGGACATTGCGCTGCGCGCCTACGTGCCCGACGTGCACCGCCTGATCGGCCCGTACGTCGGCCTGATCATCACCAACTGCATCATCATGGGCCGGGCCGAGGCCTTCGCCATCAAGAACCCGCCCGTCCCCGCCTTCCTCGACGGGGCCGGCGCCGGACTCGGCTACAGCGGCGTGCTGCTGGCCATCGCCTGCGTGCGCGAGCCGCTCGGCTTCGGAACGCTGTTCGGCCTTCCCCTGCCGGCCCGCGAGGCCTGGTTCCATCCCGTCACCATCATGGTCATGCCGCCCGGCGCCTTCTTCATGCTGGCCCTGGTCTCCTGGCTGGGCATCAGCCTGACCGCGCGCCGGCCGGCCGGGCCGCCGAAAGGAGCCGCGAAATGACTGTCCCCCTGGCCGTGACCACACCGGGCGCGCCGGGCGGGCTGGCGGCGCAGCTGCTCATCATTTTCCTGGCGGCGGCGCTGACCGACAACATCCTCCTGACCCGCTTCCTTGGGATGTGCTCGTTCCTCGCCATCTCGCGGCAGATGAAGACCAGCCTCGGCCTCGGCGTGGCCGTCGCCTTCGTCACCACCGTCACCGCCGCCATCAACTACCTCGTGCACCGCTACATCACCGCCCCGCTCGGGGTCGAGTTCCTCGACCTCATCGTCTTCATTGTCGTGATCGCCGCCTTCGTGCAGATCCTCGAAATGGCCGTCGAACGCTTCTCCCCGGCCCTGTACTTCGCCCTGGGCATCTTCCTGCCTCTGATCACGGTGAACTGCGCCATCCTCGGCGTCTCCCTGTTCATGCTCAACAAACAGGGCTACGGCCTGTGGCAGGCGCTGGTGTACGGCGCGGGCAACGGGGTCGGCTGGCTGCTGGCCATCCTCCTCATGGCCGGCATCCGCCAGAAGCTAAAGGAAGACAAGATCCCGGCCGGCCTGCGAGGCGCCCCGATCACGCTCATCATCAGCGGCATCATCGCCCTCGGCTTCATCGGCTTCAGCGGTATGGTGAAGTTCTAGCCTGAGCTATCCGTGAACAGAGAGGCAACGGAGATCACGGAGGTTCTATCTCATGGGGTCGCAATAGCCTACGAACCACTGCGCGAGCCGTCGCTTCTTGTGTCGCCCAACTGCGCGTGGGGTGGTAACCCCCTGCAACGTGAACCCTTCGTTGCCTCCGTTTCCTCTTTGTGAAAAGTCCAGGCCAGCCGTGAAACACTCACCGCGAGGACGCCAAGGCGCAACGGCCCCGCGGCGTGTGCGGCCAGGCCGGGCCGCCAACGCAGGACTGCGTTCACCGTGACAACCTTCCTCATCGCCGTCGGAACCCTCTGCGCCATCTGCGTCGGCCTCAGCCTCGTGCTGGTCGTCGCCGACCGCTACCTGAGCGACTACGGACGCTGCCGGATCACCATCAACGGCGGCAGCCGGTCGCTCGATGTGCGCGGCGGCCAGAGCCTGTTGAACGCGCTGGGCGGCGAGAAGATCTTCATCCCCTCGGCGTGCGGCGGACGCGGCACCTGCGGACTGTGCAAACTGAGGGTCCGCTCGGGGGGCGGACCCGTCCTGCCGACGGAGGATCCCCACCTGACCGCCGACGAGCGGCGCGACGGCGTCCGCCTCTCCTGCCAGGTCAAGGTCCGCAACGACCTCGACATTGAGATCCCCGAGCACCTCTTCAGCGTGCGCGAATTCGCGGCGTCCGTGGAGACGATGGAGGATCTGACCTACGACACCAAGCGCGTCCGCCTCGCCCTCGTCGCCCCCCCGGAGATCGCCTTCGTGCCCGGCCAGTACATCCAGCTGCAGTGCCCCGCCTACGGCGACAACCCCGAGCCCGTCTACCGCGCCTACTCGCTGTCCTCAGACCCGGCCGACCCGCGGCACGCCGAGATGCTGATCCGCCTTGTCCCCAAGGGGATCTGCACCACCTGGGTCTTCACCCGCCTCAAGCCGGGCACCCCGGTCACCTTCAACGGACCCTACGGCGACTTCCGCCTCCACGACGGAACCGGCGAGATGATCTTCATCGCCGGGGGCAGCGGCATGGCCCCGTTCTGCAGCATCCTCGCCGCCATGCGCCAGGCCGGCAACCCGCGCCCGACCCGCTACTTCTTCGGCGCCAAGGCCGTGCGCGACCTCTTCCTCCTCGATGAGATGAAGCGCTTTGAGTCCGACCTCCCCGATTTCCGCTTCATCCCCGCCCTCAGCGCCCCCGACCCCACCGACCTGTGGAACGGCGAGCGCGGCCTCATTACCGACGTCGTCGGCCGCCACTACCCGGACTGCCGCGACAAGCAGGCCTACCTCTGCGGCTCCCCCGGCATGATCGATGCCTGCATCAACGTGCTTTCCGGGCGCGGCATGCCGCCGGAAAATATCTTCTACGACAAGTTCGCCTGATCCGGAGACCCGCGATGAAAGCCAACCCCGGCGAACGCTCCATCCGTGAACGCATGGCCCCCGGTGTCCTCTCGCAGGACGGTTTCCTCGGCACCGACGGGCGCAGCCTCCAGGAGATCGTCGCCGCCGACCGCGCCGAGCTGGAACGGGCCGGCGTCACCCCCGACGAGGTCGCCGACGTCATTGACGGACTGCACGCCGCCGCCGACCGCGGTCTCGAAACCCCGTGTCCGGCCTGCGACGGACGGGTCAGCGTCGAGGAGATCGAGGTCATGGGGCGGATTCCATGCCCGTTCGGCTGCGGTTACCGCGCCCACAAAGCCGTCCTGCGGGTGCACGTGGCAGGCCGCGTGTTCGAACTGACCCCTCTGCACGCGCACCTGATCCGCGAACACGGCTTCTTCCAGGGACGCGGCGCCGCCTTCCGCCTCGAACCGGCGGACGCCATCGCCCTGGTCAGGCTGTGCCGCACAGCCTCCTCGGGCGCGACTGACTGACGGTCTCGACACGGCCCGAATCTCCCCTGGAGCCGGCGGTCTCCTCCGGTACGTCTTCCTGACCAGGCAATTCCTGGTTTCCCGACATGGTCTGGAGAGGTCGCATGGAGCCGGCGGTCTCCGCCGGTAGGTTTCCGCATCCAGGCAACTATGGGATGGTCTGCACCCTCAGCCCTCCCTGGCCCCGGGCACCGTGGAAACCGGAGGCCCCTCGGGAGGGTGCCCTGAACGGGCTGACGCACCGGCGCTACCCTCCCGGCCCAGTGCCTGCTCACTCTGCCCTCTCGGGGTCTGTCCCCGCCTTGTGCCCTATGGTGGTTTCGCGCGCAGTCGCCCGGGCGGGCGCGATGGAACTACGATCCTGGCCGCCGGATTTGATGCCGCCCCGGATCGAATGACGGCAACGGTCTGGGAGAGGCGTGTCTGCCCTTTGCGGGTCTGTCCCCGGATTCCGCACCGCGCCCCTGGCGCCCGTCCGCCAGACCCGGCGTGGAGAGGGCGTGCATCGCTGGTTGCCAGGCCGTGCTTGGGCGGCTATCGTACCGGCTTCGAGCGGCAGACGCCGCGTTGGGCAGAAAGACGAGACGCGCAACCGGCAACAACAAGGAGCCCTATCATGAAACACCTTGGCATCCTGGCCCTCGGCGTGATCCTTCTCGCGGGTTGTGCGGAGACCTCCCACAAGAAGGCGGCCGTCGGCGCCGGCGCCGGCGCGGTGACCGGCGCGGTCATCGGCGGCGTCGTCGGGCATCAGTCCGACAATGCGGCGGCCGGGGCGGTCATCGGCGGCGCGGTCGGCGCGGTCGGCGGCGGGCTGATCGGCAACGAAGTGGACAAGGACGACGAGCGGTAAGCCCGCGAAACCCACCACGAAGGCTCGAAGCCTCAGCGGCTGGCGGCCTTCAGCCTCTGGGCCTTTGAGGTTACCAATCGTCTCGAGGCAGTCCAGACCTTTCCCCTGGAGCCGGCGGTCTCCGCCGGTACGTCCTCGAGTCCAGCCAGTAATGAGACGGTCAGTATGAGCCGGCCGGCGGTGCCGGCAAGCTGTAAGCTGTCGGCCCGCCAGATGCGGGCAGAGAAAAGCCTTGGCAAGAAGGGGAAGAGGAGGAGAGGAGGGAGGAGGAGAGACTTGCCAAGGCTTGTTATTGGTTTGTTCTGTCAGGTCTATGTCTGTGTCGTCGGTGCCCTTTCGGTTGCCCAAATCTACCTACTCAGACCGGGGGGGGGAGGCCTAAGTTCCCGAAGTTTCAAGAAAAACGGACGTTTTTTCCCCCTGCCTTCGGACGGCCTCGGGCTGCCCGCCTGCCAGGCGTACCGGGAGTCCGTCGCGCATGGCCGGTGAAGACTCGTGCCCCTGCCTGCACCGGCGGCCGTGGGCCTCACGCCCGCCGCCCCCAAGTCGTGCGGGCGGAGCGGTCGCCGAGCGAGCGGAGTCTTGCCGGCGGCCCGGCAATCCACGGCGGTGCGGGCCGGTGGCCGGCTGTCCGCCATCGCCCGATCCTCTCGCACACAGCTAGACGGACTCGATGAAGCTCATTGCCATTGCGGACTTGCACAGCCGTTCGACGCCAGCCTGCGGCGCCCGTCGCAGTGATCTGGCCGACTTCCTGCTTGCCCGCGCGGTCAGCCGCATCAACCGGTTCCTCAAACCCGACCTTACCGTCGTCCTCGGCGACGTTGTGGACGACGGCGGCGCCGCCGACGCCCCAGAGCTTCTCAAACGTCTCAAGGATGTTCTGGGGGCGTTGCGTTCGCCGTGGATCGCCCTGCCGGGCAACCATGACCGGATTGGGCCGGGCTTCTTCGACGTGTTTCCCCGTCCGCCCGCGGCCCTCGATGTCGCCGGGGTGCGCTTCCTTGCCTTCAGCGACCCCGACGAACCTGGTTGGAATGCCCGGCGCGAAGCCGCCGAGGTGGCACGCATGCGCCAGGCCCGCGGCGACGGCTGGCGCGGCCCGGTCGTCAGCCTCCAGCACGTGCCCCTGTTCAGGCCCGGCGCCGGCGACTGTCCCTACAACTACCTCAACGCCGGCGAGATCCTTGACACCATGGGGGCGGCCGGCATCGGCCTGGCGGTGAGCGGGCACTTCCATCCGGGGTGCGACATCCTTGGCGACGGCCACACTCCGTGCGTCGTGGCCCCCGCCCTCTGCGAGTTCCCGTTCGGTTTCCTGGAGATTGACATCGAGGCGGACGGCGGGCTGGCGGTCCGCCGCCACAGCCTGGCCGTGCCGCCTGAACTCGGGCTGTTCGACTGTCACGTCCACTCCCAGCTCGCCTACTGCTCGAAGAACATGAATGTGGTCCGTGCCGTCGCCCTCGGCCGCGACCTGGGGCTCGGGGGAACCGGCGTCACCGAACACTCCGGCCAGCTGTATTTCGACGGCAAGACGTTCTGGTCGGGCGGCTTCCTCCGCGACGGGCTTGACGGCATGGGCGGGCGGGTGGACCGGGCCGACAGCTTCTTCGCGCTGGCCCAAGAGGCCGGTGTCGCCCCTGAGTGCGTCGCCCTTGAGGTTGACTGCGATTTCCAGGGGCGGCTGGTTCTGCGGGGCGCGGACCGTGTGCGGGCCGGCTATCTGCTGGGGGCGACCCACTGGTTGCCGTGCACCATGGAGGGCGTCCCCTTCACGGTCGCGGCGGCGTCCACGCAGTTCCTGCGGCTGTGGAAGGGCCTGATCGAGCAGGGCGGCATTGACGTCTTGGCTCACCCCTTCCGCCATTTTCACCGCCGGGAGATTGCGCCGCCGGCGGACCTGAGCTGGAAGCTGGTTCAGATGCTGAAGCGGGCCGGGGCGGCGGCCGAGTTGAACTTCCATACGCAGCAGCCCCACCCCCTCCTGTTCCAGCAGTGCCTCGAGGCGGGGGTGCGCATTGCGGTGGGCAGCGATTCGCACGAGCTGATCGAGGTCGGGGAGCTGCATCCGCATCTCGACCTGCTGTGCGGGCTGGGCGTCTCCACCCGCGACCTGCCGCACGTGCTTTGGCGGCCCGAACACGCCCGGCGCGGCCGGCGGGCCGGGGGGCGGGGCCGTCGGGGATCGCGCCAGGCATGACGGCGGGCCGGGCAACGGCAGGGCTTCCCTCTCGCATGCAGGGGATCGCGGGCTATAGTCTGCGGCTTTCCGCGGTGGTCGGTCACCGCGGCCGGGAGACTCAATGAACGTCAGCCTGAGCGAGAGTTTTGCCGCCCGTTTCGGGCATGCGCCGGCGGTGCGGACGCGCGCGCCCGGCCGGCTCGAGATCCTCGGCAACCACACCGACTACAACGAGGGCGTGGTGCTGAGTGTGGCCGTTGACCGGGAGACGCAGGTGGCGGCCGGCCCTGCCGCCGGCGGCGAGTGCGTCATCGAGGACGTGCGCGACGGCGACAGCCGCCGGTTCCGGGCCGACGATTTGCGGACTCCGCAACCCGGCGACTGGGCGAACTACATCAAGGGGCTGGTGGTTGAGCTGGCCGGCCGGGGGATCCGGGTGCCGGCGTTCGAGGCGGTCTTTGCCAGCACGGTTCCGCTGTCGGCGGGGATGAGCAGTTCGGCGGCGCTGGAGATGTCCTTTGCCCTGGCGCTGGGGCGGCTGGCGGGGGTCGAGCTGCCATGGGTCGAGTGGGCGCGCATCGGGCAGGCCTGCGAGAACAACTACGTGGGCGCCCGCACCGGCCTGCTGGACCAGTTCTCTTCGCTCAAGGGGCGCGCGGGGCATCTGGTGTTCTCCGACTTCCGTTCGCTTGACGTGCGCAACGTGCCTCTGCCGGGCGGCGTGGCCCTGGTCGTGGCCAACAGCATGGTCAAGCACCACTTGACCGGCGCCTACAACGAACGGCGTGCGCGTTGCGAGGACGCGGTGGCGGTGCTGCACCGCCGCCACCCCGAGGTGCGGGCCCTGCGCGACGTGGATTCGGCGGCGCTTGAAGCCGCCCAGCCTGAGATGGACGTCACGTCGTACCGCCGGGCGCGGCACGTGGTCGGCGAAAACGAACGGGTGTTCGCCGGGGTGGCGGCGCTTGAACGCGGCGACCTGGCGGCCTTCGGCCGGCTGATGTTCGAGTCGCACGAGAGTTCGCGCCGGTTCTTCGAGAACAGCTGTCCGGAGCTTGACCAGCTGGTTGAGGTCGGGCGGTCGCTGCCGGGGTGCATCGGGGCCCGGCTCAGTGGCGGCGGGTTCGGCGGCATCACCGTCCACCTGGTTGTCGAGGCGGAGGCGGAGTCCTATGCCCGGCGGTTGCAGACCGCCTATCGCAGCCTGGCCGGCACCGCTCCCGACGTGATGGTCTGCCATGCGGCCAACGGGGCGGAAGTCCTGCCCGAATGAACGTAGGTCGCGCGGTCTGCGCCTTCGCAAGGCCACGGCGCGACAGGCCCGCGCGACATCGGGCGTCGCAGTGCGATGGTCTTGAACGAGCCGGTTGACAGAGGCTTTTGACGCATGTTTGAACGACTGACTGAACGCCTGCAGGAAACGTTCCGGAGCCTGACCGGGCGCGGTGTGCTGACCGAGGGCAACATCTCGGACGCCATGCGCGACGTCCGGCGTGCCTTGCTCGAAGCCGACGTCAACTACCAGGTGGTCAAGGAGTTTGTCGCCCGGGTGCGCGAGAAATGCCTCGGCGAGGAGGTGATGAAGAGCGTCAAGCCCGGCCAGCAGGCGATCAAGGCGGTCAGCGACGAGTTGACGGCGCTGCTGGGCGAGGGCTTGGCGCCGCTGAAGACCGACGGGCGGCCGGCGGTCATCATGATGGTGGGCCTGCACGGCAGCGGCAAGACGACCACCACGGCCAAGCTGGCCCGTCTCCTGGCGGCCAAGGAAGGCAGGAAGGTGATGCTGGCCGCCTGCGACCTGCACCGGCCGGCCGCCATCGACCAGCTGGAGTTCCTCGGCCGCCAGCTCGACATCCCCGTGCACACCGAGCGTGGCACCGAGGACGTGCCGCGCGTCGCCGTCGAGGCGCGCCGGCGGGCGACGGAGCAGGGCATGGACGTGCTCATCCTCGACACCGCGGGCCGTCATCAGATTGACGAGACGCTGGTGCAGCAGCTGGTCGAGGTCAAGCGCCGGGCGCAGCCGGGCGAAATCCTGCTGGTGGCGGACGCCGCCCTGGGGCAGGAGGCGGTCTCGGTGGCGCAGCACTTCGACCAGGCCCTGGGCATCACCGGGATCGTGCTGACCAAGCTGGACGGCGACGCCCGCGGCGGGGCCGCGCTATCCATGCGGCACGTGACCGGGCGGCCGATCAAGTTTGTCGGCGTCGGCGAGGGGCTGGAGGACTTGCAGCCGTTCCACCCCGAGCGCATGGCCTCGCGCATCCTCGGCATGGGCGACGTGGTCAGCCTGGTCGAGCGGGCCGCCGAACACATCGAGGCCGAGGAGGCCCGCCAACTCGAGGAGAAGCTGCGCGAGAACCGTTTTGACCTTGACGATTTTCTGGCCCAGCTGCGGCGCATGCGCAAGATGGGCGGGCTGATGTCGGTGCTGGATTTCCTGCCGGGCGTGGGCGCGATGAAGGAGCAGCTGCCGTTGGCGGAGAACGATCTTGACCGGATTGAGGGCATTCTGTGTTCGATGACCCCGCGCGAGCGCCAGGAGCCCGGGCTGATCAGCCTGTCGCGCCGGCAGCGCATCGCCCACGGCAGCGGCGTCGCGATCGAGGAAGTCAGCCAGCTGCTCAAGCAGTTCGAGATGATGAAGCGCATGGTGTCGGCGATGGGGAAGGGCGGGGGAGGGGGCGTGCCGCGTGGCCTGCCGGCCGGCGGCGGGGGGCCGGGGTTCATGCCGGGGCGGGGGATGGACGGCGGCCGGCGCGGCAGCAACTTCACCAAGTCGAAGAAGGAACGGCGCCGGAAGCAGAAGCACCGGCGGCGTTGAGGCAGTGGACATCCGCACCCTTCGTCGCGTTGACCGCTGGCTGGGCGGGCCGCTGTGCGGGGGGCTGACACTGTGCCGACGGCTGGCGCGGCTGGCGCCGGGCGGGGGCAGCGGCCGGCAGCCGCGGCGGATGCTCTTCATCAAGCTGGCCGAGCAGGGTTCGACGGTTCTCGCCTACCCGGCGCTGGCACGGGCGGTCGCCGAATGCGGGCCGGCGAACGTACATTTCCTGGTCTTCGCGGAGAACCGCTTCATCCTCGATGCCATGCGTGTTCTGCCGGCGGAGAACATCCTGGCCCTGCGCACCGACAGTCTGGCGCACTGCCTGGGCGACGCGCTGCAGGCAGTCCGGCGCCTGCGCCGTCTGCGCCTCGCCGAGGCGGTCGACCTGGAGTTCTTCTCGCGGGCGTCGGCGTGCCTGGCTTACCTCAGCGGCGCGTGGGTGCGCGTCGGCCTCCATGCCTTCCATGGCGAAGGGCCATGGCGCGGCGACCTTCTGACGCACCGCCTGTCCTTCAATCCCCATCTGCACACGGCCGACCTCTTCCTCTGCCTCACGGCGGCCGCCGCCTGCGACCCTCGCAGCTTGCCGGCGCTGCCGTTGCCCGTGCCCCCGCCCACGGATCAGCCGCGGCCGCGGTTTGAACCCGACCCCGCCTGCCGCGACGAGGTTCTGCGGCTCCTGGCCGCGCACGACACCCGACCGGGAACCCAGCCCGTCTTCCTGCTGAACCCCAACTGCGGGGACATGCTGCCCCTGCGGCGCTGGCCGGGCGAGCGCTACGCCGCCCTCGCCGCGCGGCTTCTGGCCGAATGGCCGCAGGCGCGGATCGTGTTCACCGGCCTGACCTCGGAAGCGGCCCGAACTGAGGCCATTGTCGAGCGCATCGCCGACCCGCGCTGCTTCTCGCTCGCCGGGCAAACGGGGTTCGCACAGCTTCTCACCCTCTACGGCCTGGCCGACGTCCTGGTCACGAACGACAGCGGCCCGGCCCACTTCGCCACGCTGACCGACATCGAGGTCGTCGTCCTTTTCGGCCCCGAAACCCCAGCCCTCTTCGGGGCGCGCACGCCGACCACTCATGCCCTCACCGCCGGCCTTCCGTGCAGCCCCTGCGTGAATGCCGCCAACAACCGGCGCTCCGCCTGCCGGAACAACCTCTGCATGCAACGCCTTGGCGTGGAGACCGTTCTGGACGCAGTCCGCCAAGCCTGCGCCGCCCGCCGCGCCCGCCCCATTCCGTGAACCTAGCCGACAACACACCGACCCCGGCCGCTCCGACGCCGCGGCTGCGCGCGATGCCGCTGGCCGCGTGGACGGTGTTTGCTGTCGCCCTGCTGCTCTACGTCTTCGACCTCGGCACCGATTTCACCTTCGACTCCCGCTCACAGATTCTGGTGGACGACTACGTTCACGCCCCGCGCCACGTCTGGGACATCCTCTCGCTGCGCGTGCTGGGCATGGATGTTCTTGACCGCAACCGTCCCCTCGTCCTGCTCTCGTTCATGGCCGACTCGGCGGTGTGGGGGAGACTGGCCATGGGCTATCACCTGACCAGCGCCCTCCTGCACGCCGGCTGCGCCGTGCTCGTCTTCCTGCTTGCCGTCGGGCTGCTCGCCGATGAGGGCACGGGCCGACCAAGGTGGATGCCGAGCGGCGCGGGCACGCTGGCCGCATTCCTGCCCGCGCTCTGGTTCGCCGTGCACCCCGTTCAGGTCGAAGCCGTGGCCCAGGTCAGTTTCCGCGAGGATCTTCTGGCGTTGTTCTTCCTGCTGGCCGGACTGCTGGTGGCGAGGCGTTTCCCCGGCGTGACGGGTTGGCGGGCGTGGGGCCTGGGCGCAGCCGGTGTCGGGCTTTTCCTGCTGGCCGTGGGGTCGAAGGAAACGGGGGTGGCGGGCCCGC
>MVZH01000090.1 GCA_002068325.1 Lentisphaerae bacterium ADurb.BinA184 | reverse complement strand
CCCGCCGCGGCCGCGCGTCTGTGGCGGTTCGAAGACCATCCGCTATAGTTTGCCGTGCCCGACGCTCTCGCGACCAACCGGGGTACCGCCACATGAAGACAACGGTCCGCTTCCGCATGCAACCCGGCGACGAGGAACTCGCCCCGCGCAAGGCCCACCCCGACGACGCCGCCTACGATCTGCGCGCCAGCCGCGACCTGGCGTTGCCGGCCGGCCAGGTCCGGCTCGTCCCCACGGGGCTGTTCCTCGAACTGCCCGCCGGCTACGAGGCCCAAGTGCGCCCGCGCAGCGGACTGGCCCTCAAGAATGCCGTCGGCGTCCTCAATTCCCCCGGCACCATTGACGCCGGCTACCGGGGCGAAGTCGGCGTCGTCCTCCACAACGCCGGCGTCGCGGAGTTCGCCGTCCGGCGCGGGGACCGCATCGCCCAGATGGTGATCCAGCGCCTCCCCGAGGTCGAGCTGGTTGCGGTGGACGAGCTGGCCGACTCGTCGCGTGGCGCCGGGGGCTTCGGCAGCACAGGGATACGCTGATGGGCCGGCCGCCATCCCCCGCCTCCCGTGGGTGCCGTCGGCGCGCCGCCGGCGCCGCCTGGCCGGCGCTGTTCATGGCCGCCTGCCTCGCCCTCACCTCCTGCGCCACCGCCGGCGGCGTCCGCATCCGCTCGGTCAAGATCGCCGGCACCACCCACCTGCTGCTCAGCGACGTCGCCGCCTACTACGGCCTGACCTGCGCAGTCACGGACACCCACTTCACCCTCTCGGGGCGCGGGGTGTCGCTGCGGTTCTCGCCGGACAGCCGCGACGCCGTGGTCAAGGGCGTCAAGGTCAGCCTCTCCGAGGCGGCGACAACGTGGAACGACAAGCCGGTCATCAGCGAAGTGGACTTCCGCCGTCTGCTCGACCCGATCCTCCGCTCGAAGGCCCTGCCCCGACGCACCGTCACCACCATCGTCCTCGACCCGGGGCACGGCGGCAAGGATCAGGGCGCGGCGGGCGGCAAGTCCGTCGAGAAAGACCTCACCCTCGCCGTCGCCGGCCGGCTGGCCGCCGCCCTGCGCCAGTCCGGATACACCGTACACCTGACCCGCACCACCGACGCCTATCTGTCGCTCGATGAGCGTGTGGCGCTGGCCCGCAAGCACAAGCCCGACCTCTTCATCAGCCTCCACGCCAACGCGGCCGACGCCGACGAGGTCCGCGGCATCGAGACGTTCCTGCTGACCCCCGAGGGCACCACCTCGACGTACTCCGATGACACCAAGGACGGCGCCTCCGTCGGCAACGCCTTCGACAAGGAGAATGCCCGCCTGGCCTACGAGCTTCAGCGCGGCCTGGTCCGCAGCACCCGCCAGGCCGACCGCGGCATCAAGCACGCCGAATTCCGCGTCCTGCGTGACGCCCCCTGCCCGGCCGCCCTGGTCGAGATGGGGTTCATCAGCAACGCGGCGGACGAGAAGAAGATGCGCAGCGCCAGCCACCAGAAGCGGATCGCCCAAGGCCTGTGGCGGGGCATCCGCGCCCTCGACCGCGCGGTGCAGCCGCCATGACCCCCGACCCCACCTGCCAGGCGGACGGAGCCGCGCTCCCGGCGGATGCCCCGGAAGAGGCGGCGCGGCCGCGCGAGAACTGCGCGTTCTGCCGCATCGTCGCCGGATCGGCCCCGGCCGACATCCTCCTCGCCGACGAACGGATGATCGCCTTCCTCGACGTCGCCCCCCTCAATCCCGGACAGGCCCTGCTCATCCCCCGCCGCCACCACCCCGCCTTCACCGCCATGCCGCCCGGCCTCGCCGGCGAACTCTTCACCGCTGCCAACCGCCTGGCCGTCGCCATCATGCGCGCCGGCGGCTACGACGGCTACAACCTGCTCGTCGCCTGCGGCCCCTGCGCCGGGCAGATCATCACCCACGCCCACATCCACATCCTCCCCCGAGGCCCCACCGATGGCCTCTGCCTGCCCCCGCACACCACCCCGTTTGCCGACGACGCCGAGAGGCTCGCCTTCGTCGCCGCCGTCCGCCGGAGACTCTCCCCATGAGCAATGAAGCCTTCCGCCGCAAGGTCGCCGAACTCGTCGCCGCCGACCCGCGCTTCGCCAAGGCGGCCTACTTCTTCGTCGCCGACGCCGTCACCTTCACCACCAAGAAGGTCCGCGACACCAGCCCCGAAGCCGGCAAACATATCAGCGGCCGCCAACTCCTCGACGGCATCCGCGAGTACGCGCTCGAGCAGTTCGGGCCCCTGGCCTTGGACGTGCTTGACGACTGGGGGGTGCGGCGGACGGAGGACTTCGGCGCGATCGTCTTCAAGATGGTGGAGAATCAGCTCCTCGGAGCCAGCGAGGACGATTCGCCCGCCGATTTCGTGAACGTCTACGATTTCCGCGAAGCCTTCATCCGGCCGTTCGCCCCGACCGCCGGCCCGGTCCGTCCCCTGCCCAAGATCGAGTAGGCGCCGTCGGACCTTGGGATGCGTCATGGGGTGCCGGCGCGCCCGGCCCCGGCAAACGTTCGCCACGGCTGCAGCCGGGGGGTGGCCGGCCGCTCCGGCCGCGGGGCGGCGCCCGCAACCGTCACTTGGCGTCGGCCGGCGCCGGGGTGACGACCGCCTCGGCGGACGGCGCGGCGGCCGGCTCCTGGGGGGGCGGGGCCGGCTTGGCCAGCAGGTCCCCCTGTTGCATCCAGATCAGGTCGGCCATGACCCGCAGCGACTCATCGAGCACAAGGTCGTCCTGCTTGCCGTCGCCCTTGTTGCCCTTGTCATCCTTGCCGGCCGGCGCTGCCTCCTCTTCGGCGACCGCCCCGTCGCCCGCGTCAAAGGTCTGCTTGCGGATCTCCTCCAACCACTTCTCCTCCTCGACCTGCTGGGCACGCCGCTTCTCCAAGTTCAGCGACAGGGTCTTGCGATCCTTCATCGCCGCGTAGCGGGCAATCGAGTCGGTGAGCGCCCGGTAGTCGGGGTTGGCGGCGAGGCGCTCCTCGGACAGCTTGCGCAGCGGCGGCAGGAACGGCGTCACGTCCACCGCGCACTCAAAGGCCAGCGGCTCGATGCGGTCGCCGGGGAGGGCGTGCTTGAGCGTCGCCTCGCCGATCTCCATGTGGTCGGTGTAGGACGGGAAGACGATGTCGGGGTTCACACCTTCGCGCTGGGTGGACAGGCCGCTGACCCGGTAGAACTTGGCGATGGTCAGCTTGAGCGAGCCGGTGGGTTCCTCGTCAAAGACCGGGCTGCGCTTGAAGAACCGCCCGAGGTCGAGGACGGTCTGCACGGTGCCCTTGCCGTGTGTCGCCTTGTCGCCGATGATGACGCCCCGCCGGTAGTCCTGGATGGCGCCGGCGACGATCTCCGAGGCGGAGGCGCTCAGCCGGTTGGTCAGCACAACCAGCGGCCCGGCGTAGGCCAGGCCGGGGTCGGGATCCGGATACACCTCGCGCTTGGCGCCGGTGCTGCGCACCTGGACCACCGGCCCCTTGGCGAAGAACAGCCCGGCCATGCGGACCGCCTCTTCGAGGCTGCCGCCGGGGTCGTTGCGCAGGTCGAGGATCACCCCGTCCACGCCGGCGGCGGCCGCCGGCTCGAGGAGCTTGCGCACGTCCCGCGAGGCGCTGCGGTAGTCCTCGTCGCCGTCGCGCCGGCCCTCGAAGTCCGAGTAGAAGGACGGCAAGTCTATGACCATGACCTCGGCGGTCGGCTCGGGCTGGGCTGGCGTGCCGGTCGCCGGCGCGCCGTTCCTGGCCGGCAACGGGACGACGCGCACCTCGCTCTTGGCGGCCTGCTCGGGCAGGATCACCTCGTCGCGCACCAGCTCGATGGTGGTCGGGACGCTGCTCAACGCCTTGCCCGATTCAATGATGGAGAGGAAGACGCGCGACCCCTTGGCCCCACGGATCATGCGCACCACCTTGCGCAGCGGCATGTCAATGGCGTCCACCGGCTCGTCGTTCTCCTGGGCCACGGCCACAATGCGGTCGCCGGCGTGCAGGCGGCCGTCGCGGTCGGCGGGGCCGCCGGCGATGATCTCGACGATCTTCACGTACCCCTCCTCGGTGCTCAGCACGGCGCCGATGCCTTCGAGCGAGAGCTTCATGTTGATGTCGAAGTCCTCCTCGGTCGAAGGCGCCATGTAGGTCGAGTGCGGGTCGTAGACGCGGGCCAGGCTGGAGAGGAAGATTTCGAGCACGTCCAGGCTCTCGTTCTCTTCGAGCATGCGCAGGAAGCGCTCCTGGGAACGCAGCACCCGCTCGGCCGGGGGCAGGTTGGCGAACGGCGAGGCCTTCTCCGCCGGGGCGGCGGGGGTCGTGGTCGCGCCGGCGGCCGGCGCCGCGGCCTCACCGGTGTCGGCGGCAGGAGGCGCGGCCTCAGGGGCCGCCTCGCCCTCGGGGCTGGCGGGGGTCGCGGCCGATGGCTTCTGCGCCGCCTCGGCTGCGCCCTGCTCATTCATCAGCGTGAAGACCAGGACCCGGTTCTTGAGCAGCTTGCGCCACTCCTCGTCCAGCTCCGCCTTGTCCCGGCACCACGGCGCCTCACTGCGATCCAGCACCATCTCCTCATCCACCGTGAAATCAAAGGGCTGGGCCAGGGCCGTGCGTGCGTACTCGACGCGTTCGCGCACCCGTTGCATGAAGCGGGCATAGACGTCGAAGGCAAAGCCCAGGTCGCCCTGCGGCAGCTCGTTGTCCAGTTGTGTGCGCCGGGCGGCGAACTCCTCGATGTCGGCGGCCAAAAAGAAGCGGCGTTCGCGGTCGAGGGAGTCGAAGTACTCGTCGAAGAACATGCTCGACACGTCATCGTCGAATGCCCGTTTGGCGTAGTGCTGGGTGGTGATCAGCTGCACGATGAGCTTGCCGAGGACGGCGTCGAACGGCCGTGGTTGCGCTGGCTCGGCGGTGAGGGCGGCGGCGGGGCCGCACAGCCACCCGCCCAGCACGACAACGGCCAGCCACAGCGCCTGCGCTGCCCTTGCGCGGCCGCCGGCGGCCGCGCCGCGGCGGAAGAGTCGGACTTGCCGATTCGTCATGTTGCTCGCCTTGTTCAACCGTGAGGGCAGTGGACTGGCCGCTCCCCGGTCATGTCGTCGTGGTGGGTGATGCAGGGTAAGACCCGCCGCGCGGCGATTGTTTCCATCACAGCCGCCCGGCCGCCGCCCACAGGCCAAGGGCGGGGTTGGGGATGTAGTAGACGCGCTCGCCGTCCGCTAGGCGGTTCCAGCCGTCGGCCAGGCGGGCGGGAGGGTAGCGGCGCAGGGCGGTTGCGAGGTCCGCAACTTGGTAGCCGGCGGCGGCGATATCCTGCGGGGCCATCGCCGGCCCCGGGCAGTAGGTCACGGTGAAGCGGCCTTCGGTCGAGCCGTGGATCAAGTGTGCGGCGGCGCTCAGGTTGGCACGCAGGTCGGGGTCGGCGCCGACGGCGGCCAATGTGGCGGGGGTGCCGCGGTAGCCGTGCCGCCGGATCAGGCGGTCCACCTCGGCATCCTCGCCGAACTGGCGCAGGCCGGGGGCCAGGATGATCAGCTCGCCGCCGTCGGCCATCGCCATGCGCGTGCGGTAGATGGCCTTGTTGCCCAGCCAGGCGCTCTTGAACTCAGCGGCGTCAAGGTGGACCACCGCCTTCCGCAACGGCTCGTCCAGCCGCGTGATGTTGAGCTGCCGGCTCAAGTCGGCCGCCGCCCGGAAGGTGTCCGCCCCGTCGCCGACAAACAGTCCGCGCATGCCGAAGCCGGCCGGCGGGCCGCCGGCCATCACGGTCAGCACGTAGCACACCGGCAGACCGCCCATGAGCTGCCCGACCACCCAGTCGTAGAGCGCCCGGACCGGCGTCTCCACCCGGCCCATGATCCGCTCCATCCCGTAGACGGCGCCCAGGAAGTGCGACTTGTTGATCAGGTCAGGCCCGCCCGCCCCCACACACAGGTTCTTCGTGTAGTTGGCCATGCCGACCACCTCGTGCGGAACCACCTGCCCGACCGACAGGATCAGGTCGCAGGCTTCGTACAACGCCTGGTCAACCTCGACCCGCACGGCGTAGTCCAGCCGCCCCTCGGACCATGCCCGCACGCGTTCGCCAGGCACCTCGCCGACGAAACGCAGCCCGCGACGCCAGTCGTGCACCCGGTAGGCGGAGGACGGGATCGCCGGCCCGAACATCGCCTGCCGCTCCGCCTCGGTCATCGGCGTGTGCGTGCCCAACGCCGGCATGACCTCAACCCGACAGGACGAAGACAGCCACTCGTGCAGGAACGCCGTGATCGGCCCGGCGTTGGAATTGGCGCGCGTGCCGTCGGGCGGCAGCAGGAGAATCCGCCGCACCCCCCGCAGGCGGGGCGTGAGGGCGCGGCGTAGCAGCGCCGCCCAGTCGGCGGGCGCGATCGGATGGTCTGGAGAGACGATTGACTGCATGGTCGTCACGGCCCCCCGCCCGCGAGCCGCGGCGTGTCGCCGGCGGCACGGTGCGCGGCCGGGCGGCCCGGCGCCGTCCCCAGGCTACTTCACCTGCACCAGGGAGTTGACACTGTAGCGGCCAAGGCCGGCGCGGCCATTGAGGAAACACAGCTCGATGATGAACTCGATCCCGGCCACCTTGGCCCCGCAGCGCTCGATGAGGTTGCAGGCGGCCTTGGCAGTGCCGCCCGTGGCCAGCAGGTCGTCCACCACCAGCACGCTCTGCCCTGGCCGCACCGCATCCGCGTGCATCTCGATCGCACTGCTCCCATACTCCAGCTCGTAGGTCTCACTCACAACTTCCCACGGCAGCTTGCCCGACTTGCGCACCGGGATGAAACCGACCCCCAGCTCGTAGGCCAATGCGCCGCCGACGATGAAGCCGCGCGCATCAACCGCCGCCACCGCGTCCAACCCGTTCCCGCGCCAGCGCTCCGCCATCGTCTGAATGACCTCACGGAACAGTTGCGGACTCCGCAAAACGGGTGTGATGTCCTTGAAGACGATCCCGGGCTTGGGGAAGTCGGGGATGTCACGGATGGCGGCGGCGATGACGGGGGATGGCATGACGGGGGCTTCCTTCACTCCGGGAGGATTGACCGTGGGCTTCGGGTTCTCTTCCGGTTATCATCGTTCGACGTCCGGCGCCCGGCCCCAGGGGCTGGCCGTGCGACGGGTGGCTTTCCGCCCTCCCCCTTCCGCACTCCGCGTTCCGAGTTCCGCATGCCGCGTTCCGCGTTCGCCCTTCCATCCTCCGTCGCGGCCGTGCGGTGTGAAGCGGATACGGTTCACGGCCTCGCCGGTGAACTCACTCACCCGGGCCAGGATCACCGAGTGGTGCATCGTGCGCAGGACGTACATCCAGATGGAGTCGCTGACCTCGATGGAGAGGCAGCGCTCGGCCAGCGCGCGCGGCAGGGTCTGCCGGGCAATGGCCTCCCCGACCAGCGTAGGCCAAGCCGCCCGGATCTCGTCGAGCAGACCGCCGCCGGACCCGCGGATCTCCTTCATGATCTCGCCGACGGCGACCCCGATCGGCGCGGCCGGGCGCTGACGGGCCAGGATCTCCATGCGGCCGCGATCCTCCCCGAACCAGTCCCGCATCGCCTCCTCGCGGGCCCACTCGCGGGCGCTGGGGCGACGCTGTTCGTGCGACCAGCGGTCGCCGTCGTGACGGTCCAGCCAGTGCTCGTCTACCTTGCCAGAATCCGGTTTGTGCGCCATGTTCACGGGGTCGGGCACGCGGCCGGGCCCCCTCTGGAGAGGCTTGCCCGCGCGCATGCATCGGCTAATGTAGAGCCTGGAGGCTGTCATGTCGAGTGCATCGGTGACAAATGCCCTGCGCGGCGTGCAGGCCGCCATCGCCGCGGCGGCCCGGGCGGCCGGGCGCGACCCGGCCTCGGTGCGCCTGCTGGCCGTGTCCAAGACGGTTCCCGCCGACGTCGTGCGCACCGCCTACGCAGCCGGCCAGCGCCGCTTCGGCGAGAACCGTGTGCAGGAGCTGGCCGCCAAGGCCCCCCTCCTGCCGCCGGACTGCGAGTGGCATCTCATCGGCCACCTCCAGGCCAACAAAGTCAGGGCCGCGGTACAGACGGCGGCATGGATCCACTCGGTGGACTCGACGGGCCTCATCGAGCGGCTCGAATGGCTGGCCGATGAGGAGGCGCAGCTGCCGGTCATCCTGCTGCAGGTCAACGTCTCGGGCGAGGCCAGCAAGAGCGGGGTGACGCCGGCCGCCCTGCCGGAGCTGGCGCGGGTGGCCGCCGGCTGCCATGCCCTCGACCTGCGCG
The DNA here is from genome assembly GCA_002068325.1 of Lentisphaerae bacterium ADurb.BinA184. Taxonomy (GTDB): domain Bacteria; phylum Verrucomicrobiota; class Lentisphaeria; order Oligosphaerales; family MVZH01; genus MVZH01. The sequence goes on along the minus strand of MVZH01000090.1, from coordinate 7,390 downwards.
GCCTGATGACGATGGCACCCTACGGGGCCGGCGAGCCGGAGCTGCGCGCCATCTTCGGCGGACTGCGGCGGTTGCGCGACGGGCTTGAGCAGCGCCTGGGCCGCGCCCTCCCCGAGCTGTCCATGGGCATGTCCGGCGATTTCACGATCGCCATCGCGGAGGGGGCCACGGTGGTCCGCGTCGGCACCGCCATCTTCGGCGAGAGGCCGTGACCGCCGACGGGGCGGCCGGAGGCCCCGTCGCCGCGACGCGTGACCTTCCGGCCCGTCGGTCAACCTCAGAGGCTCAGAGGCCCGGGGCGCCCAGGGCCGCGTGGGGGCTTTGTGGTGTCTGATGACGGGCTGGCGCAGAGCCGGCCCGGGCAAGTTGGATCAACCGCTTGCACGGGGCCGGCGGAACGGTATTGTCCTGGTTTTCCAGCTTGGCGGCCGGCGGCCCCGTTGCGTTCAGGAAGGACACTTCACACATGGGCGGTTTCTTCGGCGTGGCCTCGGCCGGCAATGCGGTCAGGGATCTGTATTTCGGCACCGACTACCACTCCCATTTGGGCACGGTCCGCGGCGGCATGGCGGTCAAGAGCGGCCGGCGGTATACGCGGTTCATCCATGACATCACCAATGCCCAGTTCCGCTCGAAGTTCGACCCGGACATCCGGCGGATGAAGGGGCAGTGGGGGATCGGCATCATCAGCGACGGCGACGATCAGCCGTTGCTGGTCGAGTCCCACCTCGGGCCGTATGCCATCGTGACGGTCGGGGCCATCCAGAACCTGAAGGCGCTGGTGCGCAACGGGTTCCGCAACCGCAGCACGCATTTCCTCGAAATGTCGGGGTCGCGGTTGAACTCGACCGAGGTGGTCGCCACGCTGATCAACGCCGGCGGCACGTTTGCGGAGGGCATCCGGCAGGCGCAGGAGGCGATTGTCGGCTCGTGCTCGCTGCTCCTGCTCACCCAGGAGGGCGTCTACGCGGCGCGGGACCGCTTCGGGCGCACCCCGGTTGCCCTGGGCCAGCGCAAAGACCCCGCCGGCTGGGCGGCGGCCTCGGAGGTGTCGGCGTTCCCCAACCTCGAATATGTCCCCGTGCGGGAGCTGGGGCCGGGCGAGATCGTCCGCTTCACCCATGACGGCGTGGAGACGCTGCGGCCCCCCGACGAGGCGTTGCAGATTTGCGCCTTCCTGTGGATCTATTACGGCTACCCGTCATCCACCTACGAAGGCGTCAACGTGGAGGAGGCCCGTTACCGTTGCGGCGAGGCGCTGGCCCGCAACGACGGGGCCGAGGTGGACTTGGTCGCCGGCATCCCGGACTCGGGCACCTCGCACGCCATCGGCTACGCCCTGCAGTCCCACATCCCGCTCAAACGCCCGTTCGTAAAGTACACGCCCACCTGGCCGCGCAGCTTCATGCCACCGGATCAGGGAATCCGCCAGATGGTGGCGCGCATGAAGCTGATTCCCATCCCCGAGCTGATCGCCGGCCAGCGCATCCTCTTCTGCGAGGACTCGATCGTGCGCGGCACCCAGCTTGGGGCGATTGTGCGGCGCGTATTCAAGTACGGCGCCCGCGAGGTGCACATGCGCCCGGCCTGCCCGCCGCTGGTCTACGGCTGCAAGTTCCTCAACTTCTCCCGGTCGCGCTCCGAGACCGAGCTGGCGGCCCGCCGCGCCATGAAGGCCATCGAGGGCAAGGACAGCCGCCACCCCGAGCGCTATCTCGACCCGGCGTCGAATGCCTATGCCGACATGGTCGGACACATCTGCCGCGACTTGGAACTGACCTCGCTGAAGTACCAGCGGATCGAGGATATGGTCCAGGCCATCGGCCTGCCCAAGAGGAAGCTGTGCACCTACTGCTGGGATGGTTGCGAAGGGTGCAAGTGAGGGTGCGGGGTATCCCCTGCCCCATGCCAGGCCCGGCGCCGGGGCCCAGGCCACGGCCCGGCGGATCGTGACCCAACGCGACAGTTGCCCCGCCATCCCGGTTTCTTGCCGTCAGCGCCGTGGGCTGCTGGGGCGTCACCACCGGGGAGGTATAGGCGCTCTTCCGTTCCTGGCAGACGGTCGGCCGGGGGACGGAAGATTGCGGCGTTCAGCGGCCAGGGGCAAGCGCCAGGCGATCGTCGTTTTCTAGGGTGAACTGGCGCACGGTACGCAGACTGGCCAGCGGGTCGAAGGCGTCGCCCGTGCAGCCGCAGCCGGTGAGGAAGCAGGGGGCCGGGGAAATGGCGGCGGCCGTCGGCTCCGACAGATCCGACAGATCCGTCCGATCCGGCAGATCCGTCCCGACAGCGGTGGAGAGGCTGGCCACAACGCCACTCCCGTCGGCTGCCTCGCGAGCCGTCGTTCGGGTCTCCGCGACGGACGCCGGAGTCGCCGTCACCATTGCCACGGCGTCGCCGCGCCCGCCGCGGGGGCCGAGGTCGAGAGTCTGTGCCTCGTCGGCGTAGAACCAGTAGGCGCGGCTGCGTTCGAGCAGTTCGCCGTCGGCGACCGGCATCTGCGTCTGCCAGTCGGCATCCCAGTAGAAGACGCGGCCGAGCAGGTCGCGGGTCGAGGGCGGCGCGACATCGGCAAGCGGGCCGACGAGGTTCCAGCCGTCGCGGATGGCGACCGTGCCGTCGCGCCGTTCCTCGCCCGAGAGCGCCAGCGGCACGGCCTGATCGCCGGTCAGGCAGACCCAGTACCCGGTCTGCGCCTCGATGGTTGTGGCGCGCTCATACTTGCCGTCCACCATCTTCCACACCGGCCCGGCCAGCGGGACGCCGGCAAAAACCTCCTCGACCCCGTTTTCGTACGGCGTGAACGGCACCGAGACCGCGTTCCAGCCCGGCCGAAGGTCGAGCGTCACCGTGTCGCGGTTGGTGAAGGACAGCCCGCTGACGGTGGCCTGGCTGCCGCCGTCGCCCAGCGACACCAGGTCGAAGAGCAGCGTAACCAGCGTCCCGTCCGCAATCTGATGCACGGGCAGGGCAATCTCGATCGGGCCGTCCAGGGGGACGACGTCGCCGGAGGCGACCGCGGCGCGTCCGACCGTCACTTCGACGCCCGGTGCAAAGCGGATGCGTCCGTCGGCCTGGATGCTGACGATGGCGTCGGTCCGGTCCAGCCCGGCGACACTGCCGAGGGGCGAGGCGCCGTCGGCGGTGCGGAGCACGGCCACTTCGATGGCGTCGGGCAGCTCGCCCGCGCCCCGCCCGGCCAATGCGATGCCGCTGATCGTGAACAGCAGCCGCGACTTGCCCGGGGGCAGGCGGAAAGTCTGCGACAGATCGCTGAACAGCAACCCGCCTTCCGACAGAGTCGCGGCGCCGCCGACAACGGCTGCCTCGCCGAACACGCGCCAGCCAAAGTCCGGGGACTGCGGGTCGGAGATTGCGAAGTCCGCATTTTGCAGGCCGGTCGGCGGGGCGACGGCATCCTCGGCCATGGCCTCGGCGAGGGGGACGAAGCCGACGGGGCTGCCGTCCTGCCGTGTGACGTCGCCCGCCTCGGCCGGCGCGTCGGCGCCGGCATCATCGTCCTCGGCGTCGGCGGAGGTTGCCGGTGTCGTTGTCTCGGGCGCGTCGGGGCTGGCACCAGGCGGGGTGCCATCCGCGGCGGAATCGGCCAGGAAAGCCGGGCCGAAGGGGGTGGCGGCGTCGCGGACCTGGGGTGTGGTGGCGGTCGGCTGCTGGGCGGGGATGGGTTTCCAGTCCTTGGGCAGCTGCATCCGCTTCATGACACCCTGCCAGAGGGCCTCCGGGTGGATGCCCAACGGCACCCCCGAGCCGCTTGGGTTGGCATACCCCATATCATCGTACACCTGCCGCACGAGGTCGGTGTAGAAGTAGGCGTCGTTCTGCAACGAGAGCGCCATCTCCTCGAACGTCACCCCGTAGTGGTTGGCCCAGCTCTCGACGTACTGGGGAATCCGGCGCTCGATCGCCTGCGCGACCTGAATCCCCATCGAATAGCCCAGGGAAGACGCCGGTGGACGCTTCATCGCGTAGAACTGCTCGGTCGGAATCCGCTCCAGCCCGTAGATGCGCCGCACCTCGTTGACCACCTTCGCCACCACAAAGCGGCTGACGTCTTTGCCGGCCTTGTTCGCAAGAAAGTCCTTTTCGAGCAGGACTTCGTAGAACAGGCGCGTGGTCAGCGCGCGGCTGCGCGGGTCAGGAAGGCCGAACTTGTTCATCAGCGTCTGCGAGAGTTCGTCGGCCATGAAGGTTTCGCCGAACTCTCGCCACAGCTGGTAGAACGTCTGCACTTCCTGTGGCAGGCCGGTGTACCAAGCCTTGTTCGGGTCCCAGCGCTCGGCCCGCCACCAGGCCTCGACCGCAATCGGCGACTTGCCGGCCTTCACGGCAGGGTTGGCCGGATCGGCGACGAACGGCTTCGCCGGCTCGCTCCACTTGTGCTGGCGGCGCTGCTTCGCCAACGTCTGGCGGAAGGGGTCGCTGTACTCGCGGCCGCCCACCTTTCGCCGCGCCAGGGCCATCGCCTCCTCGGGCGTCATCGCCGCCTGGAAGGGGGCCGAGGCCTTGGGCTTGGCGGTCTTCTGGCCCAACGCCTTCTCGAGGCTGGCGACGGTGCGGGCCTGGGCCTCGACGGCCCACGATTCCTGCGCGGCCTGCGCCAGGCGCTGGCGCTGCCGGGCCGCCGCCTCGGCATACTCGGCCGACTTGACCTGGCGGGCGCGCTGCAGGGCGCGGACCGTGGACATGTTCGGGCTGACACGGTTGGAGAGACGCGTCGCCGGCGTCTCCACGGCCGACGGGCGGGCAGGCTGCGGCCGCCAGCGGGCCCACTGACGGGCGACGAAGTTGCGCACCTGGCCGTACAGCGCCGTCACCTTGTTGTTGACAAAGCTGCCGACCTTCGCCAGCGCCCCCGGCTGGCGGCTCGCCTGCAGGGCCTGCCGGTAGGTCTCGCGGAAGACGCCCTTGTCCAGCAGGTCGGCATCGGCGACCAGGCGGTCCAGCGGCAACGCCTCGACGCCTCTTGCGGGGGCGGCGCGACCGAGCTCCTTTTCGAGGAAATTGGCGGTGTAGCGGACCTTGCCGGCGGCGTCGGTGAACTTGTAGCTGCCGTAGCCGGTGAAGTAGTCGAAGGCGGCGGCGGCGGTGCGGTACTTGAACTGGCCCATGGGGTTGAGCATCTCGGCGCGCATCTCGATCATGGCCTGGGCGATGGGGTCGGTCTCGTAGGCGTTGTAGATGTCCTTCAGCCGCGGATTGATGGCGTCGGCGGCGTGGACGCTCTCGTGGCCGAGGATTTCCTCAAAACTCCACCATGCCGACTCGGCGATCATCTTCTGGTTGAAGAACGTGCCGAAGCCTTCGGTGTTGGCGATGCCAAGGGCGTCAATGGCATCGAGGTCGGCCTTGACCCAGATGTTCATGACGCCGTCGCCGACCTTCTCGACGTTGGTGAACTGGTCAACGAGGATCTTGTAGACGTCCTTTCCGGCAGCCCGCGCCAGGTCGAGGGTGAAAGTCATGCCGGATCCGCCGCCCGAGTGGGCCTGGAGGGCGCCGGGCTGGGTGCCGCGCGCCAGCTGGTCCAGCTCGGCGGCCTGGAGGATGGGTTCCTCGTAAAGCGCCTTGATGCGGGCGTAGGCCCTCGAGGCGTAGCCGTCGTTGCGCACCTGGCGCATGAGGTCGCCGCTGGCGAAGGTCAAGCGGCGCCAGCCAACGCCCTGCGGCGCCTTGGGCGCGGCGCCGCGCGGGCCGGTGATTTGCTTGCCGGACAGCGCTTCGAGGGCCTGTTCGAGGGGCGTGATCCCCTCGTTGAACCAGCGCCACTCCATGCCCAGGGAAACCGCGGCGCCCTGCCAGCCGCCACCCGCCGCCCGCGCCGTGCCCCGCGCCCGCGAGACGGTCTCGGCAATGGTCCTGAAGGGCTTGAGTAGTGCACCGCCGAGCGAACGAACCCCCTGCCCCAAGTTTTGCACGCGGGCGATGGGCTTGAGCGCCCCGTAAACCGCATCCAGCGCCATCACGAAGCCGGGCGTCGCCTCGCCGGCCCGTTCCGGATCGCCGGAAAGGATGGCGCCGACGCCGTGCGCCAGCCCCTCGAAGATGCCCCAGCCCATGGCCGCCGCAAAGTTGCCGACGAACCCGAGCGTGTTCGTGCTCTTGGCCGCACAGGCGTCGGCCATCTGCCACATGCTGCTGACCGGACGGTACTCGCCCAGCTTGTTGGTGGCCTTGCCCTTCCAGTTGGCCGCGTACTCCTCCTGGAAGACTGAACCGAACCAGGCCGTCACATCGTCGCTCTCGCTGAGCCACTTGAAGACCGCCTCGCCGCCGTGGGTCACGGCGTCGTAGAGCGTGCTGCCGACCACCATGGCCGTGTCGTACAGGGTGGCCAGCACCAAATCCTTGGCCAGGGCCAGCGTGCCGCGCACCAGGCCGCGCCCGAACTTGTAGAGGTTCAGGCGATGCTCCTGCAGATTGAACGTGCCCTCCACGGCGCCGATCAGGCTGGCGCCGACCCACGAGACCTCGATCCCCTCGCGGTTCCACCCGACGGCGTGGAAGGCGCTCTTGGTGATGTCGTAGATGCCTTGGCTGATGCGCAGGTTGACCTCGTAGAGTGGCTTGAAGATGGCGGCGTAGTCATGGCGCGACTTGCGGGACTGGGCCTCCTCGGCCAGCCAGTCGCGCCCGACGCCGGCCGCGCTGGTGCCCTGCGGGTCGGTGGCATTGGCCGGGTTGTTGCCGACGTAGCGGTAGAGGTTGGTGTCGCCGCTGGCCAACCCGACCGGGTCGGCGCTGATGAAGCGGTGGGTCGCCGGGTCGTAGTAGCGGGCGCGGTAGTAGTACAGCCCGGTCTCGGCGTCCAGTTCGCGCCCGGTGAAGTAGTAGCGGTTGGCGATGGCCGGCGCGGTTCGCGACACCACCTGGCCGAAGGCGGTCATCAGGGTGTGGTCGGCCAGGGCGCCCGCGCCGTCGAGGAGGTCGCGCACGCTGCCCTCGCGGTCGGCGAGATGCCAGTAGACCGCTCCGGCGGCGTCCTCCTGCGCGAGAACCTGGTCAACCTCGAGGCCATGCAGGTACCAGCGGTCGAGGGCGGGGCCGGCCGGGCCACCGCCGGTCACCACCACGTAGACGTAGTCGGCGGCGACGGCGACCCCGTCGGGCAGCGCGGCGGCGCCAAAGTCGAGGGTCCACTCACCGGTCGCGTAGTCCAGGGTGCCCTCGGTGCCGGCGGTGCCGACAAGGTGTCCGCGACCGTCGTCGGTGAAAGTGCGGCCGCCGGCGGTCAGGCTGACCGAGCCGGGCTGGAGGCCGGCGTGGGCAAGGGTGCCGGCGAACACCGTCGTCACGCCGTCTCCGGTGGCGATGGTTTCGCCGTTGACGCTGCGGCTCTCACGGCGGCCGCCGTCGGGATCGAGGAACTCCA
>MVZH01000089.1 GCA_002068325.1 Lentisphaerae bacterium ADurb.BinA184 | reverse complement strand
CCCCCGAGTGCGTGAAAACGCCCGCCGTCTTGGCGACGTCAATCCCGCCCGAGTTCGCGAAAACGCCCGCTGCCCAACCGACGCCAGCCCGCGCCCCGAGTTCGTGAAAACGCTTGCCGCCCAGCCGACGCCACCCCCCCCCGCCGAGTTCGCGAAAACGCCCACCGTCTTGGCGGCGTCAACCCGCGCCGAGTGCGTGAAAACGCTCGCCGGCCAGGCCGGTTGTTTTCACGAACTGGCCGGCCGGTTGACCACGGGCGGGCGGGAAGTATGTTCCGTGGAACCTTCAGGGCCGGCCGACGCGGAGCCCGCACACGCGATGTACCCGTACCTTGAGCAGTTCCAGGGCTATGTAGCGCTGGAGAAGGGGCTGGCGGAAAACTCCGTCGCGGCCTACGTGCACGACATCCGCGTCTTCATCGAGTTCATGCAGGCCCGCCAGTGCGACTCGCCGGAGCGGGTGACCCGCGACGACGTCCTCGACTTCCTCGAAGCCGCCCGCGCCGCCGGCCTTGCGACCTCGTCGGTCGCCCGCCGGCTGCTCGCGCTAAAGGTCTTCTTCCGCTACCTGCAGCACGAGCGCATCATTGCGCGCAACGTAGTCGAGGTCATGGACGGGCCGCGGCTGTGGAAGATGCTGCCGGAGTTCCTGTCGGTCGCCGAGGTCAGCGCGATGCTGGCGGCGTTCAAGGGCCGGGACAAGCTCAGCCGCCGCAACACCGCCATCCTCGAGCTGTTCTACGCCACCGGCCTGCGCGTCAGCGAGCTGGCCGGCCTGCGCGTGGACGGGCTGCGGCTTGACGAAGGCATCGTGCGGGTGATCGGCAAGGGCAACAAGGAACGCATCGTGCCAGTCGGCCGGCCGGCGCAAAAGACCTTGCGCGCCTACCTCGACGAGGTGCGGCCGCTGCTCGATCACGACGGCCGGGCGGTGCAGCTGTTCCTCTCGGTCACCGGCCGGGCGCTGACGCGGGCGCGGGTCTGGGCCGTGGTCAAGGAGGCCGCCCTGCGGGCCGGGGTGGCGAAGAACGTCTATCCACACATGTTGCGCCACTCGTTCGCCTCCCACCTGCTGGCCGGCGGCGCCGATCTGCGCGTCATCCAGGAGATGCTCGGGCACGCCGACATCGCCACCACCCAGATCTACACCCACATCGACCAGGGCCGCCTGCTGGCCGTGCATAAACGCTTCCACCCCAGGGCGTAGCGCCCGGCCGGGCACTGCCCGGGGGAGCATGACTCCGTGACCCCGTGACGCCGGACACCACGCATTCTGCGAATGACCGACCACCATTCCGAGACCGTCATGAGGTCACCGGGTCAAGAAGCCACAACAAGCCGGAAGACACCGCATGAGCCGAATCTACAACCCGAGCGGAGGCTACCGCAAGCTTCACTCATTCAGCTTTGCCGCCATCATTCATCTTGGCACCATCAGTTTCTGCAGGCGGTACCTGGCCTGGAAGGACGACCCGCTGGGCAAGACGTTCGGGCAGATGGTCGGCGCCTCGCGCTCCGGCAAGCAGAACATCATCGAGGGCAGCGAGCGCTCGAAGACCTCATCGGAAACCGAGATCAAACTGACCGATGTGGCCAAGGCCAGCCTGGCGGAACTGCAAGGCGACCTGGAAGACTACCTCGTCCAAAAGGGCAGCATTCCCTGGAGCGTCCACAGCGCCGATCACAAGGCGGTGGTTGCGATCATGCTGAAGGAGTTCGAGTACACGGATGACCTGTTGCATGACTACTGGGTCTACCTGCTCACGGAAAAGCGGAAATTCGACGCCTGGCTGGAGGATGGCGACGACATCGCGGCCGCCAACGCGCTGATTGTGTTGATCCAGCGCGCCACGGGCCTGCTCGCCAGGCAATTGGCCCAGCTGGAGGGTCGCTTCATCGCGGGCGGGGGCATCCGGGAGAAGATGGCCAGCGCCCGCCTGGAGGCGCGTACCGAAGCCACCACGCCGCTCTGCCCGGAATGCGGCGCCGCGATGCGGAAACGCACCTCGAAGCGTGGGCCATTCTGGGGTTGCGGCGCCTACCCCCAATGCAAGGGCGTGAGAGAGATCGTTGAGCCGGAGAGGAATGACCCGGTGACTTCATGACCCCGTGACGCCCGGCGGCAGGGACCCCCGGGCGGCAGGGAGCCCGGCGTCACGAAGTCCCGGCGTCAGGAACCCCTGGGCGGCAGGGAACCCGGCGTCACGAAGTCCCGGCGTCAGGAACCCCTGGGCGGCAGGGAACCCGGCGTCACGAAGTCCCGGCGTCATGAAGTCAAAGACCAAGGTGACTCCCACGAAAGCCCATTCCCCCCCCGTCCCTCCCGCGGCCCCGCGCCGCATCCTGCACGTTGATATGGACGCGTTCTTCGCGGCCATCGAGCAGCTTGACCGCCCGGAGCTGCGCGGGCGGCCGGTGGTCGTCGGTGCCCCGCCCGACCGCCGCGGCGTGGTCTGCACGGCCTCCTACGAGGCGCGGCGCTACGGCATCCACTCGGCCATGCCCTCGCGCACCGCCTTCCAGCGCTGCCCCCACGCCGTCTTCTTGCCGCCGCGCTTCGAACGGTACGCAGAGATCTCCGGCCGCATCCTTGCGATCTTCGGCCGCTTCACCCCGCTGGTCGAACCGGTCTCGATTGACGAGGCGTTCCTCGACGTCGGCGGCGCCCTCCGCCCCGGACGCGACGGCGTGGCGATCGCCCGCGAACTGAAGCGCCGCCTGGTGGACGAGATCCACCTCACCGGGTCCGTCGGTGTGGCCCCGAACAAATTCCTCGCCAAGGTCGCCAGCGACCTGCACAAGCCCGACGGGCTGACCGTGGTGCCGACGGACGCCGACGACATCCTGCATTTCCTGGCACCGCTGCCGGTGGGGCGCATCTGGGGCGTCGGCAAGGTCACCGCCGAGAATCTCGCCCGGCTTGGCATCCGCACCATCGGCGACGTCCAGCGGCTGGACGAGAGGACCCTGGCCCGGTTCACCGGCGCCACCTTCGCCACACACATCTGGCGGCTGGCGCGCGGCCTGGACGACCGCCCGGTGATCACCGAGCAGGACATCAAGAGCATCTCCAACGAAGAGACCTTCGAGGAGGACCGCAGCGACATCGCCGGCGTCCGCCAGTGCCTGATCGAACTGGCGGAGAAGGTCGGCCGGCGCCTCCGCGCCAGCAGCAAGCTTGCACGCACCGCCGTCATCAAGGTCCGCTTCAGCGATTTCCGCACCCTCACCCGGCAGGGCGGTTTCGCCTTCCCCACCGCCGGCGACCGCGAGCTGATCGCCGCCGGGCTTGAACTCTTCGACCGCCTGCGGATCTCGCAACCCGTCCGCCTGATCGGCTTCGGGGTCACCGGCTTCCTCGGCGAGGACGAGCGCCTCCCGTGGCAGCCCAGCCTCTTCCCGGAAATGGACGCGCGCCGGCGGACCGAGGCGGCCCGCGCCCTCGATGCGGCTGTAGATGAACTGCGCGGCCGCTACGGCAGCGACATCCTCCGCCGCGGCGATTGGGGGGGCCCGGACTGAGGACGGCCGCCCGCCGGACAGAGCGCCGCCCCCCTTGCCCTTGGGCCGCGGCAAGCCAGGCCGGACGGGCTATATTGCGCCCCAAACTGGAGAGGCCCTGCAGGCGGAACGGCCATCGGACAGACCACGCGAGGAACAGCCATGGCGGCAGCACGTCCCCGGAAATACGGCACCGCACTGGTCGTCTCCGGCCCCAGCGGCGTCGGCAAGAGCACGGTCTGCGCCGAGGTCCTGCGGCGGCGGCCGGATCTGCACTTCTCCGTCTCCTGCACGACGCGCGCGCCGCGCCCCGGCGAGACCGACGGCGTGCAGTACCACTTCCTCAGCCCCGCGGACTTCGAGCGGCGGGTGGCGGCCCGCGAGTTCCTCGAGCACGCCGAGGTGCACGGCAACCGCTACGGCACCCTGCGACGCGAAGTCGAAACCTACGTCTGCCGCGGCCATGACGTGTTGCTGGACATTGATGTGCAGGGCGCCCGCCAGATCCGCGCCGGCGCCGGCGGATCGGAACTGGACCGCTGCGTCGAGTACGTCTTCCTCGGGCCGCCCTCATTCGCCGAGATGGAACGCCGCCTGCGCGCCCGCGGAACCGACAGCGACGAGGCCATCCGACGACGCCTCCGCAACGCCCGCCGCGAACTGCCTGCCTGGCGCGAGTACGAACACCTTGTCATCAACGACGTCCTGCAAACCGCGGTTGACGACGTGCTCGCCATCCTGCGCGCCGCCGCCTGCGAGACCGGACGCCGCACCACCAGCCCCTGGCCCGGAATCCGGAGGGCCGCGACATGAACGAATCCCCGACGGCCGCCGTCCCCCCCGACTGCATCGCCCTCGGCGTCACCAGCTCGATCGCCGCCTACAAGGCCGCCGACCTCACCAGCCAGCTCGTGCAGGCCGGCATCGCCGTCCATGTCGTCATGACGCCCAACGCCACCAAACTCGTTCACCCGCAGACCTTCATGACCCTCTCGCGGCATCCGGTGACGGTTGACCTCTGGCAGGCCCCCGACTGGCGGCCCGAACACGTCTCGTTGGCCGAACGGATCGCCCTCCTAGTCGTGGCCCCGGCCACCGCGAACTTCCTCGGCAAGTATGCGCACGGCGTCGCCGACGACGCGCTGACCACGCTTGCCCTCTCGCACAGCGGCCCGGTGCTGGTGGCGCCGGCGATGAACCCGCGCATGTGGCGGCATCCGGCGGTGCGCGAAAACGTCCGCATCCTGCGCGAGCGCGGCGTCGCCTTCGTCGGCCCCGAGCGTGGCCGCGTCGCCTGCGGCGAGGAGACGGAGGCCGGGCGCATGGCGTCGGTCGAGAGTGTGCGGCGGGCCGTCGAAGCCCACCTGGCCGTTGCCCGCCGGGCCGGGCTGCGCGGCGGCCGGAGGCTGCGGGTTCTGGTGACCGCCGGGCCGACGCGCGAGGCGCTCGACCCGGTGCGCTATCTGTCCAACCGTTCCAGCGGCAGGATGGGCTACGCGCTGGCGGAGGTCGCCGCCGCGGCCGGGCACGACGTCGTGCTGGTCTCGGGGCCGACCGGCCTGGCGCAGCCGCAGTCGTGCCGGGTGACCGACGTGGTGACGGCGGAGGAGATGGCGCGGGCGGTCGAGCGCGAGTTTCCGTCGTGCGACCTGCTGATCATGTGCGCCGCGGTGGCCGACTTCCGGCCCGCCGCGCCCGCCGCGGGCAAAGTCAAGAAGGGCGCCGCCGGACTCACCGTCGAGTTCGAGCGAACCCGCGACATTCTCGAAACCGTCGCCGGCCTCAGGCGCGAGGGCCAGACCGTGGTCGGCTTCGCCGCGGAGACGGAGGCCGTGCTCGAGAATGCGCGCGGCAAGCTCACGCGCAAACGGCTGGACTGGATCGTGGCGAACGATGTCAGGCGCGCCGATGTCGGCTTCGGCGGCGACTGCAACCAGGTCACGATGGTCTCGCGGGCCGGCGCCGAGGTGTCGCTCCCGCGCCTGTCCAAGATCGAGACGGCGGCGGAGATTCTGCTCGCCGTCACCGCCGCGGGCTGATCCGGGGAGGCGCGACGGCGGAGAGCCGGGCGGGGCGAGCCGGCACTTGAAAAAAACGCGTCGGTGGGCGTCTACAGGCATGGAAAGACGCCCATTGTCTCGGAGGTGTCATCATGAGACTGCGCGCCATCAGGCGGATTCCGAATCCCGGCTACCCGACGTTCGAGGCGTTCCACGCCAGCCGTGAGCGCCAGCTGGCCAGGCTGGCACAGGGCGCGGGTCTGCTGCTGGCCGCGGGAACGATGTCCGGCTGCGACCGGTCGGGCGCCGACACCCCGGCAGGGCTGCCGGGCACGCCTCCTCCGCCGCCGCCCATCGAACGCCTGCGTGGCGAGATCGCAGTTCCAGTGCCTCCGCAGGGCGCCGCGGCAAAGCCCGCCAAGTGTCCGCCTGGCACCGCCGTCCCGCAACCGGAGCCCCCCGCGTTGCTGGGGATACCCCCGCCGCCGTTGCCGCAGCCGCCGCCGCCCGCAGGCGTTCCCCCGCCGCCGAAGCCTCCCGCCGTTGAGAAGCCGGCCGCGCTCGAAGGCGACATCGCCTATCCCACGCCGCCGCGTCTCCCGGGGCAGCCGCAGACAGCGCAGCCGGCCAAGGCCGCCGGCAAGACTGAGTGAGAGCGAATGCCCGCCCGCGCCGTCCGCCGGGGTTGGCCCGCCAATGAACGTCTCCCTCTCGCTGACGCACGCCTGCAACCTGGCCTGCTGCTACTGCTACGCCGGCCGCAAGCGCGCGCAGGCCATGAGCTCGGAGACGGCCCGCCGCGCGCTCGACTTCGCCTTCTCCCTTGGCGACCCCCAGATGCAGGTCGGCTTCTTCGGCGGTGAACCCCTGCTCGAATGGGTGCGGCTGTGCGAGGCGACCGTCCGCGCCGAACAACTTGCCGCCCAATCGTCGGTGCCCCTGAAGAAGACTGTCACCACCAACGCGACACGGCTCGATGAGGCGCGCGCACGGTGGTTGCGGGAACACGAGTTCTATGTCGGCATCTCGCTCGATGGCAACCGCGCCATGCACGAGGCGACGCGGCCGTACGCCGACGGCCGCTCGTCGTTCGACGACGCCCTGCGCGGACTCGACGCGGCGGCGCGCTGCCTGCCGGACTACGAGGTCATTGTCGTCATCGATCCGAAGAACGTCCGGCACCTCGAAGCCGGGGTGCGGTTCCTGGCCGACGAACGGGGTGTCGGCCGCGTCTCGGTCAATCCCAACTTCTACACCGACTGGCCGGCACCGGCGCTCGGTGAGTGGGAGACCGCCTTTGAGCGGCTGGGCGACTGGTACCTCGACCGCTACCGCGCGGGCCGGCCGACGGGGCTGAACTTCATCGACTCGAAGATCATCACCGGCCTGAAGAACGGCTATGCGTGCGGCGACCGCTGCCGCTTCGGCGACGGCGAGATCGCGGTGGCGCCGTCGGGGCGGCTCTACCCGTGCGAGCGGCTGATCGGCGATGACACCAACGACGCCGTCTGCATCGGCGACGTCTTCTCCGGCTTCGACGAGATCAGGCGCCTCGGGTTCCTGGCGGCCCGCGGCAACCGCGATGCCCAGTGCGGGCAGTGCGCGCTGCGGCACCGCTGCATGAACTGGTGCGGATGCATCAACTACACACTGACCGGCGCCATCAACCACACCGGCGGCGCCGTGTGTTTCCATGAGCGGCTGGCCATCCGCGTGGCCGACCGCGTCGGCGCGGCGCTTTACGGCGAGCGCAACCCGGCCTTCATCGCGCGCTTCTACGGGGCCGGGCCGGGGTGACGGAACGCCCCCCCCCGGCACCCGCGCCCGCTTTGGGGCGCTCCGCATGGGTGACCGGGCGACCCCCCGGTTCCACCGGGGGCTACATGCCTTGGCCCCTCCGGGGCCGCCACGACCTACGACCTGCGACCCACGTTGCCTTCGTGCTTCGTGCTTGGCCTCACCGATCACGGGTCACCGATCACCGATCACCGGTTCCCGGCATTACCGGCGGAGACCGCCGGCTCCACGACCCACGATCCACGACCCACGATCCACGACCCACGATCCACGACCCACGATCCACGATCCACGATCCACGACCCACGATCCACGATCCACGACCCACGACCCACGATCCACGACCCACGATCCACGACCCTCAGCCCTTCAGCCGTCGCCGCTGTCGGCTGTGTTCGTGGTGCAGGCGGTCGATCTGGCGGCTGAGCTCCCTGCGCAGGCTCTCCTCGGGAGGTGGTTCCGGAAGGGCGGGCGGCGGGGGCGAGAGCAGGGAGCGGACACGCGTGAGCAGCCCGCGGTGGTCGCGGCGCAGGGCGGCCAGTTCGCGGCGCATGCGGGTCAGCCGCAACGGGGGCTGGCGGGCGCCGCCGAGGCGGATGGCCGTCTCGAACCGGTCCTCGGCCAGTCGCCATCGGCCGCGCTGGGCGTAGCATTGCCCCAAGAAGTAGTGGCCGAGGATGTTGACCGGCGAGAGGTCTACGTAACGGGCGAACAGCCGGAGTGCGGCCGGGGTGTCGCCGCCGTAGAGCCGCGTCTTGGCCTCGCGGAACAGGCAGAACAGCTCGGTGCGTGCGAGGTCGAGCATGAGCGTCTGCAACGTGGCGTTGACGGGGATGGTGTTGCCGACGATCAGTTCTTCCAGGGCGTCGTCCGCGAAGGTGTCGAGGATGGCGCCTTCATCTTCGGGGAAGGCCGGGGCGGAGGCGCTGTCCGTGGCGTCGGGGGCCGTCCGGCTCCGCCAGGCGTCGTCGTAGCGCCGCCGCTGCACCGGGTCGGAGAGCACGTCGAAGGCTTCGACCAGGCGCTTGAACTCCTCCTCCTTGGTCGGGTCGCCGCCGAAGCGGTCGGGATGACACTCCTTGGCCCGCCGGTAATAGGCGCGCTTGAGGACGTCGAAATCGTCGGCGATCCCGACGCCGAGGATGGCATAGTAGTCGGCGCGCACGTTCACGGCGGGAATGCAACCTTATGGGCGGCCGGCGTCGGGGGTGGGCGGGGCCTGCAGCCGGCGGGCGGTTTCGACGATGTAGTCGGCGAGGGCCTGGCCGATCTCGGCGTCGCGCAGGCCGTGCTTGAGGTTGGCCTTGATGAATTCCAGCTTGTTGCCGATGTCCTCGCGCCCGCCCTCGACGCGCAGCCCGTACATCGGGGTGTCGGCCAGCAGCATGCGCATGGCGTCGGTCAGTTGGATTTCGCCGTTCTTGCCGGGTTTGACGCGCTGCAGGTGGTCGAAGATGCCGGGGGTCAGGATGTAGCGGCTGGCGATAGCCAGCCGGGACGGGGCCTCCGCGGGGGCCGGCTTCTCGATCAGGTCCTCGATGCGGATCTCGCGGTCCGTCAACGGTTCGCCCTTCACGATTCCGTACCGGCTGACTTTCTGGAGCGGGACCTCTTCGAGCGCCACCACCGGTTCCCCGCGGCGGGCGTAGACATCGAGGAGCTGCTGCAGGACGGGGCGCGGGGCGTCGAAGATGGTGTCGCCCAAGAGGATGGCGAACGGTTCGTTGCCGACGTGCTGCCGCGCCTGGAGAATGGCGTCGCCCAGCCCGTTCATCTGTTTCTGCCAGACGTAATGGATGTGCGCCATGTTCGAGATGCGGCGCAGCCGTTCGGCCTCGGCGGCGCGGCCCTTGGCTTCGAGCGCGGCCTCGAGTTCGACGTTGCGGTCGAAGTACTCCTCGATGGCGCGTTTGGTGCGGCCGATGACCAGGAGGATGTCGTCAATGCCGGCGGCGACCGCCTCCTCGACGACGTACTGGATCGTGGGCGTGTCCACGATCGGCAGCATCTCCTTGGGCTGCGACTTGGTGGCCGGCAGGAAGCGTGTCCCGAACCCGGCTGCCGGGATGACGGCCTTGCGAATCGTCTTCACTCGGGCATGTCCTCACGAGGCGCCTGCGAACTCCGCAAGCGCCGGCTCCGCGTGTCGGTGTTCAGGTTTGGGCAATACGCAAACGATTGCAGTTGAACGGGATGCTTTTTGACACTGGCCGCCTAAGCCCTGCGCACTCCGCTGGCGGGAGCGGGTTCCGCACGCCGAGCTTGCGGGTGCCCTGCGGGGCGTCCAGGCGTCGGCGCGGCCGGCAGGAGCGTCTCACACCCCGGGCCGGGGCCTGGTGGCGGGCCGGGCGGCGGCGGCATACATTCCGGGCTGACCGTCGCACGGCCGAGAACGTAGCGGCCAGCGGGCATTTCGCAAACCACGGAAGGGCCGGACTCGTGCAGACACTCACCAGCCGCGAACGCATCCGCCGCATCCTCAACCGCGAACCGGTTGACCGCATCGGGCTGTTCGAGCACTTCTGGGGCGACACCTTCAAGCGCTGGCGCGGCGAAGGCCATATCCGGGAGGACGAGGACGTCAACCACCACTTCGGCTTCGACATGGTCAACTCGTGGTGCTTCAACCTGGTCGCCGACCTGGACTGGAAGAACGAGACCATCGAGGAGACCGACGACACGATCCTGGTCAAGGACGGCAACGGCGCCTTCCTGCGCCGCCACAAGAAGCACGACGCCACCCCCGAGCACGTTGACTTCACGGTCAAGGACCGGGCCGGCTGGGAGGCGCACATCAAGCCGAGGCTCACGTTCGACCCGCGCCGCATCAACTACCAGGCCTACCGCGACGCCAGGAAGTACGCCGCCGACAACAACCTGTTCTTCTCATGGTCCGGGATCAACGTCTTCGAGCTGATGCACCCGGTCTGCGGGCACGAGTATATGCTCCTGGGCATGGCGCTGGATCCGGACTGGGTGAAGGAGATGACGGACACCTACGCGCGGCTGACCGTCGCGCTGATGGAGGATCTGTTCGCCAAGGAAGGCAGGCCGGACGGCATCTGGTTCTACGAGGACATGGGCTTCAAGGAGCGCCCGTTCATGTCGCCGGACATGTACCGCGAGATCGTGCAGCCCGCGCACAAGCTGACCTTTGACTACGCGCACAGCCTCGGCCTGCGCACCATCGTGCACTCCTGCGGCTACGTCGAACCCCTCGTCCCCGGCCTGGTCGAGGCTGGGATGGACTGCCTGCAGGTGATGGAGGTGAAGGCCGGCATGGATCCGCGCCGCATCAAGCAGCAGTTCGGCGACCGCCTCGCGCTGTGCGGCGGCATGGACGTGCGCCATCTGACCCGCAACGACCTGCCCGGCATCCGCCAGGAACTCGAAGCCAAGATCCCGGTTGTGATGAAGGGCAGCGGCTACATCCTGCACAGCGACCACTCGATCCCCGACCAGGTCAACTACGAGACGTACCGCCATTTTGTCGATCTGGGGCTGAGGCTGGGCACGTACCGGTGAGGGCGGCCGCCGCCCCGCCCGCGCCGCTCCGAGCGCGGCGCGGAGGCGCTCAAGCGCAGTCGTTGACCCCCGTGAGGCGGCCGATGGAACGACGCCCTCCGCCCGCCAGGCAAGCAGGGCGTTCCCGACAGCCCCGGCCTTTCGATACGACCTGGCGGACACGGAGGTCCGCCCTCCGTCGGCCCCGACAAGTCCTGCTGTCTGCCGCACTGGAGGGACGGCCTCCGTGCCGTCCGGGTCATGCCCGGTGGACAGCGTCACAGGGTTCGACCTGGCGGACACGGAGGTCCGCCCTCCGGGCAAGCAGGGCGTTCCCCACTGGGTAAGCGGGTACCGTCAGGCCTCTTCCACCCGCCCCGGCACGAGGAAGACCAGCCGGGCGGCGACGTCTGACGGCCCGAGGGCGCAGAGCTTCTCCAAAGCGGCGCGGTAGCCGGCGATCTGGTCGCGGTAGCGTCGCACCGCGGCCTTGAGGTCGGACGGCCGGGGGCCGACGCGGTCGGTCTTGAAGTCGTAGAGGGTCGCACGCCGGCAGGTTCCCGCGGCGTCCCGCTCGATCACGACACGGTCGAAGACTCCGCTCACCCAGACATCGCCTGCGATGAGGTCGAAGGCGCGTTCGCGCCACAGCTCCGGCCACCGCCCCTGGGGCCGGGTGAAGACGCCGCGGATCGCCGGCGCCTCGAGACAACGCCGGAACTCGGCCTCGACGCGGGCGGCCAGATCCTCGGGCCAGCCCGCGGCCTGGCGCCATCGCGCGAGCACCGCGTCCAGCGGCTCGGTGTCGAGCCACTCCAGCCGGCACAGCAGCGAGTGCATGGCGCTGCCGAACTCGCGGCCGCTGTCCGCCTCGGCCCCCCCCGCCGGCACGACGGGGAAGGCGCGGTCGCCCTCCTGGGCCGAGGGGGCGCGGCGGGCGTAGCGCGGCCGCGGCTGGACGGGGACGGGCGGAACGGCGGCCGGCGGCGCCGGCGGCGCCGGCGCAACACCGGTGTACCAGGCGGCTCCGCCCCGCTCGTAGAGCACGCTCAGCCTGACCTCACCGTCACTCCATTCCGCGGGGGGAGCCTCGCCGCCGACCAGGGCCTGCCGTGCCAAGTCGCCGAAACGCAGGGCCTCCCCCTTCTCGGGAGCCTTCGGCACCACCAGGTAGAGCCCTTTCCTGGCCCGGGTCATGGCCACGTAGTAGGTGCACAGCTCCTCGAAGCAGTCGCGTTCCATCTGGGCCTCGGCGGCGGCGCGGACCACAGGATCGCACTTGGCCAGCAGGCCGGGCGCGGCGAGGAGCCACTTGACGCGGGGCGCGGTGCCGGGGCCGCCGGCCGTCTCCTCGCAGACCAGCATGCCCTGGGTGTCGATGGTGGTGAGGCCGGCGCCGGTTCCCGAGAGAGGCAGGATCACGAGGTCGAACTCCAGCCCCTTGCTGTGGTGGACGGTCATGACCCGCACGTGCCCCGCCGGCGCAATGTCCGGGGCGCGGAAGGTGTTGACGAACTCGCGGAAGTCGATGCCGTCGCGCCGGCCGGTCGCGTCAAAGACCCGTGCGGCGGCCAGTAGCAGGCGGATTTCGGGCGCATCGCCGGGGCGGTTGGCGGGGTCGGGCGTCGCCAGGCGCGCGAGCCAGCTTTCGAGGAGCCCGGCGAAGCCGAGAGCCTGCAGCCGGCTCAGCTCGCACAGGTGGGCGGGCGGGTCCGGCGGCATGAGCGGGGCGACGGCGGGCACCATGCAGACGTGCTCGCGGGCGAAGGTGTCGCCGGGGTGCTGGAGCCAGTGCAGCAGGGCGAGGAGCGCGCCGACGACCGGGAAGGAGGCGAATGCGCTGTCGCCCTCCCAGACGGCCGGGATTCCCGCGGCGGACAGCGACTCGGCCAGTGACTGTCCCTGTTCGTTGGCCCGCACGAGGACGGCGGCGGTGAACGGCTCCGGCCGATGGGCCCAGGGTTGGATGCGGCGGAGGACGAGCGCGACGGCGGCGTCGGGATCGCTGCCGGCGTCGAGTTCAAGGAACGCGGCCTGGCCGGGCATCGCCGACAGCCGCGGCGCGGGGGTGTGCCGCTCCCAAGTCGTCCGCCAGGCCTCCCGTGTCCCCTCGGGCAGCCGCTCATGGCCGGCAATCCGGTCGAAGACGGCATTGACGGCATCGAGCACAATCGGCGAGGACCGCCACGACTCGGCGGTCGCGAACTGCCGGGCGAAGCGCTCGCGGTACTGCGCCGCCACCTCGCCCATCAGCCGCCGGTCGCCCTCCCGCCAGCCGTAGATGGCCTGCTTGACGTCGCCGACCATGAAGAACGAGCGGCGGCCGCTGTCATCCTGCATGATCTCATCAATCAGTCCGGCCACGGCCTGCCACTGGCGCCGCGAGGTGTCCTGGAATTCGTCAACGGCCCAGTGGTCGAAGGTGCCGTCGAGGCGGTAGTTCACGTAGAGGCGGTCGGCCTCGGAGTCTGCCGTCGAGGCCAGCCGCGGCGAGTCCTCGCGGGTCAGCACCCAGGTCAAATCCTCGAAGGTCAGCCGGCCGGACGAGCGCACCCGCCGGTGGTACTCCCGCTCGTAATGCTCCAGGATGGCATGGAGGCCGCGGGTGTTGCGGAGACGGGCCTCGGCCAGGCAGGCGACGGCGTGATCCAGCAGCTCGTCGAGGCGGGCACAGAATGCGGGCGGGAGCTGGACTCTCAGGAAACCGGTGATCCGGGGTTCAGGGGTGCGCAGCTGGGGGCGCTCTTCGAGGAAGGCTTCGAGGGTCTTGCGGAAGGCCGGCGCAGCCTGTGTCTCCGGCGTCATGTCCCGCACCCCTGTCACCAGCAACCTCAGGTTCGCCTGCTGGTTCTCCGTCATGCGGATGGCGTCGAGGGCTTTCAGGCAGTCGGCCGCGGCGCGTCCGCGCACGGTTTCCGGTTGCAGGGCGGGGGGGCGGGCGCCCCAGACGGCGGCGCCGTTGCCCCAGCGCTCCCCGTCCGGCACCCGCAGGAAATGCTTGCGGTAAGTCTCGACAAAGCCGCTGAGCAGGCGGTGGACGCTGACCTGTTCGCGGCCGAAGGTGGATTGCCTGAAGGCCTCGATGAACGGGGCCACGGTGGCGCCCCCGCCGGCCAGCAGCCCCCGCAGAATCCGCTCGCGTTCGCGCGCCCGGACATGCTCGTCCAGGATCGTGAAGTCGGGGGCGATGCCCAGTTCGAGCGGGAAGGCGCGCACGACGGACGCGAAGAAGCTGTCGAGGGTGCAGATGCCGTTGCGGTGGGCCTGGCCGAGCACGGCGCGGAGCAGCCCGCAGCAGCGCCCGGGCGTCAGCGGCGGCAGGTGGAACTCGCGTCCGAGGAAGGCATTGAGCGCGGCCAAATCCGAGGCCTGCATGGCGGCGGCGGCCAGTTGGCGCACGAGTTTGTCGAAGATGTCGCCGGCCGCGGCCCGCGTGAAGGTCATGGCCAGGATGCGTTCGGGCGGGACGCCGCATTCGAGCAGGGCGATCACGCGGCAGACCAGCTGGTGCGTCTTGCCGGTGCCGGCGCTGGCCCGGATCAGGGTGTTGTGGATGACGGCGGTCGGCATCAGCCTTCCTCCTCATGCGGCGCGCCCGGCCAGCCGGTCAGGTCAACGACCGCTTCCCAGTTGCCATTCCACACGCCCTTGAAGTCGTCGTGCTCGACCCGCCGGGAGGGCGGCCAGAAACGACGGGCGCGGATGTCCGTGACGACCCCTTCGGCGCAGGCCTTGGCCGACGCCAGCATCGTCTCATCCAGCGTGTCGAACATCCGGATGCCCGTCTCCGTCACGGCCTTCGGCATGCAGAAATAGCCGACGGCGGGAGGGGCCTCGGCCGCGAGGCGGTCGCGCAGCAGCAGCGCGTAGAGCGGCAGCTGCAGGTCTGTCCAGCGTTGCGCGGCGGGCGGTTTGCCCCCGGGCCGCGACGGCGGGGGGGCGAAACGGGCGTAGGGCCGCGTCCCGTCGCGATCCTTCGCCAAGTGGGCGGCCGCCGGCCGGGCCGCCTCGCTGGTTGTCTTGTAGTCGAGAATGCGGATGCGGCCGTCGTGGACATTGCGGTCGACGCGGTCCACCGTGCCGGTGATCGGCAGGCCCGCAACCTCGCCCTCGAACCGCGACTCGACGAAGTCCTCGACGATGCGCCAGCCTTCGGCGTAGGCCTGGGCCTGCGCCGCGGCGGCGTGGCGGAGGCGCTGGCGCAGCATGTCGGCCTGCACGAGCAGCGTGGCCGAGGGGGTCACGTAGCCGCGCCCGCCCAGCAGGGCATTGAGGCAGGCTTCGAGCGCGGCCGCGATCCGCGCCTCGTCCGCCAGATCGCGGGTGGCAGGGTCTCGGGCGAAGTCGGCCAGCACGCGGTGGCAGACCGTGCCGAAGTCGGCCGCGTCCCATTCGAGCTTGCGGTCGTCGAGCGCCGCCATGCCGACGACCTGCGCGAGGTAGAAGCGGAAGGGGCAGGCGAGGTAGCCGCGGAAGGCGGTGACGTGCAACGCGTCCGGCACCCCCCTCCACGGCGGACGGAACCTGACCGGCATCGGCGCGGCCGGGCGTGGCGGCGGCGCCTTGCCGGACAG
Source organism: Lentisphaerae bacterium ADurb.BinA184 (assembly GCA_002068325.1). Classification (GTDB taxonomy): domain Bacteria; phylum Verrucomicrobiota; class Lentisphaeria; order Oligosphaerales; family MVZH01; genus MVZH01. The sequence continues at coordinate 255 of MVZH01000089.1, read as the reverse complement.
CCGCAGCACACGCCCCGGCAGGTCGGCGTCGGCGCAACGGAAGAGCAGCCGCGAAGGCTTGAGGGCGTCGCCCTGCATGGAGGACTTGCCGAAGACGATGTCGGGGTGGGCCTCGGAGGCCTTCTCGAACACGGGGGCGAACGCGCGGCACGGGCCGCACCACGAGGCCCAGAAGTCGACGAGCGTGATGCCGTCGTGGATGGCCTTGTCCTCGAAGGTGGTGGCGGTGAGGGCCACGGTGGTCATGGTCGGAGT
>MVZH01000088.1 GCA_002068325.1 Lentisphaerae bacterium ADurb.BinA184 | reverse complement strand
GGCCGGGCCGGTGCTGTTCCTGGCCAGCCCGGCAGCGCTGTTCGTCACCGGGGTGGTGCTGGGGAGGTGAAGCCACGGGGCGGCGCCGCGGCTTGGCGTCACTCGCGGGCGCGGGGCTTGGCGAGGCGGAGCAGCTCGCTCTGCCGCGCCGCCAGGCCGTCGAGGGTGCAGGCCGCCAGCTTGTCGCGCATGGCGGTGGTGAGGGCCGACCACAGCTCGCGCGTCGCGCACCGGTCCGAGCGGTCGCACACTTGGGGGTTGGTGACGCAGTCGTTGAGGGCGATCTTGCCTTCGAGGGCTTCGAGCACGTCGAGTGCGCTGATCTGGTCGGGCGGGCGCGCCAGCAGGTAGCCGCCCTTGCGTCCTCGCTGGCTGATGATCAGGCCGCTGGCGCGCAGGGGGATGAGGATCTGGTCAATGTAGGCGACCGACACGCGTTGCCGTGCGCTGATCCGGCGGGCCATCAGCGGCTTCGTCCGCCCCTCCGCCGCCATCTGTGTCATGATCCGCAACCCGTAGCGCAGCTTGGTTGTCAGTCTCATCACACCCTCCTTGCGTACCGGTTGCGCACCCTCGAGGGGCCTGGCTTTTTTGGTGAGCGACCGGGGGACACCGCCCTGTGAGCGCCGTGGCCCCGGTCTTTGCGCCCCGGCCGTCGGCCTGGGCGGTCGTACGATGGCATCCTCCCGTTGCGTCCACACGCATACGAATACAATAGCCGCAAGATAACCAAAATGCAAGCGGCTCTGACTTGTTCACCACAGAGGACACAGAGTTCACAGAGGGCTTTGCGCTTGCGTTGGCGCGAAACATCCGCCAACGTGAGCGCAGAGCCAGTTTTCTCTCTGTGGTCTCTGTGCTCTCTGTGGTTGACGGCAACAATGCGCGCGCCGGGGCAGGCCCCGGCCTCTGAAAGCGGTCGCCCGCCGTCGCTTTGCCAAGGTCGAGTCGTGTGGGTACAGTATGGGTGTTGCGGGCGGCCGGGCAGATGCACCCGGCGTCCAGCGGTACGAGGTGAACGGATGAGAACCTGTCGGTTGGCCGGGCGTCGCTGGCTTGAGGGGCTTGGGGTGGTTCTGCTGGCCGCGGTCTGTGCCGGCTGTGCCACCCCGCAAAGCCGGATTGAGCGGCACCCGGAGTTGTTCTCCGGCCTGCCCGCCGATGCCCAGGAGAAGATTCAAGGCGGCGCGATTGACCTGGGCTTCACTCATGACATGGTCTACCTGGCTTTCGGCCGCCCCGACCGCGTCTACGCGCGCACGACGTCCGGCGGCGCCCGTGAGATCTGGGCCTACACGCGTGTCACCGCCACTCCTTCATACGGGGCCCGGCCCTATCCCTGCGGCCGTTACTGGGGGCGGCGCTGCTGGTGGCGGCCCGCCTGGCCGGTTGACAGCTACGTCGAGTTCGAGGCCATGCGTGTCGAGTTCACCGACGGCAGGGTCTCGGCCATCGAAAAGCTCTCTCCGTGAAGCGCATCCCGCACCGGGGGAAGGGGATACGACGCACCGCCCCCGCCGCCAAGCCGGCGGATGGATCCGGCCGTTCGCGCCCCCGCGGCGGGGGCCGTGCGCCGGGGGCACGCGGCCCGGCCGGCGCGATCACTGAACCGGCCCGCACGATTCCCGTCTGCGGGGCCCGGGACATCGTGGTGGCGGGCGGCGGTCTGGCGGGGGTCGCCGCGGCGGTGGCGGCCCGGCGTCTGGGCGGTTCCGTCTGCCTGCTCGAGAAGGCGTCGGCGCTGGGCGGGCTGGCGACGCTGGGCAACGTCACCGTCTGGTTGCCGCTGTGTGACGGCCGTGGGCGTCAGGTGATCGGCGGCATCGCGGAGGAGATGCTGCGCCTGTCGGTGCGCGATTTGGCGGGTGACGATCACGCCGCGCGTTTCATCGGGGTTCCGCCGTGCTGGGAACCCGGCGGGGACGCGGCGCAACGCCGTCGGGTGCGCTACCAGGTGCAGTTCAACCCGGGCGCCTACCTGCTGGCGCTGGAGAAATGGGTCACGGAGGCCGGCGTCGAGTTGTGGTACGACACCCGTGTCTGCGCCGTGCGTCGCGCGGGCGGCCGGCTGACCCACGTGGTGGTCGAGAACAAGGGCGGGCGCCAGGCCGTCGCGGGCCGCCTGTTCATTGACGCCACCGGCGACGCCGACCTCTGTCACCTGGCCGGCGAGGCCACCGAGTCCCTCGACTCCAATGTGCTGTGCGGCTGGTTCTACTACCTGGTTGACGGCCGGCTTCACCTGTGTCCGTGCTCGAATCCGTTCAGCCCGCAGCTCACCCGCGAGGGCGGCGTGGGGCCGTTCTTCCGCGGCGACGACGCACGGGAGGTCACCGCCATGATCCTCGGCAGCCGCGACCTCGTCCGGCGGCAGCTGGACGACCTGCGGGCCCGGCACCCCGGCACCGACGTGCAGATCGTCCTGCCCCCCTCGATCGCCTGCTTCCGCGCCACGCGCCGGCTGGCGGGCGCCTTCACGCTCGAAGAGCCGCACGCACACCGGTGGTTTGACGACGCCTGCGGCCTGACCGGAGACTGGCGCCGACCCGGGCCGGTGTGGGCCTTGCCGTGGCGGTGCCTTTGCGGGGTCCGCAACCGCAACCTGGCCGTGGCCGGCCGCTGCATCTCGGCCGCGGCGGGAGTCTGGGACGTGACCCGCGCCATCCCCGGCTGTGCGGTCACCGGCGAAGCCGCCGGCACGGCCGCCGCGCTGGCGGTCCGCGAGGCCGGCGCCGATTTCCGCGCATTGTCCGTCACGCGACTGCAGGCCGAGCTGCGCCGCCGCGGCGGGCGGCTCGATCCAACCCTCGTGGCCGAGGCTTGACGGCCGGCCTCTCAAACGGTGCGGCGCGGCCGCTGGCGGCCCGCGGGCACACGGATGTCGGTGGCCGGGGCATGCAGGGCAGGGAGAGACACGACATGGCTGGGGAGACCAGTCCGGCGGTCCTCGGGCTTGGCGGCATGGGCGGAACCCACGCCGCCGCCGCCAAGGCCTCGCCGTACGTGCGGCGCTTCCCCGGCAGCGCCCCGGGGCCGGCCCGCGCCGCGCTGGCGGACATCGCGGTCATTGATACGCACGTGCACCTCTGGGACACGGATCGGTTCCGCTATCCCTGGCTGGCCCATGCGCCGGGCCTGAACCGCCCCTTTCTGCCGGCGGACTACCGCCGGGCCACCGCGGGGCTGAACATCGAGGCGATGGTGTTCCTGCAGGGCGAGGCCGAGCCGTCCCGCTCGCACGACGAGGTCGCCTGGGTGACGGCGCAGACGGTTTGCGAACCTCGCATCCGCGGCATTGTGGCGCGGGCCGCGGTCGAGCGCGGCGAGGCCGTGCGCGACGACCTGATCCGCCTGCGCCGGAACCCCCTTGTGCGGGGCGTCCGGCGGATCGTTCAGGACGAGATGGATCCGGCCTTCTGCCTGCGGCCGGGGTTTGTCCGCGGCGTGCAGCTGCTCGCCGAGTTCGACCTACATTTCGAGATCTGCCTGAAAGGCGATGCGCAGTTCCGCGCCGCCATCGCCCTGGTGCGCCAGTGCCCTGGAGTGCGTTTCGTCCTCGACCACATTGGCAAGCCGTTCATCCGGGAGGGCCTCTTGTCGCCGTGGGCGGGCAACATGTGTGAGCTGGCCGCGTTGCCGAACGCCTGGTGCAAGCTGTCCGGGCTGGTCAACGAAGCGGCGTGGAAGCGGTGGACCGTGGCCGGCCTGAGGCCGTACATTGACGGGGCGGTCGCGGCGTTCGGCTTTGACCGTCTCTTCTACGGCGGCGACTGGCCGGTCTGCACCCAGGCGTCAGCTTATCGGAGCTGGGTCGAGGCGTTGCACGAGGCGGTCGGCGGCTGCACGGCCCTCGAGCGACGCAAGCTCTTCCACGACAATGCCGAAGCCTTCTACCGGCTGGCACCCCCCTGGCGGAGTCTGCACCCATGACCCCAGCCCCCGGCGACTGCCGCATCCAGCTGGACGTGATCTCCGAGGGTTACGACCGCCGGAGTGAGTGGTTCCAGCCGCGCATCGGCCTGATCCCGCCCGCCACGGCGGTGCTGACCATGACCCGCGCCCTGCTCTGGGGCAGCGACGTCTTCACTGCGGTGTGCATCGCCACGTCCGGCGACGCCGGCCGCACGTGGACGCCCCCGGCCCCCTGCCCGGAACTCGACCGGCGCCGCCTCGCCGACGGCACCGAGGTCTGTCCCTGCGACATGACCCCGGCCTGGCACGCGCCCAGCCGGTGCCTGCTCGCCACCGGACACACGGCCACCTACCACCCCGGACCCACCGGCGGACTGCGGATTGGGAACAGCCACCCCCGCGACGTCGCCTATGCCTCCCTCGACCCCGCCACCGGCCGCTGGGACGACTGGCAGACCCTGGCCGTCCCCGACCGCGACGCCTTCTACTGGTGCAGCGCCGGGTGCGCCCAGCGCCTCGACCTGCCGGGCGGGGATGTCCTGCTGCCGGTCAGCATCATGGACCGCGCCAGCGTCGGCGACAACTCCTGGCACGGGTGCTTCGCCACCCGAGTCGCCCGCTGCGTCTACGACGGACGCACGCTCTCCGCCGTCGAGTTCGGCGATGCCCTCACCGTCGCCGAACCCCGTGGACTCTACGAGCCGTCACTGGCCCTCTTCCAGGGGCGTTTCTTCCTGACCCTGCGCAATGACCTGCGGGGCTACGTCGCCGTCGGCCGTGACGGCCTGCGCTTCGGCCGCCCGCAGCCGTGGCGCTTCGACACCGGCGAGGAGCTCGGCAGCTACAACACGCAGCAGCACTGGATTGCCCGCGACGACCGGCTGTTCCTCGTCTACACCCGGCGCGGCGCGGAGAACGACCACGTCTTCCGGCACCGCGCGCCGCTGTTCATGGCCGAAGTGGATACCGAGCGGCTGTGCGTGCGCCGCGACACCGAGCAAATCCTCGTCCCCGAGCGCGGTGCCCAGCTGGGCAATTTCGGCGTTGTGAACGTGGACGCCGGCGAGGCGTGGGTCGTCACCTCCGAGGGCATGCAGGGGGATGCGCGGAACCCGATGGACGTGACGCTGGCCGAGCGGCGCGGCGCCGACAACCGCGTCTACCTCTGCCGCCTGCGCTGGCCGCCGTCTCCTGCCGCCCCTTGATCCGGCTGGAGCCGCGGGGCAGCCTTACGGCCGATGGCCCGACGTGCTGCGACGGACACGGCGGCGGGCCAGGCAGGCGGTCACGGTCAACGCCGCCAGGGCGGTGGCACTGGCCGGTTCCGGGACGGTGAAGATGGCGAAGAACGTCGTGCCGTCCCAGCCGTAGTCGCCGTTGGGGTTGATCTCGAAATCGAAGATGTCGCCGGTGACGGCATCGGGGATGGTCAGGTTGAAGGCTGAGGCGGGGCCGCCATCGCCGGTGATCGTGTGGGACCAGAGTTCGGCACCGTTGCGGTAGATGCGGCCGATGACGCCGTTGCCGCCGCCGGTCTGAGTGTCGGCCAGTAGACCATCGAGGTAGAGGATGCCGTCTATATCGCTGGTCCAACGGCGGACCGCGTTGCCATACGAGGCGCCGGGGTGTCCGCCGCCCGCGGAGAGGCTCTGGTAGGTTTCCGGGCCGTGCCAGGCGCTGTCCGACCACGACCAGTTCATCGAGGTGAACGCGTTCCCCGTCGTGTAGTTGCCGTACTGCCAGCCTCCCGGCGACGAGTTCTGGATGCCGCAGAACTCGGCCCGGGAGTCGGCCACGACCCGACGGCCGACGGCAGTCTCAGCCGTCATCGTGAACTTCGTCGAATCGTACGACGGGTTGGTTATCATGCCCACTTCCATGCGGATGAGGTCGCCGTCGTTGGCCGTGATGAGAAAGCTGTAGGGGTACGGGGTCAGAAGGCTGCGCTGCTCAAACACCCGAACGTTGTTCACGTACAGGCGGCTGACCGTGCCGTCGCCGCCTCCGGTCTGCGTGTGTTCGACCAGTCCGGACAGTCGCAGCAGGCCCCCCTGGCCTGGCTGCAGGGTGTACTGCCTCACCGCCGAGTGGTTTATGTAGGTCCCACTCCAGCCCGGATGCGCGTCGGCCGCCAGAATGAAGGGACTGGTCGTCTCACCCGAGGGCTGCCATCTCTGGTCGTCGGAGTAGAAGTATTCGAGTTCGGCGTAGGTGGTAGGGGTTCCCTGCGTGCTGAACCGCCCATAGTGCCAGTTGTTCTGGCCCTGGATGCCGGCGAATCCCGCCTGGCTGTCGCAGACAATGACTGCCGTGGCTGGCGTGGCGGCCCCGGCAAGGATCAAGGCAACCAGGCACACTGTGCGCCCAATGCACCCTTGAGTTGGCTCCATTGTGCCGATCCCCCCGGAACGGTCACCCAACGCGGGACACTGGCGTGAAGCAGGCCCTCGCGACACACGTACAAACATGCTGGACTGTAGCGCGTCGTGCGAATGGAGTCAAGCGGGGGCGCAGGTCCTCGGGCCGTGGGTCGGGGGGAGTCGGTCAGCCGGCCTTGCGCAGGCGTTGCGCCTCGGCGCGCGGACGGTCAACCGGCAACTTCGTGGCCCCGGGTCAGAACGCCATGCGGGCCCAGTCGGGGGGCGGGTTGGGAGCGAGGCCGAGCAGCTCGCGTGCGGTGCGTACGTAGTAGCGGTAGTGTTCGAGCGGGGTGCCGTTGGGGATGCGGTGGTCGAGTCCGAAGACCACGCCGCCGCCGCGCATGGCGGGCTGCAGCTTGTACTCGAGCTCGGCCCGAATCGCCTCCTTGGATCGCCGCAGGACGTGCTTGTCAATGCCGCCCATGCACGCCAGCCGTCGGCCATAGGTGCGGCGCACCTCGACGATGTCCATCCCCGCCGCCGGCTCCATCGGGAACATGCACGTCAGGCCGGCGTCGAGAAAGGCCGGGATGACCGCGTTCATGTTGCCGTCGGAGTCCTGCTGGAAGAGCCGTGCCCCCCGCGCGGCCAGCGGATCCCACGCACGGCGGTAGTACGGGGCAAGGAACGTGCGGACTTGCTCCGGGCCGAAGAGCGGGCCGCTCCTGCCGGCCATGTCCTCGTGCACCGACAGTACATCCACCTGAACCTCGTCGCAGACGCGCTCGAGGACGCGGCGGGCGGTGGTGCCGATGGTGTCGAGGATGTCACGCACCAGCTCGGGCTGGTCGTAGCAGGCCAGGCAGAGCCCCTCCTCGCCCATCAGCTGCCGCGGTTCGTCGAAGCCGCCCGGGATGGCGACGACGATCAGCGCCCCCTCGTTGCGCGCGCGCCGGGCCGCCTCGGCCCAGCCGTCGGCAAACCGCTCCTCGCCGAAGCGGTACATGGGCTTGAAGCGCTGCCACGAATCCATGCCGGTGACCGGGTAGCCGAGGGGCAGGGCGATGGTCGCCTTGCCCTTGCACAGCTTGGTCAGGCGGCCATAGCGGTCGCGCTCGATGCGGTACTCGGGGGTGTCCTCAACCGCCTCCGCCGGCCAGCCGCCCACCAGCCCCGTGTTCACGGCCACATGATGCCGCCGCACCCGGTCGAAGCCGAAGGCGGTCAACGTGATCTCCTCCTCGCTCGCCCCCTGCGCCCGCCACTCCTCTTCGAGTCCGATCAGCAGACCGAACAGCTCGACGAACAGCGGCCGCCGCCCCCCGGACCCGACCATGTAGTCGAGGTACTCGTCGCGCAGAATCTCCATGGCCGCCTCCGGCAGTCGCCACAGAAAAAAAAGGGGGAGGCCACCGAAGTGACCTCCCCGTGCGGAGCGACTCGTCTTAGAACCGACGGCGTCCGCCGCCGCCGCCGAAACCCCCGCCGCCGCCACGCGGACGGTCTTCACGGGGACGGGCTTCGTTGACCGTCAGGGCCCGGCCGTTGTTCTCCTGGCCGTTCAGCCCGGAGATCGCGGCCTGCGCCTCGGCGTCCGACCCCATCTCGACAAAGCCGAACCCCTTGCTGCGGCCAGTGTCGCGGTCGACGATCACGTCGGCGCTGACGACCTTGCCAAAGGGCGCGAACATCTGCTCGAGATCCGGACTCTTGACTTCGTAACTCAGGTTTCCGACATACAACTTCTTGCCCACGGGTACCTCCTTCATCGGTTCTCTGGGGCTTGGGGTCCGTTTGGTCTTCCCGGACCCCCGGGAAAGTGGCCGAACTTCCGGCCCGGAAGGTGGCCAGACGAAAGAGGAGGTACGGTGCGGGCACTCGAACAGACCCGTCCAGAACCGGCTCGGTCGGCAAACCAACCGCGTTTAATATACCACCGAATCGCCATAAGCAAGCCCGGCGCGAGAAAAATCGCCTTGCCGGCCGTCGGCGCGGTGCCGGTCGTGGGCTGCCTCACTCGGCGGGCGGCGGAGGCGGCGGGGGAGGGGGCGGCGTGTCGTCGCCGCCGGCCGTCCCCTCAGGGGCGTCCTCGGCGGCCGCTTCGCCCTCCTTCGCCTCAGGCTTCGGGGCTTCCTTGGCCTTGAGGAAATCCTTGGCCTCCTTGAGGATCGGCTCGACGGTGTACGAACTGACCAGGTACACCCAGCCGCCCAGCTTCTGCTCGATGTCACGGACCGTCTTCTGCCGCTGCTCAAGGCTCTTCTTGAACTCCTCGTCGGCCGTCCTGGCCGCCTCCTCCGTCTCACCCTCCGGCTTGACCCGCTCGGCGGGGCCGACGTCCCTGGCGCCGACCGTCAGGTAGTACTTGCCTTGATCGGTCTTCTTGCCGATGTTGAGGGTGTACTCGACGCCGTCGAAGTCAACGATGCGGCAGACCTGCGGCTCGCCCAGCCCGGTGTCCTCCGGCTTGGCGTCCCTCGGGGCCACCTCGTCAAAGCTCGCGTAGGAGAGCGCGCCCGAGAGGGAGCTGACCTTGGCGCTGTCCAGCTCCTCGCCCGCCGGCAGCGCCGCCATGAGCAGGCTGTCCCCCTTCTTCTCACGCTTGAACTCGTACACCGTCTGCCCGGCGCGGGCCAGGCTGACGAACTGCTTCTCGCCGACCTTGAAGAACTCCTTGTCGAGCCAGTTCGAGGCCTGCGTCGTCACCGCATAGAACCGCTCCGTCACCAGCCCGATCAGGCCGCTGGCGGGCACGCGCACGAACTTGCCGTTGGGCCAGTTGCCGCCCATGTAGGGATTGGGGGACTCCGACTTCTGGAGGTGATCCTTGCCGACGACCACGGCGGCCAGCTCCTTGCCGTCCGCCCCGAGCAGCGAGAGCAGCACTCCGCTGGCGGTCTGGCCCTCCTCGGGGGCGTGCAGGTTGAGGCGGTCGAGGGCGGACTCGCCGCCGGGCACGGTCTGGGCCAGCTTCAGGTCCTTCAAGGTGAGGAGCAGGTTGCGCACCTTCTCGTAGTCCGCCCGGTAGCCACCGGCGTCGGGGACGCACCAGACCCCCTCCTTCTTTTCGACCTTGAGGCTGCTCGTGGCGTCCTTGACGGCGATGGCGGCGACGTCGTTGACCGCCAGCCCGGGCAACACCGCCGCACCGATGCCCGCCGCCTCGGACGCCGTCCATTGCGCGGCCCGCTTCCGGTACACCAGGACGCTGGCTGCCACCACCACCGCCGCCGCCACCAGCAGCAGAATCAGTTGCTTCGCTTTCATTTGCCCGCCATCCTCCTACGATTGAGGATCGCCACCGCCACGCCGCCGGCGGCGACCAGCAAGGGAACCAGGCCGATGTTGACCAGCTTCAGCCGCGTCTCCAGCGCATCAATGTCGCGCCGGAACTCCTTGCGGACTTCCTTGAGATCCTTCGCCGTCTGCGCCTTCTTCCTCTGGATGCCGGCGATGGTCTCCTCCTGCTCCGGGGTCAGCACCGAGCGCTGATCCGGGCTCTTGGCCTGGCGGAGCTCGCGCAGCTTGTTGACCGCCTCGTTCAGCTCCGTCTCCAGCCCATCGATCTGCTTCTGGTACCGCGTCTCCGCCGCCGCCTTCATGTCCTGAACCTTGACGAACGGCCGCGACTTCACGCCCCGGCTGCGCACCGAGAGCAGATTCTCGTCGCCGCTGAGCTGCTCGACCAGATTGCTGATCAAGGCGATGTTGTCGCTGCTGGCGCGCACGATGGTCTGCCCGAAGACCTGCATGCGTTCAATGCAGAAGGCGTCGTGCAGGAAGTCGGTGTCGGCGATCAGCACGACCATGCCCTTGCCCGACTTCAGGCTGTCGCCGGCAGGCTTCCCGCCCTCGGGCTTCTTGTCCGTTCCGTCGGCGGGGGTGTCCGCGTCGGCCGCGGGGGTGTCCGTGCCGTCGGCGGGCTTGTCGCCGTCGCCGGCGGGCTGGCTGGGGGAGGTGCCCGGCGCGCCGTCCGGGAAGGCGGTCTTGAAGGTGCCGGCCAGGCGGATGGCGAGGGCGCGGCGGCTGCCTTCGGCCTCCAGCTTGCCGACGATCTGGTTGACCGGCATGCGGGCCTCGAAGCCGTCAATCAGATGGGCGTCGCCGGAGCTGGACAGCAGGACGGTGCGGGTCAGCCCCTCGGCCCCTTGCCCGGTGAAGGCGCCGGCGTAGGCGAGGAGGGCGGTCTCCAGCTGGCTGGTGCTGGGGTCGTCCCCGGCAAAGGCCTCCTTGCCCAGCCCGACGATCATGGGGTCGCGCCGGCGCTGGCCGCGCTCCTGCCACTCGGTCTGGTACTTGAGGTCAACCACCACCTTGTCAGCGGCGAACTGCACGCCCCAAGTGTCGAGGAGACGGCCGAGGGTGGACGAGTTGGGGCCGGGCGGCTGCATCGGCGACTGCCGCTGCGAGTACATCTCGATGAAGCTGAGGGGGTCGAGGCAGGCGATGAGACGGCCGCCGCGCAGGACGAACTGATCGAGCGCGTAGAGCAGCTTGTCGGTCGGTTCCTTGGGGTGCACGAGCAGCAGGATGTCAATGTCGGCGTCGATCGTCTCGACCTCGGCGGTCAGCTCGCGGACGTCGAAGTCGCGCTTGAGTTCGCTCATGATGTACCAGGGATCTTGGCCGCGCGCGTCCATGCCCTGCTGCATCATCATCATGTTGGGCGGCGTCCCCATGATGGGCAGCGAGCTGAGCACGCCGAGCACCCGCTTCTCGGGGTGCGAGACCCGGTAGATCGCACGGGTGATCTGGTATTCGAGCAGCGACTCGTCCTGCGGGTTGAGGAAGGGCAACGTCACGGTCTCGTCCAGGCAGCTCAGCGCCAGCCCGAGGTAGAGCTGCTCGCCGTCGCCGAGCATCTGCCCGTAGACGCCGTCGAGGTTGGCGGCGTCCTCGGCGTCGGAGTCCGGCGTCGGATTGAGCTCCTGAACCTTGATCTTGCCGGGCGCCTTGACCTCGTACTCGCGCAGCACGTCGCGCACCCGGGCCGCGTAGTTCTTCAGGAACATGGGCATCTGGGCCAGGTCGCGGCTGAAGTAGAACCGCACCGCCACCGGCAGGTCGAGCCCCTTGACGATGGCCCGCGTGCCGCCGGACAGCGTGTACAGGTTCTCCTCGGTCAGGTCGGCCCGCGTGTTGACCGCGCTGGAGAGCACGTTGACGGCTACGACCAGCACCAGCACGATGAGGATGCCGGCCGCGGAGAACAACAGCCTGGAGAAGCCTTTTCCCGAGCTTTGCATGCGAGAACAACCTCCTGGTTGCGGGTGTTGTGGGACGGGCCGTGCCTACACGCGCCGGCGGTTGCGGATCACCACCGCGGTGAAGAACAGGAAGAAGACGATGACCGAGGCGCAGTAGATGACGTCGCGCGAATCGATGACGCCGCGCTGCATGTCCTCGAAATGCGGCATGACGCTGAACGCCGCCACCCCGTCCACCAGCCAGCGGCCGGCCCACTTCTCGAACATCCCGGTCACCGGCGGCCAGCCGGCCAGCACCAGCAGCAGGCAGACCACCACCGAGCAGACGAAACTCACCACCTGGCTGCGGGTCAGCGAGGACATCGCCATGCTGACCGCCAGGTACACGCCGGCCAGCAGAAGGCTGCCGACGTAGCCGCTGACGATGGCGCCGCCGTCGGGATCGCCGAGCACGCACACCGTGATGACCATCGGGAAGGTGAGGGCCAGGGCGAGGGCCAGGAACAGCCAGGCCGCCAGGAATTTCGCCACGATGGCCTGCCAGGCGGTGATCGGAAGGGTCAGCAGCAGCTCCATGGACCCCGAGCGCCGCTCCTCGGCCCACAGCCGCATGCCGACCGCCGGGACCAGGATCAGGTACAGCCACGGGTGCCAGAAGAACATCGGACGCAGGTCGGCCTGCCCGCGCGCGAAAAAGTCGCTGACCATGAACGTGAAGAAGCCGTTCAAGGCGAGGAAGATGATGATGAACACGTAGGCCACGGGCGAGTCGAAGTAGCTGACCAGCTCGCGCTTGGCCACGGCGTAGATCGAGCGGCAGGTGCTCACGCGGCCACCTCCTTCTCCTTCGCCCCCGTGTCCGAGGCGGTGAGGGCGTGGAACACCGCGTCCAACGCGCCCTCCTCGGTGCGCAGCTGGTCAACCAGCCAGCCCCGCGACTTTGCGGACTCCGCAACCAGCCGCGCCAGGTTCGGAGGGCCGGCCGCCTCCCCGCGCGGGTAGAAGCGCAGCACGGCGGCGCCGTCCTCGTCGCTGATGGTGACGACGCGGGCGACCGCGGCCTGGTCGCGGAAGGCCTCGCGCACCGTGTTGGCACTCTGCCCAAGGAAGCGCGCGGTCACCGCGCCGGCGAGGTCGGACTTGCCGCGCAGATCGGCCGGCGTGCCGTTGAAGACCAGCCGCCCGCGGTCAATGATGATGACGCGGCTGCAGACGGCGTCAACCTCTTCCAGGATGTGGGTCGAGAGGATGATGGCCTTGCTGCGGCCCATGCGCTTGATCAGGTTGCGCATCTCGTGCTTCTGGTTGGGGTCGAGGCCGTCGGTCGGTTCGTCGAGCACGAGGGCAGGGGGGTCGTGGAGGATGGCCTGGGCAAAGCAGGTCCGGTGGCGGAAGCCCTTCGAGAGGGTCTCGATGGGCTGCCGGCGCACCGACTGCAGGAAGCAGGTCTCGATCACCTTCTCCACCGCCTCGGTCGCGGCCCGGCCGCGCAGGCCGCGGACGGCGGCCATGAAGTTCAGGAAGCGCTGAACCGTCATCTCGGGATAGGCCGGGGCGTTCTCGGGCAGGTACCCGATGCAGGCCTTGGCGGCAATGCTGTCGTTGACGATGTCGTGGCCGTCAATAGTCACCGTCCCCGCGCTGGGCGCGAAGAAGCCGGTGATCATCCGCATGCTCGTGGACTTGCCGGCGCCGTTCGGGCCGAGAAAGCCCAGGACCTCCCCGCGCCCGACCGTGAACGAGACGTCATTGACGGCCAGCTTGGGGCCGAAGTACTTGACCAGATGCTCCGCTTTGATCATCGTCAGCTTTCCTCCTTGCCCTGGCGCCGTCGCGCATGGACTGTCCGGCCGGCGCCGCGTGCGGACAGCGCATTAGCATAGCGATCGCGCAGAAATGTCAAGCGCTCAACTCCGGAAGCCCCTATAGACAAGCGCCGGTGCCTGCAGGTTTCACGGTGGTGCCAGAAAAAAAGCGGCGACGTGCACTTGTGGGGCGGCGGAAGGGGAGGGGGGGGAAAGGCGCGTCCACCCGCAGTGGTTGCGGGGCGCGGCGGCCGGGGGGAAGGGGCCTACGGACTCGCCTGGGCCGGCGGCGGCGGCCGTCGCACGAGGCGGAAGACGGCGCCGGTGTCCAGCGCCTTCACCAGCAGCGCTTCATCCTGCATTCCGAGCAGTTGGTAGCGATGGTGGTTGACCTCGAAGGTCTCGCCTTCCTTGACACTGATCGTCGAACCGTCCGCCAGCTTCAACCGGTGGGCCAGGGGAATGGCTTGCGGGGCGGGGACGCTGCTTCGGAACACCGTGGCGTGCGTCTGGATCCCCTTCCCAAAGTTGTACTGCTTGAAGCCCGCGGGGATGGACGGCTTGTACGTCAGCCGGCCGTTGTGGCGGGACACCTCAGGTTCCGTCCACTCCGTCGGCAGATACCGGACTTCCCCGATGAACAGCGATCCCGCCAGGGCTGCGCCGGCCGCGGCCAGCGCCGCCAGCGAGACCATGCGAAGCGCGGTGTTCTTCATGGCATCCTCCTGGCGCCCAGCTACTTGGTCTTCTCGTACCACGTGCCGTCGGACTTCTGCAACATGATGCCGGGCTTGGACGCGGCGGCAATCTGCTCGGCGCGCTGGCGGGCCACGGCGGCGACGTTGGTTCCCGTCTTCTCGGCAATGGCCGCATAGACCTTGCCGCGGTCGTCGTTCTCCGCCTGCACGACGGCCTTGTCCTTGGCCGGCAAGTCGGCCTTGAGCCCATGCAGCATCCCCTCGCGGCCCTCGCCGACGGCCTTGTCGAGTTTCAGCTGGTTGATCGCCGGCAGGCGTTGCGCCATGCGGGCCTGGACTGCGGCCAGGTCATCCGCACGCAACGCGACGGGGCCAAGGGCGGACAGGGCGACCAGAAGGACAACAATGCGGCTCTTCATGCGTGTGACCTCGATGGAGTGTGAATGGGACGCGATGCGGGACTCGTTCCTTCAGTCTCTCGGTCTTTCGATCTTCCGGCCTTGCGGGTTGTGAACTCTCGGCCAATGCGTTGCGTCCCCTCACTCATCCTGGGTCTGTATCGTCGCGTCCTGGGCGTCGATGTTCTTGAAGAAGTCATCCAGCTCCCGGTCGATCTGGATGCGCACATTGACGTTGATCTCGATCGGCTTGACCTCGACCGGATCGCTCTTGACATGCACGCATCCCCCCGTCACGCCGCCCACAAGCAACGGCGCCGCCACCACGGCCAGCGTGCGCAGTAACGGCTTCGTCATCGTTCGCCTCCTGAAGGGCCGCGGCCGGCCAACTTTGTTGCCGCACGCCAAGTTCTTTGAACCGTACCGCAATCTACACCCCCATTGACGTCCGCGCCCGCCCGGCCATTCATTTTCCGGGGAGTCGCTGCCCAGTGCGGAGGGCCGGCTACTTGCCCTGCAGGTTGATCCGGTTGACGAGGGCGCCGGCGCCGATCAGCTCGTTGACGTTGGCCTCGATGTTGGCATTCAGCTTCACCGGCGGCAGCTCCGGCTGGCTGACCGACTGGCCCTCGACCTGGATGCGCAGATGCGTCAGCTCCCCCTCGCCGGCAATGTCGAGTTTGAGCAGGCTGTACTCGAGGTCTTCGAGCGCGGCCTCAGCCTGCCCCACGCGGGGATCGCCGGCCGGCAGCCCGAGGCTGTCCGCCATAGCCTTGGTCTCGCTGAGCCGCAGCCGTCCCTTGCGCCCCGGCACCGAGTAGAGGAAGCCCTCCTCGTAGTACAGGCGGCCGTCGCGGACGGCAAACGGCAGCTTGCCGTACAGCTCGCCGGTCACCTCGCCGGTGAGGCGGCTCTGCAGGGCGAAGACACGCGCCAAGTCAATGTGCTCGGCGTAGACCGTAACGGCGAATTCGGGCGCCCCCGGCGCCATCTCCACCGCGTGCGTGGTCAGCACCCCGCCGCACCAGCCGATCCGGCTCCTCTCGATGAAGAGGGCACGCGGCGCGTCAATCTGGAAATAGACCTCGCCGTTGTCGAAGGGCAGGCCGACGACCTGGGCCGCGGCGAACCGCAGGGCCTGATGCGTCTCGGTCCGGGGCGGGAACAACTCGCGGAAAATGATCTCGGCCTCGGCCTTCTCGATGCTGATCTTGGGCTTGGCCAGCGCGAAGCCGCCGTCGCGCAGCTGCACCGTCGCCACGCCGGCCGGCCCGAGGCGGTCTATGAAGAGGTCGGCCTCGACCGCCGCGGCGCCGGCGAGGGAGGCTTTGCGCAACGGGCCTTCCGGCAGCAGCGGCAAGAGCCAGCCGGCCTTCGCGAGGTCCGGGATCTGCCCCTGCAGGCGGGTGCGCAGGCCGGCGGGCGCCG
>MVZH01000087.1 GCA_002068325.1 Lentisphaerae bacterium ADurb.BinA184 | reverse complement strand
GGGCCCCGCCGCGACACTCACCCTCCTCGTACGGCGACCGTCTTCCTGGCCGGCAACGCGGGGAGCGGCGGGATCCGGAAGCGCGTGATCCGGATGCGGTTCTCGCCGTCGAAGACCGACAGCGCCATCGAGCGGTCGTAGTACCCGATCTGCCACTGCTGGCCGTTGATGTAGAGAGTCGGCGCGACCCCGGTCAGGATCGGCCCAGCGACCTGGGCCTGGAGCTGTCCGGCGGGCAACGCCTTCTGCCGGCAGTTGGGCGGCACCAGGTTCATCGGCATGGGCATGTCGAGCACACGCGAGCGGCCGGCAACCATGCCTGTGATCTCGCCGCCGCCCCCCGGCTCTGCGGACTCCGCAAACGTCAGGTCATACGGCCCCTCGCCCCGGATGACGAAGCCGCCGTGGCCGGCCTCGCACAGGTGCCCCAGCTGCGGGTCCGGCTGCATCACATAGCGCACGGCGCCGTCAAGCAGTTCAACCGCGCCCCGCCGGCCGCGGAAACGGACGCCGTCGGCCGTCGTCACGTCAAGCTCCGTCGGGCTGTCGAAGAGGTAGGAGACACCCGCTTCTCCTTTGACCTGCGTAACGCCGGGCTGGACTTCCTGCGTCACGCCCTTGACCCTGGCTGTGAACGGCAGGGCGGCGGGAACCGGCACGGCCGGCGGCACGGCACGGTCGGCCTTCGTCTCCGCCTGGGCCTTCGGCATCGCCGCCTCGAACGGCCCGTCGCCACGCAGAGTGTGCTCCTTGTACCCGACGCGGCCCGCGCCCGAGGCCAGTATCAGCCGCACCTCGTCGCCGCGCATCCGCACCGCCCCGGCCCGGCCGTCGAACGACACCTCGGCGTCGCGGAAGGCGACCGCGGTGTCCGGGCTGAGGAAGACGTAGTCCGTGCCCTCGGGGGTGACGATCTTCAGCGCGCCCTCGGAGAGCCGTTCGACGGTGGGCGGCGGGGCGTCGGCGCGCCGCGGGCAGAACACGGCGAGATACCCCTGACCGGCAGGGCGCGTCAGCCTCATCTGGGTCGCGCCCGTCTTAGGGAAGGCACATCCCGAGCCGCCGACCGTCTCTTTCCATGTGAACGAAACGGGTTCCAGGACTGCGGGGTCCGCAAACACCACATCGAGGCGATTGCCCTGCGGCGTGGGGACTTCAACGCGGTTGCCGTGGACCGTAATGCCGTCCCGCCTGCCGTTCAGCCAGCAGTGCCAGTGGCTGGGTTCCAATCCCTTGCCGCGCAGCGTGTCGCGCAGCACGAGGTAGCTCGGGCTCGCCGGGGTCGCGCCCTTCATGAACAGGAACTGCCGGTACCACGCGAAGGGTTCCTTGGCGGCGCGGTTTCCTTGGTTGCCGCCGGACTTCGAGTCGAAGCGCTGCCAGCCGAGGAGGTGATCCACGCTGCCGAGGAAGGCGCGGTCAACGACGATCGAGTCGGTCCGGCCGTGGTTGTTGAACCACTCGGGATCGCCGAAGCTGAGGATGCCGTGCTGCGTGTTGGCCGGCTCGGCGGAGTTGTAGCCGCAGCTGCTGTTGGGCACGAGCTGCTCGCCGAGGGCGTAGAACTTGAACGACCCCTGATCCATGTCGTAGTGGCTCTGATTGTAGCCGCAGCGGAACATGAGAAAGGCCTCGCCGGGCGTGCCGAAGTGGGCGCGGGCGGTGGCGCCGTAGCCGGGCAGGAAGGCGGCGGGGACATCGCGCGGGGCGAGCGGCGCGATGGTGGTATCCACGGCCAGTGGACTGAGGCCGTACTGGGTCTGCGTCGGGGTTCCGAAGGACTGCCACAGCCACATCATCTCGCCGGCCATCTGCGGGTCGGTATCCTTCAGCAGATTGGCGGCGTAGACGGGAAAGCCGGCGCGCACGCGCCCGCCGTTTCCGGTGCCTTCGCAACCCCGCAGGCCGCCCTCGTTCGCGTCCGGCGGGCAGACACAGGCCAAGTTGTACTGGTTCTGTTCGCGCACATAGGGCAGCACCGCCGGGTCGAGCGCGCCGCTGTTGCGCAGGCTGAGCGCGGCGTCCATCAGGTGCGGCACCCCGGCCTGCTGGTAGGAGATCTCCTCACGCCAAGCCCCGCCGGGGGAGACATTGTCCGCCCACTTCCATAGGCTGTAGCGGTTTGCCTCGGTCATCCAAGCCTCGTGCATCGGGTGCGATGGCAACAGGCCGGCGTACTGCGGGAAACCCATGAAGCGGTTGATCGGCATGTTGGGGTTGCCCAGGTGCATGCCGATGCCGCGCGGGTTGAAATCCGGGTCGGACAGCACGTAGGCCATGGCGGCAATGCGGGCCAGGAGCAGCCGCCGCCCCTCGCCCTCGAGCCCCGGCCAGGCGAGTGCGGCGTCAACCACCGGCACCAGGCCGCGGTCGTTCTCGGCCATGCGGAAGTGCGAGACCATGCTCGACGCACGCCCCGGCAGCCACTTCGCGAGCTCGGCCTGCGCCCGCGCCGCGGCGGCCTGGCCATTCTCCGTCGTGGGGGCGACGAGGTAGTTGCGGGTCAGCGCCTCCCGGAACGGGTGCGTGTCGAGGGCAGCCCGCACGGCATCAAGGTCCTGCCGTCGGGCGGAGGCGCGCGGATAGGTGCGCGGATCGAGTTCCTCCTTCGCGTCCCACTCGAGGATCCAGTCCTTGTAGCGGTCGAGGCCGATCATGCCGTGGCGCACCTGCCACTGCATCAGCTCGGCCGGATCGCGGATGCCGGAGACCAGCCCCCACGTGCGGCGGCCCAGGGTGGGCGGCAACGCGCCATCCTCCTCGGCCGAATCGAACGGGTTGAACGGCCGCATTACGCCGAAGCAGCTGACCGGCATCTCAAGCACCGCCGTCCCCTCGGCCCCGACGCGCAGACGGACGACGGCATTCGACGGCCGACGCCAGCTGCCGGCATGCAGGCTCAGCACCCCAACCTGCGGCGCGGTCTCCCCGGCCGCGGCGGGCGCCCGGCAGGCGGCGACGTAGGCGGCCCGCGGACCCCAGTCCCCCCACGGCATCATGTAGAGCCAGTTCTGCGCCGGCGGCACCGGCTGCGTCACCCCCCACGCCGCCCACGGATGCACGTACTCCCCCGCCTCTGACGCGGCGTCGGCCAGCGACATCTCGTAGTAGCCGATGGCACTGTCGTTCTGCCGCACCGAAACCGTCCACCCGCGCGCCTTGACCGCCTCGAGCCGCTCCCCCAAGCCCGCGCTCTGCTTGAACGGCCGCTCGGAGAGCCACGCGATCGCGTCCGGTTTCCAGCCGGCGCCGAGGTCGAAGGCGACGATGTCGCGGCCGTCGGTGAACTCGCCAAAGTCGAACTCTTCCTCAACGACCGCGAGGGGCGCGTCCTGATCCAGGCGCACGATGACACGGTAATGCCCCGCGGGCGCAAAGGCGTATTCAAGGCGCACCCGCGCCGAAACCGGCCCCTCCTCGATGACCTGACACGAGAAGGCGGCCACCGCGCGCTCCGTGATCAGCGATGCCTTCCCCGCCCACGTGCCGTCAGCCAGCTGCACGCCCTGGAGCGGCCCGGGCACGGCGGACGCCGCGACCGGCGACTCATTGCTCTGCCGGGCCGCCGCGGGCAACCGCAGCCGCACCTTGCCATTGCCCAGCTCGATACCCAGCGGGGTGCTCGTCACCGTGACCGGCGTCAGGTTGGCCGGCGGCGCGACCTTGGCGGCCCCGACCGTGACCGTGTACTCCGCCGTCCCATTGGCCGGTAACGTTGCCAGGAAACGCAGGTCGGCCTCGGCCACTCGCCCGCCCTTGACCTGCATCTCGTCGGCGAGCTGGCAGAGCACCGGCGCGCCTGCGGAGTCCGCAACTCTCACCTGAGCGGCCTCCACCGCAGGGTCGAAGGTGACATGGTAGGTGACCACGCTCGGCCCCCAGTCGAGGCCGACACAGTCGCGCATGCGCAGCGTCGCCCGGGCTTCGCCCCGGGCCAGCCCCGCGGCCGCCAGCAACGCCCCTCCGGCCAAGACCGCTCTCGCAATTGGGCAATTCATGGGAACAGCCTTTCTTATAGGGTGCGGCGGCCTGACGCAGGACGCAAGGACGCAGTGACTTCGTGACTTTGTGACCTCGTGACTTCGTGGGCGGAGCGCTTCGCGCCCCGTGCTTCGTTGGCCGGGCTCCCGTCTACCGCCGCCGGCGCAGGGCGAGCAGGCCGGCCAGCCCAAGCGCCACCGCCGACGCCGGCTCGGGGATGTAGGTCGGCGAGATCGGCCCGATGCCGAACATCGAGAACGAGCTCAGGCCCGTGGTGGTGATCAGGTTGTTGGCGGTGTCCACCGAACCGGTCACGTCCAGCCAGGTCCTGCCGACGAGCTGCCAGACCTTGAGGCTCGCCTCGGCGATGCCCTTTGATGTCGCCAGCACGTCGTCATAGCGGAAGGTCAACACCGCGCTGCCGCCGCCGAAATCGAACCCGCCGGCGGTGTCAACGTCGTGCAGGGACAGCGTGGTGGCGTCGAAGGCGTTCTTGCCCAAGTCCGTGCGGTCGGGGGCAAGCAGGGAGACGGACAGCGGGCCGCCGGTCACATCCGTGAAGGCGAGCTTCACGCTGTTGATCAGGTCAACC
Organism: Lentisphaerae bacterium ADurb.BinA184; assembly: GCA_002068325.1. Taxonomy (GTDB): domain Bacteria; phylum Verrucomicrobiota; class Lentisphaeria; order Oligosphaerales; family MVZH01; genus MVZH01. The sequence continues at coordinate 11,430 of MVZH01000087.1, read as the reverse complement.
TGGGTGTCGGCGGCGGATTCGCCCACATTGACGGAGCTGGTCCCACCCGTCACCACCGCCGGGGGGAACAGCAGCTTGCCGCGGTTAACCGCATACCAGCCGTCGGTTCCGTCGGCGCTGCGGAAGGCGTCGTTGGCGATGTACGGCGTGACGCCATTGAGGTAGGTGTTGCTGATCGTGGTGACTCCGGACAGGTCCAGGGTGCGGTTCGCTCCGTAGCCGTCGGCGATCACACTACGGTTGTTGTCCAAGCCGGCAATCGTCACCGTGCCATGTCCCCTGAGTTCAGCCTTCATGACCGTAGGGGGAAGGGTGGCAACATCGCCCCAGTTGGCCTTGCCGCCGACGATCAGCGTGCCGGTGCCTCCGATTGTGCCCGTGTTGCCGGCCGCGTCGCCGAGGTAGTAATAGGCCTGCGTGCTGTTATGATGCTGGCGCGTGCCGATGGTGATGTTGGCGATGGTGCTGAAATTGCCCCTGATGCCGCCGAAGCTGGGGTTGACCACATCGGCGATGGCACCACCGGTTTGGTAGATGACGCCGTGATCCATGATGGCACCGGGGCCAGTGCCGCCCGCGAGGTTCGCCACGGCACGGGTTGGCGCCAGGGTCGCGCCGCCGTAGACTTTGACCAGTTTGGTGAGGATGCCGCCCTGCTGGGTGAAGATCCCGTCGGTGTTGATGGTGACGCCCGTCGAGTTCGCCCACGAGCCAAAGAGGCCGGCCGTGAGCATGATAGTCGCCGGGGCGGAATAGGAGCCGCCCACGGTGGGCGCCCCGACGCTGTCGCAGATGCCGTTGTTCCACTCGAGTTCGCCGCCGGACAGCACGGGGGTCGTTCCCATCACGCCGTTCTGCGGCGTCCAAGCCCCGGAGGTGCCGAGGTATGTGGCGTCGGAAAAGGAGACCTTGCCGTCGCGCACGTACAGTGAATTCCAGTTGCCGCTGGGCATGTTGGCATTCATCGCCCCGCCGAACGACTCCAGCCAGTGGTTGTTGAGGGGAGAGGCCACGTAGTCCGCATCCCACTCGTTGGTCGAACCGTCCCAGTACCAAGGGGTCCCGCCCAAGGCCGCGCCCGCCCACACCATCGCCGCCACCGCCACTGCCGCACCGAAGACGCCCAGGCTGTTCTGCTTCATCGCCGCACTCCTTCTGTTGACTGCACTCACTGGGGTTTGGGACTTGCGGACTCCGCAACACGCGAAGCGGTTTGTCATGACATCATCCTCCGGCGACTTGCTATCACACCATCCACCAATCTACTGGCTGTCGACCAGCGTGTCCAGCCCACCGTACATGAGCCATGCCCCCTGTGTCGGCCAGGAGCCGAACCACGGCCAACCATCGACGAGGCGGGTTCGCAGCCACCGCACCGAACCGCCGTGCGAGGCGTAGTGGCCACCCTCAAGATGCGCCCACTTGAAGCGCCACCATCCGAGCGTCTTCGGGTAGATCACACCGGCGGCGTCGACACGATACGCGCAGGCTTCCGTGAACAGCGGTTTCCAGCTCTCGACCCGTTCCAGCGCCTGACAGCTGATCGCCGCGTTGCGGGGGGTGCCCGTCTCCCACACGGTGACGTCATGGTTGTTATAGCGATAGCCGTAGCTCAACGAGCCGTAGTCCAGGGTTCCGTAGACGGGGTAGTCCATGGATGGGCAGCGGACCACGGCGGGCGACACCGCCTGGCTGGTTATGAGGAGTGTGTACCATCCGGTCGGGCAGTTGGGATAGCCGCGGAAGGTGGGAATGCTGACCTGGTCGCCGGAGGCGCTGTTGCCCCAGTCGTCGGTCGTCGGGGCGGCCGGCAACCAGCCGTCCGCGTCCGTGGCATACATCGCCGCGCCGGCGTAGACCTGCCGCAGGTTGCCCATGCAGACGGCCCGCCGGCCCTGCTCCCTCGCCTGCCCCAACGCCGGCAGCAGCAGTGCCGCCAGGATCGCAATGATCGCAACGACCACCAGGAGCTCAATCAGCGTGAAGGGATTCCTGGACATTGCGGGTCTCCCTGCATCCTTACATGAGGCCGGGCGCCGGACGCATCGCAACCGCCCCGCCAACACGCCCCGACCGCTCCAAGTCAGGATTCAACCACGAAGAACTCGAAAGCCAAGAAGCGAAACTGACGCCACACGGCCAGCCAAACGGCTCCCGACTTCGTGTCCGTCGTGTTCTTCGTGGCAGGAAATCCCTCTGTGCCCTCTGTGGTCTCTGTGGTTGAACCGGAAGGAAACAAGGATGCGGACAAGGACGACCCGCCTGACCAGCCAACCGTTGCGCTCCTTCCTAAGCCGCTTGCAGAACCCGGCATGAGTGGCCGGGACGAAGCCCGGGCCTCCCTTGGCCTCGACAAGGACTGCTGTCTGTCGGGCTGGAGGGACGACCTCCGTGCCGTCCGGGTTCCGTTGCGGCAGACCGGGGTTCCGGGTGTGACCTGGCGGACGCGGAGGTCCGCCCTCCATCGCGCGCGCGGCTGTTGTCGTCCGCGGTGGGTTCTGCAAGCGCCTCTCCTGTCGAAAAGCCGTCACTGGCGATGCTGTCAGTTACGCAACTCGGTCAACCCCCGCCGCTACAGCCCGGAGAGCGCCGCGGCCAGTTGTTCCCGCAAGGGCGGTGGCCGGAAGCCCAGCGTCGAGGCTCGTGCACTGACCAGCGAAACGTCGGCCGGCCGCGGGGCGGACAACGCGCCTTCACTGCGCCGGGCCGCGACAATCGGGGCCGCATCCAGCCCGGCAACCTCGGCGACCAACATGCCCAGCTGCCATCGCGACACCCGCTCGAGGCCGCCCAGGTGGAATACGCCCCGCCCACCCCGTACGAGAGTCAGGAGGATGCCCTCCGCTGCCACCGTCGCCGAGACCGGGGTGCGGAACTCGTCGGTGAACAGGCGCAGCGTCTGCCGCGCCCGTAGCGCCTTCACATGCGTCGCCAGGAAGTTCGCTGCCCCGGGGTCGGCCCGGCCGAAAAGCAACGGCAGGCGGCAGACTAGGCCGCGCGCGCCGCAGAGATCCCTGACGACGGCCTCGGCGGCGGCTTTCTGACGGCCGTATTCGTTTACGGGCGACGGAGGCGCGGCTTCATCGTACGGGGCGTGCTCACCGTCAAAAACCTGATCGGTTGACACGTAGACGAGCCCGACTCCGCGGCGCACGCACTCCTCGGCCAGCCAGCGGGTGGCGGTCGCGTCGAGCAACCGCCGCACGGCATTGCGCTCGCCGAGGTCGGCTCGGCGCAGGGCGACGCCGGGGATTTCGCACTCGTGTTCGAGGAAGCTGCCGGTCACCCGCCAGGCGTCGCAGGCGGCCCGGCACAGGTGACGGCCGAGGAAACCGCTCACGCCGGTGATCAGCAGGTTGCGTCCGGGCGTGCTCATGGCGCCTCGGCGGCCTCCGCCGGCACAACCCCGGATCCGCCGAGTGCGGCGTCCAAGGCTTCCGGCGAGACAAACGTGACGGAACCATCGACGTGCGCGACGGGAACCTGTCCCCGCTCGTGTTCGGCGCACCGGCAGTAGAGCAGCACGCGATCCGGCGGGTCGGACGGTCTCACGCCGGCAACCAGCACGTAGTCGGCTCGCTCATCGGAGGCTGCGGTCGCGCCGGCCACCGGTTCCCGGCGCAGAGGGCACACGAACACGTCCGGACCGCTCAGGTAGTCCGGGGTCAGTTGCGGTAGCCGTTCCGGGAAGCAGTCGTAGTCCATGGCGTACATGCGGCAGGCCAAGCCAACCTGCCGCAACATGATCAGACAGCGCGCCTTGCTCGCCCCTTGGTGCTGCAGCCTGGGGAGAAGTGCCACCGCGACAACCATGCACAGTCCCAGCAGGATGGGCGGCACGAGGCACACCGCCACGCCGAGCTTGATGCGCCGCCGCCGGATCAGCCAAACCACGAGGGCAGTCCAGACCACCAACCCGGCAAGGATCGCCAACAGGGCGCCACCCAACAGCACAACCACGCGCGGCATGACGCTAACCATGGACAGCGTCCTCCAAGGGCGCGCACGTTCCACAGTACCGGCCGGCCAGCATGCCGCAGGCCGCCGCGATGTCACGGCCGCCGCTGTACCGTCTGGCGACGGGCATTCCGAGCCGGGCACGCAGGGCGTCGCGGAAGGCATCCAGCTCGGCCGGCGCCGGGGGCAGGAACTGCCCGCTGGGATCGTTCACATCGACAAGATCAATCTTGACGGGCAGTCCGCGGGTGAGGTCGGCCAGCGCACGGGCATCGGCGTCGCGGGTGTTGAACCCAGCGATCAGGGTCCAGGCCAGGATCACCCGGCGTCCGGTGACCGCATGGTACTCGCGCAGTGCGCCCATGAGATCGGCGGTGGGATAGGCGTCCTCGACCGGCATGAGTTCGCGCCGCCGGGCGGGTTCCGCCGCCGTGAGCGAGACCATGAGGCGGTAGGGAAGGCGTTCGGCGGTGAGCCGGCGGATGCCGGGGACGATGCCGGCGGTGGCGATGGTGATGGCCTTGGCGGCGATGGCCAGCCCGCAGGGTTCGCTGAGGATGCGCGCGGCCCGCATGACGGCGTCGTAGTTCAGGAGGGGTTCGCCCATGCCCATGAAGACCACGCCGCGCACCGGGTGGGGAGAGTCGGCCTGGATCTTGACCACCTGATCCACGATCTCCCACGTGGCCAAATCCCGCCGGTACCCCATCCGGCCGGTGGTGCAGAAACGGCAACCCAGGGCGCAGCCGACCTGCGAGCTGACGCAGACCACATACTTGCGGTCCCCCGGCCTGTGCATCAACGGAATCCGCACCGCCTCGAACGGGTCAGGCCCATCCCCCAGAAACAGATACTTGGCGAAACCGTCCTGGGGCGAGACGGCCTTCTCCAGCCGCCTCAGGTGGGGGACGTCGGCGGCCTCGCGGATGCGCGCCCCGAGCCGGTCACTGACGTTGGACAGCGCGGCGGGCATCGCATCACGCCGCAGCACCGCGGCCTGGAACTGCCGCGCCACGCGCAGGCTGGCGCCGAGGCCGGCCAGCCGCCCGTGGAGTTCGTCGGCGGTGTGGTTCTTGAACAGGATTTTCATGTCAGAACATGGACTGCGGGTCGATGTCGAGGTGGATTTCGACCCCCTTGGGCGGTTTGACGCCGACGACCTTGCGCCGCAGCAGCCGGGTCATGTCGAGGATGTTGCCGCCGCGCAGCAGCATCTGGTGCCGGAACTGGCCGCGGACACGGTGCACGGGCGCGGGCATGGGGCCGAAGATCTCGCCGCCGGGCGGAAGCTCGGGTTTGAGGGCGGCGGCGAGCTGCTGGGACGCCTCGTCCACGGCGGCCATGTCCTCGCCGCGGAACTGCACCAGGCACAAATGGGTGACCGGCGGGAAGATGAGCGCCGCCGCGCCTCCAGCTCCTCCTCGGCGAAACTGCGGTAGTCATGCTCGACGGCATGCTGCAGCGCGGAGTGGAACGGGGTGTAGCTCTGCACCACGACGTGGCCCGGCAGATCCCCGCGCCCGGCCCGGCCCGACACCTGGGTGAGCAGCTGGAACGTGCGCTCGCCGGCGCGAAAGTCGTTGATGTGCAGGGCCTGATCGGCGTAGATGATGCCGACGAGGGTGACGTTGGGGAAGTCCAGCCCCTTGGCGATCATCTGCGTGCCGATGAGGATGTGGACGCGGCCGGTGCGGAACGCGTTGAGCGTCTTGCGGTAGGCGTGGCGGGCGGTCATGGTGTCGGAATCCATCCGCGCAATGGCGGCGTGCGGAAAGAGCCGGCGGGTGATGGCCTCGACCTTCTCCGTCCCCAGGCCGGAGAAGCGGATGTCGGCGTCGCCGCACTGGGGACAGGCGGTTGGCGCCGGCCGGACTTCGCCGCACAGGTGGCAGAGCAGGCGGCCGTCGTGACGGTGATAGGTATAGGTCACGCTGCACTGGCCACAGGTGGCGACGTAGCCGCACTTCTGGCAGATCATCTGGGTGGCATAGCCGCGGCGGTTGAGGAAGAGGATGGTCTGGCTGCCGTGGTCGAGGCGGTCGCGGATGAGGCTTTCGAGGCGTCGCGAGAAGATCTGGGCGCCGCCGCGCAGGGCGGCTTCGGCGCGCATGTCCACGACTTCCATGACCGGCATGAGCCGGCCGTCAATGCGGGTGGGCAGCTCGGCCAGGAGGTACTTGCCGGTCTGGCAGTTGTGGTAGGATTCGAGGGCGGGGGTGGCGGACCCCAGCACCACGGTCGCCCGCTCGAACTTGCCCCGCACCACGGCCACGTCACGGGCGTTGTAGCGCGGACTCTCGCTCTGCTTGTACGTGGTCTCATGCTCTTCGTCAACCACGATCAGGCCGAGGTTGGTGAAGGGCGCGAAGAGCGCGGAGCGGGCACCGACGGCGATGCGGCTGCGGCCCTCGCGCACCCGCGTCCACTCGTCCAGGCGTTCGCCGTCGCTGAGGGCGCTGTGCATGACGCTGACCGTGTTGCCGAAGCGGGCCCGGAAGCGCTCCGTGGTCTGCGGCGTCAGGGCGATCTCGGGCACCAGCACGATGGCCTCGCGGCCCAGTTCGAGGCAGCGGGCGATCGCCTGCAGGTAGACCTCGGTCTTGCCGCTGCCGGTGACGCCGTGCAGGAGGATGACGCCGGCGTCGCGCCGATCCATGCTGTCGCCGATCTGGCTGAGGGCGGCGGCCTGGTCGGGGGTCAGGGCGAGGGCCTGGGAGGGGAGGATCTCCTCGTCGGCGAAGGGGTCGCGGTCCACGACCTGGCCTTCGATCTCGACCAGGCCTTGGGCGACCAGTCGCCGCACGGCGTCGGGGCCGGCGCCGGACTCGCGCGTGAGCCGGGCCAAGGAGACCTGGTGTTCGCGCACGATGAGGCGAAGGGCGGCGGCCTGCTTGGGGGCGCGCTTTTCGAGCCGGGGGAAGGCCTCGGCGAGGTTCCCGCCCTCGGCCAGGCGCACCGTCTGCTGCTTCTTGCGCCCGATCTTGCCCTGCCTCACCACCGCCGGCAACATGGCCCGCACCGCCTGCTCCTTGCTGCAGCAGTAGTACTGGGCGATCCACTCGGCCAGGCGCACGAGCGACGGCGTGATCTGTTCGCGCTCCCCCTCGACCCCGACAATCTCCTTCAGGTCCGGGAACGCCGAATGGTCGCTCAACCCAACCACGTAGCCGACGCGCACACCCCCGGCCTTGCCGAAGGGAATGCGCACCCGCGCCCCCACCCTCACCCGCCCAGCCAGGGACTCGGGGATGCGGTAGTCAAACGCGCGGTCAAGCGACAGATTGACGACGACTCTGGCGACACTCGACGCCATGTGACCCATCCGCCCCTGCCCGGCTCCGCCCAAGTCCCGCCGTCTCTCGCACCCCCCTGCCAACCCCCGCCGCGGCGCGGCGACGGAAGCACCGTCGGCAGGAGCACCGCACGGTCAGGCGGGTCACTCGGCGAACACGAACGGCACGCTACGTGTCGGATCGGCGAACATGAGCGAGCCGGGCCAGTTGATTTTGTAGTCCTGTTCACGCCCCCACGCCGAGATCGCACCGAAGGACACGCCGATGCGCAGGATCTCGCCGGGCGCCCCCGTGGTCGGCAGGATGTCCTTGCCGCCGCGGCCGGCAATGCCGCCGACCAGGCGCACTTCCTTAAAGGGCAGCCGCCCCATGACCGCATACCCCCCCTTGCCCTCGAAGGAAACCCCGGTGATGTCCGCCAGCTGACGGCCCAACGGGTGCGTGCCAAGGCTGGCAAGCTTCGCGCCCCAGACGCTCTCCGGGCCCAGGCCGTAGTTGGCCGACCACGGCTTGCCCTCGGCGTTGTGATGGCGGAACTTGAAGAACGCCGGCTGGCCGTCCTTGGTGAACGCCAGCCCGAACTGATCCTCCTCCAGCCACAGCTCGACCCCGTCATACATCCACACCACGCCCGGGTTTACGGCGTCGAAATGCGGCGTGTCGTCGGCAACCAGGAAGTACACGTACAGGTTCTGCCCGTCGTGGGCGACCGCGCCGATCGCCGTGCCGGCCCGGAAGGTCTGCCAGAGATCGTCGGGCAGGCTGCGCTTGAACCCCGGCACCGGCAACGCCACAATCTGCGGCACCACGCCGGCCGCCGCCCACGCCTCCCAGTCGCCGCCGACCGGCAGGGGGGCGACCCTGGGGATGGCGATGGCCTTGGCGAGGGGTTTCCCGGACGTCATCGCGGGATCCGCCGGGGCGCCGGCCGCGGCGGCGGCCGCCGTCCACTCGATGGCCGCGGTGGCCCGCTGCAGCGTCTCGGCCCCGTCGAGGCGGACACGGCCGAAGCGGCCGATGGCATCGTCCTCCACGTAGGCGCCGACCTTGCCGTCCGGCCGCAGGTACGGGTTGACCCCGTAGCGCAGGTCCACGAAGCCGATGCCGAAATGGGTGGGCCACGCCCAGTTGCCGGTGGTCAGGCGCAGGCCGTCGCGGTCGAACAGGTCAATCTGGCCGCCGAAGCTCTTGCCGGCCAGGTACCAGGCGTTGCGGCCGTCGTTGAGGACGGCGCCGGACTGGTAGTTGCCGCCCGAGCTGAGGGAGAACCACAACGGCGTCCCGTCGGGCGCGGACTTGCCGACGCCGGTGCCGTCGGCGCCCCAGCCCGGCACCATCTTGCAGTGCAGGTCGGTCACCGCCAGGAAGTAGACCTCGCCGGTAACGGGATCGGCGGCGGGGGCGTTGATGCACTTGAGGCCGCGCGGCGTGGGGTCCTTCTCCGGCCCGAACGTGACGGCACCGGCGAAATCGTACTGCGGGTTGCCCTGTGCGTCCAGCCCCTTGAACGGGATGCGGCAGAAGGACAGACCGTAGCTGCCGCCGTTGGCCACGATGTCCCCGCCCTTGCCGAAGGAGAGGATCGAGTAGGGATGGAGACGGAGCTTGGGGTCGGTGGACTCGAAGGCCAGGCGGGGCCTGGCGGGGTCGGTGACCTCGAACAGCCGCAGGCACTGCTGCTGGTCGGCGATGGCGACGAAGGGCTTGCCGCCGAGGACGACGGAGGTCGAGGGCGAGCCGTAGCCGTAGGGCACGTCCTTGCCGTCCTTGTCCTTGCGCGTCATGCCCGTCGGCCCCTCGGCGACTTCCGTCCAGGCGCCGGTCCCGGTGTCCACGTGGAAGACGCTCATGTTGAAACAGTAGACGTACTCGGGCTTGAGCGGGTGGGCGACGGCCACATCCATGAAGTTGCTCAGCATCGAACGGGCCACCACGCCGCTGTCCGGCCACAGGATGCGTACGCGCCCGCCTTCGGTCAGCACCAGGCGCCCGTCGCCTAGGAAGGCGCAGCCGCGCGGGTCGCGCAGCAACGTGCCGCCGACAGGCATCCAAGCGCCGGCGGGGCGGTCCTGGCCGAGTGTCTTGATGAGCTTTCCATTGGCCGCGTCGAGAAGGGCCAGCCGCCCGTGCCGGCGGTCCACCACGGCCAGCCGCCCGCCCCCCGCCGCCAGGTAGCGCGGCGAGGTCAGCCCCGTCGTCCAGCGGGCGCCCGGCGCGCCGGAGGCCGGATTGACGGCCACCACGTCCGAGCCCGCGACCGCCCACAGGCCCTTGCCGTCGGTTGCGAGGTCCGCAACCTCGGCCAGCGGCCAGGCCGCCTTGCGCGCGCCGGTCTTCAGGTCGAAGGCACGGATCTCGTTCCGTCCGGAGACGGCGACAAAGGCGGTGTCGCCGATGACCGCCAGCCCGCTGACCGCGGCTTCCTTCTCGTCGGCCGCGAGGATCGGGTAACTCTCGGCGCCGTTGGCCATCGGAACCCGCTCGCCGGGCAGCGCAAAGCGCTGGATCGCACAGGCGGGGGGCCGGCCGACAACGGCGTATAAGTCGGCCCCGGCCAGGGACAGGGCGGCAAAATCCTTCTCCGCCAAGTTGTTGGCGAAGACCGGCTGGCCCGAGGGCGAGTAGGCGCGCAGCGCAAAGCCGGCCTCGTCATAGACCGTCGAGATGACGAAGCCGCCGTCGGCCAGGGCCACGACGCGGTCGGCGTTGTCACAGTTGAAGGCGCCCAGCGGGTTGCCGTCGTCGCCAAAGGCGCCGTCGTCAACCACCCGGACATCGTGGGCGACGGAGCGCACTTCGTAGCGGCCGGCGGGCACGGGCTGGCCGAGGTCGTCGAGGCCGTCCCACCAGAGATCGCTGACGCCGGCGGCGTCGGCGACCAGCATGCGGACCAGGGAACCGTCGGGCCGGTAGAGGCCGGCGCTCTGGCGAAGCCCGCGCGTCTCGGGCTTGGCGGCGAGCTTCACCCAGCCCGCGCCCGGCACCGGGTCCGGATAGTCGTAGGCGCCGACGCAGGCCGTCTTGCCGCGTGCCCGGAACGGCTTGCCGTCGCGGTCGAGGACCACAGCCGGATCGAGTACGATGCCGACGTTCATGCCCGGCAGCCCGCCGGGCCAGCTGACCACGGGAACCGGACGCACGTCCATGGCGTCGGGACGGGCGAACTCGGGGACGACGTACACACTGGCGCGGTCCTGCCCGGAGGCGGCGAACCACTCGTGGGCGTTGGCGATGGCCGGCACGTCGCCCCACGGGCCGAGGGTGCCGTGGATAACGTTGTGGTCACTCGTCCAGGCGGCGGCACTGATGCGGTCGGCGATGAAACCGGTGTTGTTGGCCGCGAACAGCGAGTTGACGATGCTGCCGGCGCCGCTGCCCAGCACGAGCACTCCGGCGGTGTTGGCGCCGGCCACCGAGCAGTGCGCCACACGGGTGCCGATCGCGCCCTGCAGCGTGATGCCCAGGGTGCAGCGGACCAGCACGCAACTCTCGACGCCGATGCGCTCGCAGTTGGTGATCGCCAGCCCGCGGCTGAGGCCGTCAAACGTGCACCGGGCCACGGTGCCGCCCTGCACCTTCTCCAGCTTCATCCCCTGCCCGTTGCCGCGCACGGTCAGCCCCGAAACCGTCAGGTTGCGGAACCGATAGATGTGGAGCGCCGGCTGCGAGGCCGACACCGCCTCGATGACGACCGCGCCGGCGGGGTCGCCGGTCAGCTTCCCGCTCTCGTCGCCGGTGATCGCCATCATCGCCCCGTCGGCGCTGAAGCGTTCCGCGAAGAGGACCGTCTCGCGGTAGGCGCCCGGGCCGATCACCACGCTGTCGCCATGATTGAGGGCCTGTGCGGCCCGCTGGATGGTGCGGAACGCCGCCGCCGCGATCCGCCCGTCCGCCTGGTCGTTGCCGGCCACGCGTACGAAGTAGGTCTCGGCCAGGGCCCCAAACGGAAGGGCCGCCAGGCAGAACGTCAGAACGAGGCGGGACGAGCGTCGAGTGTCGAACATGCGGGCTTCTCCTGGGTTCGCTGTGCGGCCGGCGGGAACCATGGCGTGCGGCGCGTCGGGAGGGTGCCCGATCCACGCCCGATGTTTCTAAACCGCCCGTCAGTCAGTATAACATCACGGCCCGCGCCCACGACGGGTCATTGCCTCCCCGCCGCGGCGGGCGGCGGCCCGGCGGG
>MVZH01000086.1 GCA_002068325.1 Lentisphaerae bacterium ADurb.BinA184 | reverse complement strand
CACCCCGACGTCAAGCCCGGCATCCTCGAAAAAGGCATCCTGCTGCGCCTGCGCTTCGACCTCGACCAGTACATCAACCTGCGCCCGGTCAAGCTGTTCCCCGGCGTCGCCTGCCCCCTGGTCGGCAAAGGCCCCGATGATATTGACTACGTGGTCGTGCGCGAAAACACCGGCGACCTCTACACCGGCGCCGGCGGCTTCAACATGAAGGGCACCCCCCACGAGGTTGCCATCCAGACCGCCATCTACAGCCGCTTCCAGGTCGAGCGCTGCCTGCGCTACGCCTTCAACCTGGCCCGCCAGCGCCACACCCGGGCCCAGCCGTGGCACGGACTGTCCGACGACGACCGCAAGCAGGGCAAGACCGGCAAGCTGACGCTGTGCGGCAAGACGAACGTGCTGACGTTCCTCTACGACCTCTGGGAGCGTGCCTACTACGACGTGGCCAAGGACTACCCCGAGATCAAGACCGACTACTGCCACGTTGACGCCACCTGCATGTGGATGGTGAAAAACCCCGAGTGGTTCGACGTCATCGTCACCGGCAACATGTTCGGCGACATCATCACCGACCTCGGGGCCATCACCCAGGGCGGCATGGGCATCGCCGCCGGCGGCAATATCAATCCCGAGGGCGTCAGCATGTTCGAGCCGATCGGCGGCTCGGCCCCCAAGTACACCGGCAAGAACGTCATCAACCCGCTGGCCGCCATCTGCGCCGGCGCCATGATGCTGCACGAGCTGGGCGAGACGAAGGCCGCCGCCGACATCGAGAAGAGGGTGGCCTTCATCACCGCCAACAAGCTGAAGTCCCTGGCCGCCGGCAAGATGGGCTACTCAACCACCGAGGTCGGCGACCTCGTCGCCGCCAAGCTCTAGCCTGAACAATTCACCACGGAGACTCGAAGGCTCACAGGCTGTCGTCGCCGTGTCGGTTGTGGCGGACAGGGATGTTTCGCCACCGCGCGGCGCCTGGCGTCCCCCCTGGCGTGCCGGTTCTGCAAATGGCCAGCCGCCAATCGGTTACAATCCTGTGAGCCCTGGAGCCTTTGAGGTTGCTGGATGGACCCGGCCGGCGGGCGGCGTTGACGCGGCCGGTTCCGGGGTTAGGTTAGCCCTTGGCACGTCCGGCGTCGTCCCCAAGAGGTTCACGGCATGATCAGAGACTTGGCCCACGTCTGTTTTACCGTGAGGAGCCTGGCGAAGTCGGTGGACTTCTACTGCCACCGGCTGGGGTTGCCGAAGGCCTTCGAGTTCAAGCGCCCCGACGGCACGGTGTTCGGCGTCTACCTCAAGGTGGGGCCACGCTCCTTCATCGAGCTGTTCGAGGGCGACCCGGCCGCCGTGACCGGCGGTTCGTACGCGCATCTGTGCCTGGAGGTGGACGACGTGGCGCGCACGGTCGCCGAGTGGCGCGCCCGCGGCGTCGAGGTCTCCGACCCCGCCTTGGGCTGCGACCACAGCTGGCAGGCCTGGCTGGCCGACCCCGACGGCAACCGCATGGAACTGCACGGCTACACTTCAGAGAGTTGGCAGGCGCCGCACCTAACCTGAACCGCGGCCCGCATTTGGCGCATCGCCGGCCTCCCGCGCCGAGGCCGGATCCGAGTCACAACCCGCGGCCGGAGAGACTTGACGTCGTGGCTGCCCGCATCGTAGCACCGCTGCCCGACCCGCCCAGCGCCGAGGTGGCCGAGGACATCCGCGCCTTCGTCCTCGAAGGCCTTGACCTCGCCGCCGCCCCGCCGGAACCGGCCGCCGCGCACCCCTTCTGGAGCGGGCTGGCGGGAACCGGAACCCAGCTGTGGCTGGACACCGGCGCACCCGACGAGGCGGCCGCCGCCTGGAGCGGCGAGTTCACCGGCCTGACCACCAACAACAGCCTCCTCAACGCCGAGGTGCAACGCGGCGCCTGCGACGACTTCATCCGCGAGGCGGCCCGCCGCTTCTCCCGCCTGACCCCCAACCTGCGCGGGCTCGAACTCAGCTTCATGCTCAATGCCCGCCACGGCCTGCGGCTGGCCCGGCGCTTCGGCGGCAAGATCAGCGTCGAGCTGCACACCGACTTGGCCAACGATGTCGAGCGCACCTGCGTCTACGCCCGCCGGTACTACGAGGTGTGCCCGGAGCACTTCGTGGTCAAGATCCCCTTCGGCGCGGCCGGCCTGCTGGCGGCGCGGCAGCTGCTCGACGAGGAAGTCCCGGTCAGCCTGACGCTCGGCTTCAGTGTCCGGCAGTGTTTCCTGGCGGCGGCGTTCGCCCATGCGGCCTATGTCAACGTCTTTGTCGGCCGGATCGGCAGTTACCTGGCGGACAACGGCCTGGGCGATGGCGCCGGCGCCGGCGAGAAGACCGTCCTGGCCAGCCAGAAGTACGTCCGCGAGGTCTCAACCAAGTACAGCACGCGGCAGATTGCCGCCAGCCTCCGGCAGGGCAGCCAGGTCGTCGCCTTGGCCGGGGTGGACGTGCTGACCATCCCGCCCAAGGTCGCGGCCGAGGCCGCAACCCTCGAAGTGACAGAGTGGAAACCACAGGATCCCGGCGCGTTCGCGGTGACGCTGCCCGAGGGGGTGGCGGCCGGCGAGCTGCGCCTCAACCGGCTCTGGGAGATCGGCCCGTCCGTGCGCCGCCTCATCGCCGACCTCAACCTCGGCCTGCCCGAGAACGCCGGCGACCTTGCCGCCCGCGCCCGCGAACTGGGCGTCGGCGACCTCTTCCCGCAACTCACCAACGTCGAGATGAACCGGATCGCCGCCGACGGCAAGATTCCCAAGCACGCCACCTGGGCCGAGCGCATCCGCAGCAACGGCGCCGCCATTGACAGCCTGCTCACGCTGGCCGGGCTGGCCGCCTTCGATGCCGACCAGAGGCGCCTCGACGACCACGTCCGCGCGCTGCTGCGGTAGCCCGGCGAGGCCGCCGCCAGGCCGCGAGGGCCGCTCATGGACACTCAGGGAACAGCCGCCGCCTGCATGCTGGTCTTCTACGTGCCCGCCGCCCAGGCGGAGGCGGTGAAGGCCGCCGTGTTCGCGGCGGGGGCCGGCCGCATCGGGGCCTACGACTGCTGCTGCTGGCAGACGACCGGAAACGGCCAGTTCCGCCCCCTGGAGGGGAGCCGGCCCTACCTCGGCACCCAGGGCAGGGTCGAGCACGTCGAGGAGGTGCGGGTCGAGATGGTCTGCCGCCCGGAGTGTATCGAGGCCGTGGTCGCCGCCCTCCGCCGGGCCCACCCCTACGAGACGCCGGCCTACGCGTACTGGCCCGTCGGCGGCGTCAGCGAGTGAGGCCGTAGCCCCCCCCTCACTCCCAGACGGTCTGGCTGGCGCGGAAGACGGGGCCGTCAAGGCAGGTCCGCCGGTACTCCCAGCCCGCCCCGTCGGCCGTCTTCTGCCGCACCACGCAGGTGAAGCAGGCGCCGACGCCGCAGCACATGGCGTGGTCAAGGCTGACCTCGGCGTCCAGCCCGCGCGCCAGCACCGCCGCGCACACCGCCCTCAGCATGGGGTTGGGGCCGCAGGCGTAGACCGCGGGCGCGGCCGGCCGGGTCCCGAGGAGGCGGACCAGCAGGTCGGTCACCACCCCGCGATGCCCGCGCGAACCGTCGTCGGTCGAGACCTCGACCCGCGCCCCCGCGGCGGCGAACGCCTCGAGCAGCAACAGGTCCTCGGCCGTGCGGCCGCCGATCAGGACGTGGGCGGGAACCGGGCTGCGGGCCGCCAGCAGGTACGTCGCCGCCGCGCCGTAGCCGCCGGCCACGATCACCGGGGTCGAACCGGGTGCGGGCAACGTGAACCCCCGGCCCAGCGGCCCCAGCAGGTCAACGCACTGCCCCGCCGCCAGCCCGGCCATGTGCGCCGTGCCCTCCCCAACCACCTTGTAGACGATCCTCAGGATCTCGCCCGAGGCATCCACGTCGCATACGCTGAAGGGACGCCGCAGCAACCGATGCGCAAAGTCCGGATACTGAACGTGGACGAACTGGCCCGGCTGAACCGCCGCGGCAATCTGCGGAGTCCGCAAATCAATCTGGTAGTAGGCGCCGTTCAGGCGCCGGTTGGCCACGATCCGGGCCGTTTCCTGATGCTTCACGGGGCGGGCTCCCAGTGCGCGAAGACGTCTGTGTTTTCACGCACAACGGCGCGTAATATAGCCTGGCGGAAGCGGTCGGTTGCCCGCCGGGGTCGCAACCGGTGGGCCGCAATGGGAGGGCGGCCGCGGTGCCATGCCGGCCCGGCCCCGCCTTCAGTAGCTGTCCAACGCGGCCTGGAGCTCGCGCACCAGGTTCTCGACGTCCTCCTCCTGCGACGAGGCGCCGAAGCTGACGCGGAGGGCGCCGCGGGCGGTGCGTTCCGCGATCCCCATGGCGGCGAGCACGTGGCTGCTCTGGCGTGACTCGGCCGTGCAGGCGCTGCCCGTGGCCACGATGACGCCCCGCGCGGCCAGCTTCCGCATCAGCACCGCGCCTTCGAGTCCGGGGAAGGCGAAGCTCAGGATGTAGGGCGACGCGTCCGGCGGCGAGAGCACAACCGGGGGCGGCCGGACCGCCCCGGCCAGCCGTTCGCGCAGGCGGCGGTTGAGGACCTCCGCCCGCGCGAGCTGGGCGCGCAGGGCGCCGCAGGCGCACTCGGCGGCGAGGGTGAATTCGAGGATTCCGACGGTGTCGAGGGTTCCCGCGCGCAGGCCGCGCTGCTGCCCGCCGCCATGAAGGAGAGGACGGAGCCGGCGGCCCCTGCGCACGATCAGCGCCCCGACCGCCGGGGGGCCGCCGATCTTGCGGCCGCCGACCGCCAGCAGGTCGAGCGCGGCCTCGCCCCACGGCACCGGCAGTTTGCCGAGACTCTGCAGGGCATCAACGATCAGGGCGGCGCCGGGCGCATGGCGCTCGATCCACCGCCGCACCGCCACCAGGTCGTGCACGGCCCCGGTCTCGTTGTTCACGTGCCCGACACCGACCAAGGCGCCGGGGGCGCCCTCGGGTGGCGGCCCAAGGTCGAGCCGGCCCTTTGCGTCCACGGGAAGAGTGGCAAGCGTGACGCCCGCCTGCGAGGCGGCGGCGCGGGCCGGTTCGAGGAGCGCCCGGTGGGCGGTGGCATCAACGAAGAGGCGCGCCGGCGGCCGCAGGATCGTGCCGAGGATGGCCAAGTTGAGGCTCTCCGTGCCGCCGCTGGTCCACACCACCTCGGCGTCCTCCGTGCCCAGTCCAAGGCATGCGAGCAGGCGCGTCTCGGCTCTGCGGACTTCGCACAGGCACTCGGCGCTGAGCTGGCTGGCCGCGTGCGGATTGTAGAAGTACCGCCGGCACAGCTCGGCATGGGCCGCCGTCACCGACGGTAAGAGGGGAGTCGCGGCCGCGTGATCGAGGTAGGTGATCGCCATGCCGGAACCCCCAGCCGACGCCGCACACAACGAGGCCCGCCGCCACCCCGCACCGTTCACCCCGGCCACACCCTGGCCCGTCGGCAGCCGCAACAAGGGGCGCGCGGCACCTCGAAGAAACCCCGGACGGACGTTACTCCGCCTTCTCCTCGAACGACTTGCGGAGCCTCTCTTTCTCCCGCTCGCGGCTCTGGTTCAACCCGGCCAGCTCGACCGACAGCTCCCGGCTCAGGCGTTCGGCTTCCTCGTCCTTGACGGTCTTCAGCCTGGCCTCGGTGCGGATCTTGGCCTGCGCGATCTTGGCGTCAATCCGTCGGTCAACCTCGGCCAGCTGCTCCTTCTGCTCGGGCGTCAGCCTGCGCAGTTCACCGCCGCCGAAACGCGCCATCGCCAGTTCAAAAGAGCTCTTCATGGTGGGAAACCGCCTTGGACAGTGGACATCGTTGAACGCTGAGGTCGCCGGTCGCGCCCTGCTGGGCGTGCGGCCTTTCGATGTTCCGGCCGTTCGAGCCTTCAGCGTTCCGGTGTCCGGTGTCAGGTCTCAGTGGGGTTTGGGGCAGGCGGCGCCCGGGGGCGCAGGCGGGCCGGCCAGGCCACAGTTTTGAGGAACTGGACTCCGGGTGGAGGGTCTCTATATTGCGGGCAGACACGGGTTGTCCGTGCCGGCATCCGTAGGCCGTCGTACAGGAGGTGTGCTAACATGATGGACTTCCTCAAAAAATCAATGTACGTGGGGCTGGGGCTGGCCGCCATGACCAAGGAGCGGGTGGAGGCGTTCGCCAAGGAGGTCGCCAGCCAGACCAGGATGTCCGAGGAGGAAGGCCGCAAGCTCGCCGACTTCCTCGGCGACGAGGCGACCAAGGCGGAGGCCAAGCTGAAGGAGAAGGTCGCGCGGCTAGTTGACCGGGCGACCGAGCGCCTGGCAACCCGGCAGCAGGTGGCCGATCTCGAAAAGCGGATTGCCGAGCTTGAAGCCCGCCTGCCCAAGCCGTGACCCCACCGACGGCGGCTGCCCTTGCCGCCCCGGCCTGGCGGGCTCGCCGGCCGCGGGCCGGAGCCTTGGCCTATGCGTGACTACTGCGCCGAGAAAGAGAATGCGTTCTTCGCCATCTTCCAAGACTACCTGGACCTGGAGCGGAACACCCATCGGCGCCTGACACCCGCCGAGTATACGCTGGCCCGCATGGAGCCGTTGGCGGAGCTGGCCGGCCATCCCGAACGGCGCCTCAAGGTCGTCCACGTGGCCGGCACCAAGGGCAAGGGCACAACCTGCTACTACCTGGCCGCCCTGCTGCGCGCGGCCGGCCTCCGTTGCGGCACCTTCACCAGCCCGCACCTCGTCACCGTGCGGGAACGCTTCCAGATCGCTGGCGACCTCATCGGCTACGACCAGCTCCTCGAGTCGGCCGCGGACTTCGACCGCCGGGTCCGCGCCGCCAACGCCAAGCCGACGTTCTTCGAGGCGATGACCGTCTACGCCCTCGAACGCTTTGTCGCGGCCGGCTGCGAACTGGCCATCCTCGAGGCAGGCATCGGCGGACTCCTCGACTCGACCAACTACGTCCCCGACCCCGTGTGCTGCGTGATCACGCCGGTCAGCTTCGACCACATGGAAATCCTCGGCCACACCATCGCCGAGATCGCCGCCCAGAAGGCCGGGATCATCAAGCCCGGACGGCCCGTGGTCTGCGCCCGGCAGCCGTACGCCGAGGCCGAGGCTGTGATCCGCCGGACGGCGCAGTTGGCCGGGGCGGCCCTCTATCCGGCGCCTCCCTGTGCCGAGCCGGAGCGCTGGGGGATCGCCGGCCTGCCGGCCTTTCTGCGCGAAAACTTCGCCGTGGCCCTGGCCGTGTGCCGGATCCTCGGCGTCCGCCCCGCCCCCCGGCGGTTCCATCTCCCTGAGACGCGCGGCCGCTGCGAGGTGCTGCGGCGCGACCCGCTGGTCCTCATTGACGCCGCGCACAACGCCGACTCGGCCCGGCGGCTCGTCGAAGCCGTCCACGAACGGTTCCCCGGCCGCCACTTCACCGTCGTGCTCGGCATCGTCGAAGGCAAGGACGCCGCCGGCATCGTCGCCGAGATGAAGGCCTTGGACGCGCGCTTCATCCTCACCCACCCCCGTTCGACGATGAAGGCCAGCGGCCTCGCCGGGCTGACCCAAGCCTGTCAGGCGGCCGGCCTGCGCTTCGAGGTCATCGAACGCCTGGACGGGCCGGCGCAGCTGCCGGCCAGCGACAACCTGCTGTTCACCGGCTCGTTCTACACGGCCCTCATCGGTGAAGCCCTGTTCAACCCCTGAAACAGACCGGGCCCGGCAGTGCGGTCACCGCCGAGCCCGATATGGCAGAGAAAGAAGAAGGAGTCCGGGACCTCCGCCATTTACTACCATAAGCCTTTACGGCCCGATGCATGTATTGTTCAGAGTCGGAACTCCTTCTTCATGAAATGAAGATACCCCGCCGCGGCGGGGCATGCAAGTCCAAACGCATGGACAAATGCTTTTTTTCCTCCGGTGGCTCGATTCCCCGGGAAAGAGGAGGCCGGGGCTGCGCCGGGCCATGCCCGGTGCGTCAGCCACGCGGCCTGTTCAAGATGGTGCTCGAGGCGGGACTCGAACCCGCACGGGTCGCCCCACTAGCACCTCAAGCTAGCGCGTCTGCCAATTCCGCCACCCGAGCGTAACGAACAGCACCGATACCATACCGCGGTTCGCAGGGATTTCAAACCGCACGCAAATCGAGCCGGGACCGGCTGTCCGGAAGGACGCCGCGACGGACACCCGGCGGCCGACCCGCCCGCGACACCGGCGGGCCCCAGACGAGGAGCATAGCCGCATGAGCCAGCCGGATATCTTCGACGACGTCATCGCCTGCCTGCAACAGATCAAACGCCGGGGCCGGCGCCGACTCGACCTGCGCCCGGAGACGGTCGAGGCCCTGTTCGGCCCCGCGCCCGCCGCCGCCAGCGAGGATGCCGCCGACGCCACCCCCGAAGCGCAACGGGAGCGGCTCCGCAACGCCGCCCCGCCCCCCGGCCCGGCCGGCGCCGCGGCGACGCCAACCGCGGAGATCCCTGCCGGCTGGGAAGGGCTGGCGGCCGCGGTGGCGGGATGCCGGAGGTGCCGCCTCCACGCAGGGCGGACACAGACGGTGTTCGGCGAGGGGGCCCGCAACGCCGCCGTCATGTTCGTCGGGGAAGGGCCGGGCGAAGAGGAGGACCGGACCGGCCGGCCGTTCGTAGGACTGGCCGGCGGCCTGCTGACCCGGATGATCGCGGCCATGCAGTTCTCCCGCGAGGAAGTCTACATCGCCAACATCGTCAAGTGCCGTCCGCCCGGCAACCGTACCCCGCAGCCGGACGAGGCGGCGGCCTGCTTACCGTACCTGCTACGCCAAATCGAACTGATCAAGCCGAAAGTCCTGGTTCTGCTCGGGGCCGTCCCGTTGCGCTACGTCATGCGGATTGACGGGATCACCCGCGTGCACGGTCAGTGGATGGAATTCGGCGGCATCCCCTGCCTGCCCACCTACCACCCCGCCTACCTCCTGCGCTCCCCGCAGATGAAGAAGGAGTCCTGGGAGGACCTCCAGAAGGTCATGCAACGCCTGGGCCGCGACCCGGCCGAGACCATGCGACGACTCCGGGAACGCAAGGCCTGAGCCGCGGCCGGCCCTGCAGGCGCGACGAGGAGACGCACACTCAGCCTCGATCGGCGGGAGCGAGGCCTATGCGCCCGCCCGACGAGCCACGGCGCCAGGAGGCGACAGAGGGAGGGAACGGCGGAACCCACGGGGAAGGAGACCGGCTCAAGCCAGCAGGATGCTCTTGACGCGGGCCTGCGTCAGCTCCTGCCGGTGACCGGTCTTGCGCCGGGAGCGCTTGCGACGCTTCATCTTGAAAACGATGAGCTTGGGGCCGCGCAGGTGCTTGAGGACTTCGATCTCGACCCGGGCGCCGGCGACAGTGGGCGTGCCGGTCCGCAGGCCGGACTCGTCCTTGACAAGCAACACGCTGTCGGCAAGCGTCAGAGTGGCGCCGGGCTCCGCCTCCAGACGGTTGGTCTGGATCACAGTGCCGGGTTCGACACGGAACTGCTGGCCGGCCAGGGAAATGATGGCGTACATGCTTGCTTCTCCGTCTCTCATTCCCGCCCGTGTCAAAACCGCCAGTCGGGGCGTCCGCGGAACCTCGACGCCGCCACGCCGGGCATAGGAAGCTTCACCGCAAAAAGACCTTCAATATACCGCCCCTTCTTCCCGATGCAAGACCGGCCGGGCCGCAACCGCCGACAGAACCCGACACCCGACCTCCATGCCCCCCCGGAGATCCGCTTCAGCCGCCCGGCTCAGCCCGGCACCCCGGCAACCGCGAGCGCCCGGCGTACGGAAGCGGACGCCCGACGTATGAAAAGGGACGATGACCGGGGATGCATAGGCCTCCCCCCTCCGCCGGAGGCCCCCTGTGTCGCCCCGCCACGGCCGGAGATAAAGTCAATTATTAGGACTGACCCCGATGCACCCCGATGCATCGGCTGTAGGCGCGGTGGCGGCGGAACCGCGCCCCCAAGAGCGTGGCCAGGCCGAGCAACATGCTCGAGGCCGGCTCGGGAATCCGCGTGATGATCGCCTCCAGCCCCGTATTGTTCGTGTAGTAGAAGTTGCCGACCCCGAAGAAGACGGCGTCACCCGCGTTCAAGGCGACTCCCGTGGTCGAGTAGGGCGTGCCGACCAGAACACTCTTGCTGTCGGGCGACCTCGAGGCAAACACCTGCGCGCCGGCGATGTAGACGTAGATGTCGTCGGCAAACCCTTGGACGTTGAAGAACTCCGCAGCGATGTCGTAGAGGCCGGCCGACGGTGCCGTCCAGCGCGCCAGGGTCACTGGGCCGTTGGCCGGACTCAGGTTCACGCGATTGGAGACGAAGGTGATGCCGAACGCGTTGTAGTCCGTGGCGGCGCGGTTGCTGTTGGCGTTCGGGTCAAGGTCGTTGTCCTGCCAGATTTCGAGCGTCGCGGGGTTCGCCGGGGTCGGCGGATCCGGCGGGAAATCCTTGTAATCGGCCGCCGTCTTGGCGAGGGCAAAGGGGGTGAACGTTCCCACGTCCACCGTTACGCCGGGCGACAGGTAATCGGCACTGCCGTATGTCCATGCGCCGTTGGGGTTGCCGTTGCCGATCGACCAGTCGGCGCCAGCGTCCCAGACAATGGTCCCATGGGTCGCCCCGACGACCACCCCCGTTGCGAGTATCCCCAAGATGACCTGCCGCATTCGGTGCCCCATCAGCTTACCTCCAACCGTACGAGCAACTGCCGAACGATGCCGGCACCGTTGCGAGTCCGAGTATGGGAACGGAATATGACTGGGGAGGCGGCGAATGCAAGCCCACAGTTTGGAGACGATGGGGGTCAGTCCTAATAATTGCCTTTAACTCCCCTGCGGCAGCAGGCCGGCCTCGATCGCCGACACTCTCGACCGCAGCGACTTCGACTCCCGCAGGCGGGCCGCCATCCGCGCTCGGGCGCGACTGAGGGCGGCGACCGTGATGGGACCCAATTGCAGACCGAGTTCCGACAGCGAGTGGCGCCCGCGGCAGCAGGTGGCCGTCAGGTAGAGCAGCACCTGCCGGGCCTCGTTGCCGCGGCTGTGGGGTCGCAACACGTCTTGCTCGTCGCAACGGTAGGCGGCCGTCACCGCTGCCCTGACCTGCGCCGGCGTGCACCAGGCGTCGAGCCGACGGCGCTGACTGCTCTGGGCACGGGCATTGACGTCGTGCGCGACCTGGCTGACGCTGCGCCGCACCCGGTCTACGAACGAGTCGCTGCCGATGATGGCCTGGGCGGCCGCGGCCTCCCAAGGATCCCACAGGTCCTTCGTCAACCCCTGTTCGACGTATCTGGCGTACTCGGCCTGCTTCTCGCGCAACGTCCCTTCCCACGCGCGCAACACATCGTCGCGGCAGAGCCATTCGGGACAGGGCCGCAGGCCGATGACCGCCCCGTAGCTGCTCCACGGGCACTGGCGGATGGCACGCTGCCGCGCCTCGACGGAGGCGTCCTCGAGCGACGGGATCCGTGCCGGATTCAGGTGGATGTACCGCGAGACCCTCGATGCGTAGGCATCGCCATCCTCCACGAGGAACGCCTTGTATCGCCCCTGAAAGACGTGCCCCGCCGTGTCGTGCCGCCGGTTGTGACTGAGGGTGAACGCGGTCAGCAGCGACTGCATGAAGCGCCCCAGGTTCGCCTCCTCAGTCTGGACGTACAGGTGGACGTGGTTCGCCATCACGCAGTAGGCCCGGATCCGGACGCGGAACACCTCCCCGTACTTCACCAGCCGATCCAGGAAGAGCCGACAGTCCTGCTCGTCCCGGAAGACGGGGTACCGCAGGTTGCCCCGGCAGATGACGTGGTAACAGGCCCCAGGATGCTCGATGCGCAGCGGACGGGCCATGGAGAAGCCTCCTGACGTGCCACACTATCCCATTCCGGCAGACGACCACGACGGACGGCGGGGCGACGACAGAAGGATAGCGCGGGCAAAGATAAAGTCAATTATTAGGACTGACCCCGTGGATTCCGCGTGGCGCGAGCAGCGGGAGCAGCGCCTGTCCGGTGTGGGAGCGTCGGCAGGCCGCGATGGCTTCGGGGGTGCCGGCGGCGACGAGGCGTCCGCCGGCGTCTCCGCCCTCGGGGCCGAGGTCAATGATGTGGTCGGCGACCTTGATGACGTCGAGGTTGTGTTCGATGACGAGGATCGTGTTGCCCTGGTCGCGGAGGCGCATGAGGACGGCGAGCAGGCGTTCGATGTCGGCGAGGTGCAGGCCGGTGGTCGGCTCGTCGAGAATATACAACGTGTGCCCGCGCGCCTGCCGCGCCAGTTCGGCGGCCAGTTTGACGCGCTGGGCCTCACCGCCGGACAGCGTGGTGGCGGGCTGGCCGAGGTGGACATAGCCGAGGCCGACCTCGCTCAGGGTGAGCAGTTTGCGTTTGAGCGCGGGCACGTGCTGGAAGAAGTCGAGGGCCTGGTCGACGGTCATGTCGAGGACGTCGGCGATGGTGCGGCCGCGGTAGAGCACGGCGAGGGTTTCGCGGTTGTAGCGCCGGCCTTTGCAGGTTTCGCACTCGACGTAGACATCGGGCAGGAAGCTCATCTCGATGCGGCGCACGCCGTCGCCCTTGCACTCCTCGCAGCGTCCGCCCTTGACGTTGAAGCTGAAGCGGGCGGGGCGGTAGCCGCGGGCGCGGGCGTCGGGGAGGCGGGCGAACAGGGCGCGCACGGCGTCGAAGGTGCCGGTATAGGTGATGGGATTGGAGCGCGGGGTGCGGCCGATGGGGCTCTGGTCGATGACGATCATCTGCCCGAGGCGGTCGGCGCCTTCAAGGCGGCGGTGGCGCCCCGGCGGCGGCGCCTTGACGCCGAGGTGGCGCCAGAGGGCGTTCATCAGCACGTCTTCGACGAGGGTGCTCTTGCCGGAGCCGGAGACGCCGGTGACGCAGCAGAACGTGCCCAGGGGGATGTCGACGGTGAGGTCCTTCAGGTTGTGCTCGGCGGCGCCGACGATGCGCAGGACGTTGCCATTGCCGCGGCGGCGCTCGGCGGGGAGGGGGACTTGCCGCCGGCCGGAGAGGTACTGCCCGGTCGGCGAGGCCTCGCACGCGGCGATGGCGGCGGGGGTTCCGGCGCAGACCAGCTCCCCGCCCTGGCGGCCGGCGCCGGGTCCCAGATCGATGACCCAGTCGGCGCGGCGGATGGTCTCCAAGTCGTGTTCGACGACCACCACGGTGTTGCCGGCGTCGCGCAGCTGTTCGAGTGAGTGGAGGAGCCGGAGGTTGTCCCGCGGGTGCAGGCCGATGGTGGGTTCGTCGAGGACATAGATGACGCCGACCAGGCCGCTGCCGAGCTGGGTGGCCAGGCGGATGCGCTGGGCTTCGCCGCCGGACAGGGTGGCGCTCGAACGGGCGAGGGTCAGGTAGCCCAGGCCGACATCGTCGAGGAAGGCCAGGCGGGCGCCGATCTCTTTGAGCAGCTCGCGCGCGACCTGTTGTTCTTCCGGCGCGAGTGACAGGGCCGCGACGAAGCCCCGGGCCGCGGCCACACTCTGCTCGCAAAAGGCAGCCAGCGAGAGACCGCCGACGGTGACGGCGAGGCTCTCGGGGCGCAGTCGCGCGCCCTGGCAGCCGGGGCACAGCTCCGGGGTCATGCTCTGGCGGAGGCGTTCGCGCACGGCTTCGCTTTCCGTCTCGACGTAGCGCCGCGAGAGGTGGGGGATGAAACCTTCGAACGGTTTGGCCTGGCTGTGTTTGCGGCCACGCCGCCAGAATTCGAACGGGACCGGGGTGTCGCCGCTGCCGTTGAGGAGGACGCTGGTGACGGTGGTCGGGAGGTCTCGCCAAGGGGTGTCGAGGTCGAAGCCGAGGTGGGCGGCGAGCTGGCGCAGCATGCGGTTGTAGTGGATGATGAGGCGGCGGGGTCCCCAGCGCAGCAGCGGGATGGCGCCCTTGCGCAGGGGTAGCGAGGGGTCGGGGACGACGGCCTCGGGGGTGAAGACCATGCGGGTGCCGAGGCCGTTGCAGGCGGGGCAGGCGCCGTACGGGCTGTTGAAGGAGAAATCGCGGGGCAGCAGCTCGTCGAACGACAGGTTGCAGGCCTTGCAGGCGGGCCGTTCGCTGATCGTGGTTTCGTGCCAGCCGTCGGGCGTGTCGGGATCCTCGACAAGGCTGACGAGGGTGCCGTTGCCGACGCGGAGGGCGAGTTCGACCGAATCGGCCAAACGGCCGCTGGAGACGCCGCCGGTCACCAGGCGGTCAACGACGGCCTCGATGCGGTGGGGGCGGGTGCGGGCGAGCTTGGGTTCGTCTTCGAGCGCGACGAGGGTTCCGTCAATGCGGGCGCGGGTGAAGCCGTCGCGGCGCAGGCGGGCGAGGGTCTCGGCGTGGTCGCCCCTGGCCTCATGGACGCAGGGGGCGAGGAGGATCAGGCGGCGGCCGCCAGGCAGGGCGAGGAGGCGGTCGGCGACCGCCTGGCTTGAGAGGCCGGCGACCGGTTGCCCGCAGCGGGGGCAGTGTCGCCTGCCGACATGGGCGTAGAGGAGGCGGAGGTAATCGTGGATTTCGGTCGTGGTGGCGACGATCGAGCGCGGGTTGCTGCCGGCGGAGCGTTGTTCGACGGCGATGGCGGGGGAGAGGCCGTCGATGCGGTCGACCTCGGGTTTCTGCAGGCGTTCGAGGAACTGGCGGGCGTAGGCCGACAGGCTCTCGACGTAGCGGCGCTGGCCTTCGGCGTACAGGGTGTCGAAGGCCAGGCTGGACTTGCCCGAGCCGCTCAGCCCGGTGACCACCGTGAGCGAGCCGCGCGGGATGTGCACGGACAGATTGCGCAGGTTGTGCTGGCGGGCGCCGGTGATGACGAGGTCGTTCTGCACGGGCCCCTTTCCACCGCGGGAAGGCACGGGGTCTTGACTTCGGTGGGTTCAACGGCTAATATAATCCTTGCATTCGGCGTGCTGGTCGCCCCGGCCACGGGGGTATGAGCGGGAGTACGCAGGGAGCAAGGCACTCGGTTACCCAGTTGGTACGAATCGTTCCGTAATCATCTGACAAGAGGGACTTCTACCTCCATACGACCTGTCCATGCGACCTGTCCAGACTATTTCGGGACAATCAGTATGGCGGACGGGGGATGGCCTCTGTGCCGTCCGAATCGTGACCAGCCAGCGCAGCTCGGTGGCTTCCGAGATCGAGGAAATCGTGGATTCGGTTGCCGCAGTTCTGGAGCTGGGCGGCGCCGAGGTGACGCACACGCACGGCTATCCCGGCTGGAAGCCGAACATGGATTCCATGATTCTGAAGATATCGAAAGCGGCCTACCAGTCGCTTTACGGCAAGGAGCCGATCGTCAAAGCCATTCATGCGGGACTGGAATGCGGCGTGATCGGCGAGCGCATCCCCGGCATGGATATGGTGTCGTTCGGCCCGACCATGGAGGCGGTGCATTCGCCGGATGAACGCATTCACATCGATACGGTCGACAAATTCTGGGCGTTCCTGCTGCAGGTTCTTAAAAACGTGGAATGACGATTCGAGATTCTTAAACCTTCATTTACCGCGAAGACGCGAAGGACGCGAAGAAAACGCAAAGGAAATTTAATTATTTTTTCCCTTGCGCGCCTTCGCGTCCTTCGCGTCTTCGCGGTTACCCTCGATTCCACAATTTATTCGTAGCGTAGGCATTCTACGGGGTCGAGACGCGCGGCCTTGGCCGCAGGATAGATCCCGAAGATCAGGCCTACGGAAACGGATACGATGATTCGACTATTTGACGCCGGAGAAACCTTTAGGGAGTTTCCCATCCTTTGGCGCTGATCCAGAAGCTTTCGGTCCAGGTACCGTTGGCCGGAACCGTCTGCAGATCGGGATATTTGCCGGCGTGATTCAGGTTAATGCCGTTGGTGATGCCGGTCATTGGCTCAACGCATATAAAGTTGTACGTTTGTCCGGGAGGCGCGGCCGGTTCCCAGATGATGGCGACAGGATACTTGGGGCCGAAAAGAATTTCGATCTGTTTTCCGGCGGCTTCAATTGAAAACCGCGCACGCCCGTTTGCATCGCGCTGCAGATCGGTGAATCCGTCGTCCAGGGTGCGGTCTTTGAGCGGCAGGGGATTCGGAAGATCCAGCGCTTTGAACGCGCCGCTTGGCAGC
>MVZH01000085.1 GCA_002068325.1 Lentisphaerae bacterium ADurb.BinA184 | reverse complement strand
TACGGCCGCGAGAGCGTCGCCCAGATCGGCACCTTCGGGACGCTGAAGACGCGGGCTGTGCTCAAGGACGTCGCCCGCGTCCTCGGGCGCCCGTTCGCCGACGGCAACCGCCTGACCCGGCACGTGCCCGGCGATCCCAAGATGACCTTGGAGAAGGCGTTGGAGCAGAGCCCCGAGCTGCGCGCCCTGCGCGACACCGAGCCGTGGGTCGGCGACGTGCTCCGGCACTCCCAGGTCCTCGAAGGCCTGCACCGCAACACCAGCGTGCACGCCGCCGGCGTCATCATCGGCGACCAGCCGCTGGCCAACCTCGTCCCCCTGGCCCGCGGCGCCGACGAGGAGATCGTCACCCAGTACCCGCAGAAGCCGTGCGAGAAGCTCGGCCTGCTCAAGATGGACTTCCTCGGGCTGCGAACCCTGACCATTCTGCGAGACGCCTACGACATGGTCAAGGCCAACCGGGGCGTCGCAATTGCCGAGGACGCGATTCCGCTCGACGACAAGCCGACCTACGAGCTGCTCAACAAGGGCAACACCGTGGCCGTGTTCCAGCTTGAGTCCAGCGGCATGCGCGATCTGTGCCGGCGCTTCGGCGTGCGGCGCATCGAGGACATCATTGCCCTGATCGCGCTCTTCCGGCCGGGGCCGATGAGCCTGCTCGATGAGTTCATCGCCCGCAAGACGGGCCAGAAGCGCATCGAGTACGACGTGCCCGAGATGAAGCCGGCGCTCGAAGAGACCTACGGCATCATGCTCTACCAGGAGCAGGTCATGCAGGTGGTGCAGCGGCTGGCCGGCTTCACTCTGGGCCAGGCCGACACCCTGCGCAGCGCCATGAGCAAGAAGAACAAGGAGGTCATGGCCGCGCTCTTCCCGCGGTTCATCGAAGGGTGCGGGCGCAATGGCATCGCCGCCAACGTGGCCAAAGACATCTGGGAGAAGATCCTCAAGTTCTCCGACTACGGCTTCAACAAGTCGCACAGCGCGGCCTACGCCATGCTCTCCTACCGCACCGCCTACATGAAGGCCAACTACGCGGTCGAGTTCATGGCCGCCGTGCTGACCAGCGAGCTGGGCAACGCCGGGAAGCTGGCCTTCTTCCTGCGCGAGTGCCACGAGATGGGCATCGAGGTCACGCCGCCTGACATCAATACCTCGGGGCTGAATTTCACCGTTGACGGCGCCCGCATCCGCTTCGGCCTGGGCGGGATCAAGGGGGTGGGCAGCGGCGGCGCCGAGGAGATCATGAAGGCGCGGGCGCAGGGGCCGTTCAAGGGCCTGCTGGACTTCTGCGAACGCGTCCCGGCGCAGAACCGCCGTGTGATGGAGAACCTGTGCCGCGCCGGCGCCTTCGACCGCTT
This sequence comes from Lentisphaerae bacterium ADurb.BinA184, assembly GCA_002068325.1. Classification (GTDB taxonomy): domain Bacteria; phylum Verrucomicrobiota; class Lentisphaeria; order Oligosphaerales; family MVZH01; genus MVZH01. Next base: position 14,717 of record MVZH01000085.1, on the reverse strand, counting down.
CGGCCTGAAGCGCTCGCAGATCTTCGCCATCCTCGGCGAGGCCATGGCCAGCGCCCAGCATAGCGCGGCTGACCGCCGCGCCGGCCAGGGCTCGCTGTTCGACCTCCTGGCGTCGCCGGAGGACAACCCGCTGCGCCTGGTGCCGCCGGACATCCCGGAGTGGGAGCCGAAGGAGCTCCTGACCTACGAGAAGGCCCTCCTCGGGTTCTACGTCACCGGGCATCCCCTCGGCGAGCATGCCCAGACCCTGGCCCTCTACCAGACCCACAGCATCGGCGACCTCCTTGAGGGCGGCCGCGAAGTGGCGGCCCGCACCGGGGGCATCGTCGCCCGCATTGACGTGAAGCTCGCGAAGCGCGACCAGCGCAAGTGGGCCGTTGTCCAACTCGAGGGCCTCGACGGGGCGCTGGAGTGCCTGGTGTTCGCCGACGCCTACGAGCGGGAGGGTGCCGCGCTGATCCCCGAGGCCCCCGTCTTCGTTGAGGGAACGCTGTCCAGCCGCGAGGGAGGCACCTTCTCGTTGCTCGTCGAGCGTGTCATCCCGATCAGCGAGGCGCCGCGGCGGCTGACCGAGGAGATCCACGTCCGGGTCTTCGAGGCCAGTACGCGTCGCGAGGATCTCGAACGGCTGCGTGCGGCCTGCGCGGCGAACCCGGGCGAGACCGCGTTAGTGCTGTGCATCACCTGTGCGACCGGCGAGATCGCGTTCGTCCGGGCCGCCGGCGTCAAGGTGAGCAACACGGCCGCCTTCCGGCAGGAGGTGACCGGCATCTTCGGCGAGGAGTGCCTGTGGCAGAAGGCCCGGAAGCGTCTGGACATCCAGCCGCCGCGTCCGCGGGGGCGTCGGCGCGCCGAGGAGCCGCGCGAGGTGGAGGAGGAGGCACCCTGATGGGGAGGGTCGCCGGCAACCGGCTGTTCCGGCTCGGTCAGCCAGGGCGCTACCGGGAGGTGGTCCGCGCCCATCTCCCGCTGGCGGCGCTCACCGGGCTGATGCTGGTTGTGCCCGCGCTGGTGGATCCCGCCCGGATTCCCTTGCGCACCTGTCTGTTCCGTCTCCTGACTGGACGCTCATGCCCCTTCTGCGGGTTGACGCGCGGTTTCCACGGGATTGCGGCGGGTGAGTTCGCGGCGGTGGCCCGCGCCTGTCCCGCGGCGTTTGCGGTGTACGTCGGCGTCGCCCTGCTCTTCGTCTGGCACACGGCCGGGCTGCTGTGCCGGGTCAGGCTCGAACGCGGGGAACTGTTGCGCCCGGGGCGCGCCCTGCGCGTGGGCGGGGGCATCGCCGCCGGGGCCGTCATCTTGGCCAACTGGGTCTACCGGCTGGCGGCGGGCCTGCACTGAACCCGGATGCGGCCCCCCCCGGCGCACCGACTGAGGCGGACGGCCAGACATGACTCGTGCGGCGATCCGCAACGTCCGGCCGGCGTCGCCGTCGGCTGTTTTCACGCACATCGGACCGATGAACGGCGGCTTCCGCAAAGGCAGGTGTTGGCGATGAAGGACACGAATGCAAACCACGGGGGGCGGACAGGGGCGGACGGCGCGGAACGGTTGGCCGTCCTTGGCGGGACGCCCGCGAACCCGCGTCCGCGCCCGGCCCTCCAGCGCTGGGGCGAGGCCGAGCGCACGCAGCTCGATGCGATGGTCGCGCAACCCTCACTGTTCTACTGGCGCGGCCCCCAGACGGCCCTGCTTGTCGAGCGCTTCCGCCAGGCCTACCCGTTCCAGCATGTCATGCCCTGCTCCTCGGGCACCGCAGCCATCCACATCGCGCTGCTGGCCGCCGACCTCGGCCCCGGCGACGAGGTGATCACCGCGCCCATCACCGACATGGGCACCGCCATCGGCATCCTCTACCAACAGGCTGTACCGGTCTTTGCCGACCTTGAGGCCGACCGCTACACACTGGACGTCGCCGACGTCCGCGCCAAGATCACCCCGAGGACGAAGGCCATCGTCGCCGTACATCTCTGCGGCAACCCCTGCCGGCTGGCGGAACTGCGCGAGCTGGCCGACCGGCACAGCCTCGTCCTCGTCGAGGACTGTGCGCAGGCCTGGGGCGCGCTCTACCGCGGCCGGCCCGTGGGCACCCTCGGCCACGTCGGCTGCTATTCGCTGAACGACTTCAAGCACATCGCCTGCGGCGACGGCGGCCTCGTCGGCTCCAACGACGAACGCATCGGGCCGCGGCTGCAACGTTGCGGCGACAAGGCCTACGACCGCGTGGCCGGAACCCGCGCCCCGGAGTTCCTGGCGCCGAACTACCGCATCAGCGAACCGCAGTCCGCGGTGGCGGCCGCGCAGATGCTGCGGATGGAGAGCATCACCAGCCGGCGGGCCGAACTCGGACTGCGGCTGAGCGCGGCCCTTGCGGACGTGCCCGGCGTCCGGCCGCACGCCTCCGATCCCGCCGACCGCTGCACCTTCTGGTTCTACTTCCTGCGCCTGAACTTGGCCGAGCTGACCTGCGACCGCCAGGCCTTTGTCGCGGCCCTGGCCGGCGAGGGGGTGCCAGCATCGGCCGGGTACATCCCGGGGCCGGTCTACGCCTGGCCGGTCTTCCAGAACCACAGCTTCTTCGGCGGACGCTGGCCGCTGCGCGAGGCCGGGCTGACGGACATGGACTACCGCCGGGTGCGTTGCCCGGAGGCCGAAGCCATCCTCGAAACCGGCGTGCGCATCGAAATCAACCAGGCCATGGACAACGACTACATCGCGGTTGGCGATGGCCGCGCCCGCCATTACGCGCGCCGCTGAGTCTCACCCCGCCCCCCGTCGGCGCGACGGCACGGTGTGCGTCCCGGCCTCCGGACTACCGCGCCGCTTCGAGCCGCCGCAGGGCCAGCCAGTCCAGCCGGATGCCGTCTTCAAGGTTCTCCAGCCGCACCGTGTGGGTTCCGGCGGTGAGGCGATGCGGGCGGGCGGCCTCGACGACATGCCAGCGGCCGAAGACCTCGTCGGTCAACACGGTCGCCTCCTCGCTGATCACTATGCGCAGGCTGTTCGAACACGCATCGTCCCACCACACGCGGCCGTAGAGAAGGTACTCCCCGGGTTCGCTGACCTCGAACGCGAGCGTGGCCGTGCCGGTGCCCTTGCCCGCCCCCTCGGAAATGGCGAGCGCGCCGCCGCCGCTTGCCCCGTCAAACGCGCCGACCACAAAGGGGGGCGTGGTCTCGCGGGCGGCCTCGGCCTCCACCTTCAGGATGCCTCCGCCAACGGCCAGCTCGTCGGGCAGGTCCACCACGCGGAGCCGCCGGTCCAACCCGCCTCGAAGCCCCCGGCTGCGGACGGCGCCGGCGTCTCCTTCCCCGGCCCAGACGAGGGCGAGGACGAGACTGCCCGCAACGACGCTCGCCGGGAGGAGGCGGCGCTGCAAGACCTTCGGGCGCACCCCCGGCCGCAGGGCGGAGGCCGCCCCGAACAGCGCCCCAAACCACACCCCGCCGCCGCGCGACACGAAGACGCAGAACAGACCGGCCACACCCCAGCCAACGATCGCGGCCACCGCCGCCGCCGGCCCCGGGCCGCCGCCGGACCGTGCTGCCCCCGCCGCGCTGCAGGCGGCCCACGCCACCATGGTCAGCAGCGCCACGACCGCCGGCAGCCCGGCCTCGACCAGCGTGACCAGGTACTGGCAGTTTCCGTCGCGCGGGATCTTCTGGTCACGCGGATCGGGGACGAGCGGTTGCAGCGGGCGCAGCTCGTTGATCGTCTCCAGGTACTTGCCAAGCCCGCCGCCGAAGGGGCGGTGCCGGGGCGCGAGCAGCGCCGCCCGCGCCTCGATATAGCCACGCCGCACGTGCCCCGACGAGAAATGGAGCGACAGCTGGCTCCACGGGTTGGTGCCGGCCGTCGCCTGCAACGCCGACCCCATCACCAGCGCCAGCCCGGCCGCCACCGTCACCCAACGCCCCGCCCGGCCCGCCGTGACGCCGACCAAGGCCACGACCACCAGCGCCGCCACCAGCATCCCGCCGTGCCCGAACGTGACCCCCACGGCCAGCCCGACCGCCACGACTGCCGCCTCCCGCAACGGGCGGCGCAAGCCACCGCACCGCCCCAACAGGAATGGCAGGCCGCCGACCACGAAAACTGCGGACTTCGCATCGGACAAGGCCAGCGGCCAGGACTCGCGCCACCCCAGCACCGCCAGACCCAGCACGGCCACCGTCACACCCGCCAGGCAGTCACCCAGCCTCGCCACACCGTCACGCCTCACCGCACGCGCGGCCAGCCACGGCGCCACCAACGCCACCTCGGCCAGCTGCACGCTCTCCTTGAGCACGTCCGTCCACGCGCGTGACGCCACCAGGGCGGCCAGCCCAAGGGCGGCGGCCAGCATGAAGAAGGCCTGCGGCCAGGCGAGGGGCCGCACACCGGCCGTTGTGGCCCCCAAGCCCGCGTCGCCGCCGCCTGCCGTCCGGCGACGCGATGCCAGCCCGGCGGCGGCCGCGGCCGCGAAAATGAACAGCGTCGCCAAGGGCACCTCGACGCCGGGGCCAGGCAGCCGCACTCCGGACTGGATCGGCGCCGTGATCAGCGCCGCCATCAGCAGGATCCTCTCAATCTGAACGACGGAAGTCATGGCGCAGAGCGCGCTCCAAGGTTCGACAAAGGCGGCGGCAGACACCGTCCGCTGTTGCCGCGAGCCTGCCGCCCGAAGAAGTAACCCGCGGCGCCCGAAAACATACTCGCCCTGCCGTGAAGCACGCGCGGCCGGGACGGAGTCCGGGCCTCCACCGGCCTCGACAAGGACTGTTGCCTGTCGGGGTGGATGTCCGCCCTCCGTGTCGTCCGGGTCCCGTTACGGCAGACCGGGTCTTCGGGTCTGACCTGGCGGACACGGATGTCCGCCCTCCATGGCGCGAGGCAGTTCTTGTCCGCTGGGGTTCTGCAAGCGCCTTGCCGCACAACGCGCCATCGCCGGATCTATAGACGAAAACGGGCTGCTTTACGGAGTCCGTGAACGCTCAGCCGGGGCCGTGGTGTGGGCGCCGCCGGCCCGTCCGTCAGGCACCCGCGGGAGAGACGACGTTTGCCTTCGCGGGCGCCCCCTCTATGGTAGCCGCTTTCCGGGCGTGTGCCTTCAGGCATGCCGGGCATGGCGTGGCGCGCGGCCGGTGCCGGCGGCATGGCGGAGACGCGCCGGGCACGCTCGTCGAAGAGCAGGTTGCCAACCAGATCGCAAGAGGGCAGGTGCGCATGAACCGGCGGGAGGCAGTGGACAGGATGATTGATGCCGTCGGCGTGCCGAAGGCGTCGGCCGCCTGCAAGGTCGCCGCCGTCCTTTTCTCGTACCGGTGCACGATGGCCTGCCGGCACTGTTGCTTCGGCTGCGCCGGTGACCGCCCCGCCGTGGTGATGTCCCCGCGTCAGTGCCTCGACGCCCTTGCCCTGTTGCACGAGACCGGGCGCGTGGTGCACATCGCCGGCGGCGAGTGCATGCTGTTCTGGGATGCCCTCGCCGAGTCCCTCGATCTCGCCGCGCCAGCCGGCCTCGCCCCACACTTCATCGAGACGAACTGCTCGTTCGCAACCAGCGACGGGCTGACCCTTGACCGTCTCCGTCACTTGGCGGCGCGCGGGGTACGCGGGCTGCTGGCCTCGGCCGATCCATACCACCAGGAGTTCGCGCCCGCCGAGCGCTTCCTGCGCGTGCGCCGGCTGGCCCGACAGGTGTTCGGCGAGCAGAACTTCTACGGCACGGGCGAGCCCGACGAGGTCATCCGCGGCTTCGAGGGGATTGTGCGCGACGAGGCCCGGCTCCGCGACTATGTCCGCAGTCACCCGCCGGTGATGGTGGGCACGGCCCATCGGCAACTGTCCCGGTACCTCGATGACTACCGGCCCGACGATCCGCAACTTCCGGCGCGGGGCTGGGGCGGCGGGGTGGGCGACGGCACCTGCGCGGGCGAGTTCCGCGCCGGGACGATTTGGGAGCTGCACATTGACCCGTACGGCAACGTCCAGACGAACTGCGGCATGGTCCTGGGCGTCGTCCCGCACGTCACCCCGGCCGGTCTGCTGGCCGCCGGCCCGGAGAGGGCCAACCGCTTTGTCGAAGCCGTCTGCCGGGCGGGGCCCCTGGGGCTTGCGCGTTTGGCCGAGCGCGAGTATGGGTTCGTCCTGCCAGACCGTGTCACCCAGGGTTGCGAGCTGTGCTTCCGCGCGCGGACGTTCCTCCGCGCTCATCACCCGGACGTGTTCGGCCCGGCCGAAGTCTACGCGGACTGAGGCGGCAGCGGAGGCGCGGCGGAGCGGGCCTCGCCGCGCAAGCGCTACGGTGGCCTCCTGAGGCATCCGAGGGCAACCTGCGAACCCGCGCGGCCGCGCCCTTGGAGTGTCTGCGGCCTGCCAGCCCCCCAGACGCCGGGGCAGGCCCCGGCGTGTGAAAGCGGTCGCGGGCGACCGACACTCCAAAGCGGCTTTGCCGCGGTTCGCCGAACAGCCAGTGTTTCGGTTTCGGACCGGCGCGGCGGGGGAGGGCGGCAGGACCGCGTCAGTCGCGTCCGAGCAGGCGGGGTTCGCCCACCTCGACGAACGCACCGGCCGGATTACACCCCTCGCCCCCGGCGAGCCGATAGCCCGTGTTGCTGGTGTTGCCCAGCGTCAGCACGGTGAGGCGAAGGTGCGGAAGCTGTATACCCTTGTCCTGCAACGCCTTGCCGAGGTCGAACCGCAGGTGGCCGTCCGCCGTCGCGGCCTCGCCGAGCAGATAGCGTTCACGCACGGCTGCCTCGGGCATCACCGGCAGGCGGAAGCATTCCCCGCGCTCGAACTCGGGGGTCAGCAACGCCTTCATCCCGGAAAGCGGGGCGCTGATGCGGACGAGGAACGAGCGCCCGCCGATTTCGAGGTGAAGGTTCTGTTCCGTGCCCGGCCCCTGACGCAACGGCACCTCGAGCACCGGGGTCTGCGCCAAGTCGGGCGGCGGCTCGAACCGGTGGCGCAGGGCAAAGGGGCCGGCGCCGGCGTTGTGGACGGCCCGTGTCCGCCCGTCAGGCAGCACGGTGAGGGTTGCGGAGTCCGCAGGCCGCGGCTGCCAGGCGGCGGCCGGCGCGTCCGCGACGTAGAGCACCTCGGGTTCCCAGGCGACGCGTTCGGCGAACAGCGTCGCCCGCGAGAGCGCGAAGCCGTTGCGCACGGTCCAGAAGGCGGCATGGCCTCCGTCGAGGGGCGCGGGGTCGTCGTACGCCAGCATCCTGGTGCCATTGAGGTCAACGCGGATCTGCCCGCCGTCCTTCCACACCGAGAAGCGCCACCACCGCCAGTGGATGACACCGTGCGGGATCTCGGTGGGAAAGAGGAAGCGTTCCTCGGAGGTGCGGGCCACAATCTTGCCCTGCCGCAGCAGCCGCGTCTCGCGGTTGTCATCGCCGCCGAAGACCACGGCGTAGCCCGAGAGCGGGTTGCGGCCGTCGCCGCAGAACGAGAAGTTGAGGTCGTGCCGGTTGTACCAGCCCTCGTGGGCCACAAAGATCTCCCAGTTGTGGTCGGTGCCGGGGTCATAGGTAAACGAGGGGTCTCCGGCGTCCCAGGGGTAGACCGGGCGCAGGGACAGGTAGCACTCGAAGAATTGGCGCCCGGCAAAGGTGCGTTTGCTGGCCATGTACGGGGTTCCGGTGGCGCCGCAGGCCATGAAGTTCCACTGATCCTGGCAGGCCCAGCGGCAGGCCATGCGGAAGCTGCCTTCGATCCACGACCAGTCCGTCGGCGCGGTCTCGAAAAAGTCGTTGACCAGGTTGCGGCAGGAGATGCGGTGGTGGTCGGGGTCTGGGAAGGGAGGCGAGGGGAGGGTGCCCTCGGGCCGGCGGGCGATCATGAGGCGCAGCGGGCCGGGGAGCGGATCGGTGAACGGCCGCCAGCCGGTGGCGGCCCACAGTGCCATCCGACTGTCATCGCCGGCGGCCCGGCGAAGCCGCAGCACGGGGAGCCGCTCGGGCGCGGCTCGCTCGGGAAGCCCCCCGACCTCCCAGACGCCGTCTGTGCCCAGGCGCGCCGTGAGGCCGGCGGCACCGTCCCAGGCCGCTGCAGGTCTGGTGGCGGGCGCCATCGGCACCTCGGCCACGCGGAACTCATACAACCCCGGCGGCATGCGTCCGGCCATCGTGCCGGCCGTCAGGGCCTCGTACTCGAAGTCTCCGACCAGCGGGATGCGGTTGGCGATGACGGCAGAGGCGTCGCGTCCCCGCCACTGCAGGAAGGTGTCGGCGCCCTGTGCCCACTGGTCGAACTGCTCGGGGTCGGCGTGTTCCTTCTTCTTCTTCTCGGCGAACTGGCTGCTGCGCGCGTAGAGGGGTTCGCCGGGGTCGGGCGGCGAGGCCAGCGACCAGGCGCGGATGTCATCGCACTCGACCGGGGCTTGGCCGCAGAGGACGCCGAACGGGCCGGTGACCCGCGAGGGCAGGCTGGCCGTCAGGACGGGCACACCGTCGAGGAACGCGGTCGCCTGCGTGCCCAAGGCGACGCTGAGGCCGAGCTTCATCCACGACGTCACGGCCGGGCGGGGGCCGTCGCGCCGTCCGAGTTCCCGCCACTCGCCGCCGGGCGGACGGCCGAGCAGGACGAAGGCGCGCTGATCCCCGCGCCACCCGAAGGCGGCCTGCTCGTGGCCGGGGGCGCCGTGCACCACCAGCATGTCGGTGGCGACGGGCACCGTGTCGGTGTCCACAACCTCGCCTTCGACGGGGACGCCGAAGTAGAACCGCGCCTCGCCGTGGAAATCGAACCACGACCCGTCGCCGAAGCCCAGCAGTCCGTTGCCCTCGCCGACCACGGCGAACGGGTTGGCGGCACGCTGGAAACTGGGGTCGCGCATCTGGGCTTCGGTGGTCGGCATGCCGCCGCCGTGCTGGAGCAGCCGCCAGCGGCCGGCGAGCGCGCGGCACTGCCCCTCTTCGAGATGGGTGCGCATGAAGCCGTCGGCGAAGGCGATGCGCGGATAGACTTGGCTGCGGACGGCCGGGGCGGCGGCATCGGCGGTGACCCACAGCACGTCCCAGCCGGGCGGGGCGAGGGCGACCGGCCGGGCGTCGGCAAAGAGCCTTACGCCGTCGGCGCTGAAGAGCAGCTCCCCGCCCTCCGCCACCGTGCCGATGCTTTGCCCGGCGCGCTCGATGCAGCCGTCGGGGCCGATGTAGATGTAGTCCTCGTCCCCGCCGTCGGGGGCGCGCAGGTAGAGCGGGCACTCGCTCAGGGTCTTGCGGTCGAAGAGCACCCCGCGCCCCGCGGCCTCCTCCGGGATGACGTAGGCGATGCGGACCAGCGTGCGCCCGTCCGCGACGAAGGCGGCCTCGCGTAGCTGCCGCGGGGTGCGCCCGCAACCGCCGGCCAGCAGCGCCGGCACGAGCGCCAGGGCGGCGAGGCAAAGACTACAGATTTTCGGACCGGCCCGCATCATTCACCACGAAGGTTCGAAGCGTTGAAGACTGTCGCCGCGGGGGGGGAGGTCGAAGCCGCTGCACGCCCGCGGTTAGAGTCGCCACGGCGCGGGCAATATGGTTGCCGCCGGCGCGCTGGCAAGCGGCGTTGGCCTTGTCCCGCCTTCGCCAGGCGGCGGTGGCGTGGCAGGCCCGTCACCCCGAAAGCCTCCACCTTTCACCCTCGACCTTACACCCCCGCCCCCGGCCGCCCGGCGAGTTCGGCGGTTCGCCTTTCTGCGCCGCGGGCTTGCGGACTCCGCAAACCCGCCCTACAGTACGGAGGATTTGTCGAGGGCCGGCGTCAAGTCGTGACGTTCAGGCACCAGGGCAATGGGGCGAATCACTGTCAAGGAGGAAAACATGAAGAAGTATGGGGCCGAGTTCGTCGGGACGTTCTGGCTGGTTCTTGGGGGGTGTGGGAGCGCGGTATTGGCCGCCGCCTTTCCCGACGTGGGGATTGGACTGTTGGGGGTTTCGCTGGCCTTCGGTCTGACGGTTCTCACCATGGCCTTCGCGATCGGACACATCTCCGGCTGCCATCTCAATCCCGCGGTTTCCGTCGGACTCTGGGCGGGCGGTCGCTTCCCCGCGAAACAACTGCTGCCCTACATCATCGCGCAGGTTCTGGGGGGGATATGCGCGGGCGGTGTGCTCTATCTGATCGCCAGCGGCAAGACCGGCTTCGACGTTTCGGCCGGTTTCGCCTCGAACGGCTACGGTGCCCACTCGCCAGGCGGCTATTCCCTGCAGGCGGCGCTGGTTGCGGAAGTGGTCATGACCATGGCATTCCTGATCATCATCCTCGGGGCGACCGACAAGCGCGCGCCGCAGGGCTTCGCCCCGATCGCGATCGGCCTGGCCCTGACGTTGATTCACCTGATCAGCATCCCCGTGACCAACACCTCGGTGAACCCTGCGCGCAGCACCGGGGTGGCGGTGTTCGTCGGCGGTTGGGCTGTTCAGCAGTTGTGGCTGTTCTGGATCGCCCCCATCGTCGGCGGAGTACTCGGGGCCATCATCTACAGGGCCCTGGCGACGCCCGAAAACTGATCTGGGCCGTGCCCAACCCGAGCGTGGAGCGCTACGCTTCAGCCGGCGCGCACATCCGTCCGGACAATGAACCCATGGCCATCGGCGCGGGCGTGTTCGGCATCGCGCTCCTCACCTGGCTCTATCTCCACAATAGGTCGAAGGGCATTGAGGCCGCCGTGTTTGGGGGTGCGCACCAAGGCCCCCGAAGCTAGCCTGAGCTACTCATGAACAAAGAGGCAACGGAGATGAGGGAGGGACATCTCATTGATTTGCAGTAGCCTACGGACCACTGAGAGTGCTGTCGGTGTCCATGCCGCCCAACCGCACGTGGAATGGTAACCCCCTGCAACGCAGACCCTTCGTTGCCTCCGTTTCCTCTTTGTGAATGATTCAGGCCAGTGTCGGTGCCGCGCCGCCGCCTCATGCCGCCGGCGGTAATGGACGATGAACGAGACGGAAGACAAGCCAAGGTGGAGAGTGCCGTCCCGGTGGTACGTGGCCGCGTCCAGCCTGGCGATCTCCGCCTTCGCCATCCTGATCGGCCATCTGTACGCGTTCCAGCACTGGGGGGTCTTGAGCAACCCCGACATGATGGCTGTGCATGGCACTCCGGCGTGGGATCGGGCGTTTGGCATGTTGGTCCGACTCGAGCATATCCGCCCCGTCGCCGGAGTCGTCGCCCTCGGCTTTGCCCTGTGGGCCATGCGGTATCTGCCTCCCGTCGTGAGACTTGGCGTGCTGGCCGCTGCACTGGTCGCACTGGCGTTGAGCCTGGTGGTGATGTGACAACCGGCTTCCGTACTACGGCTGGCGCCCTGCCGCCATCCGCGGCGGGTGGGGCGCGGCGCCCGCCGGACGTTCGAGGAATGGGATGAGAACGACGATCGTGACGATGCTCCTTGGCGCGGCGCTGGGCGCGGTCGCGGCGCAGGCGGAGCCGTCCGACTCGTGGAGTGAAGACGGGGTTCTGACGATGGCGCTGGAGCTGGTTGCCCTGCCGGACAATGACCTCCAGAGGGCGCAGATGAGACTCACGGTGACCAACACGGGAACGAGCGCCATCGTCTTGGACAGGACGCTCGCGGCCGGGTTCTCGCTTCGGTTCAAGACGGACCTGTCAGCGGAGTTCACGCGTTCCGACAGCAAGGATGTGACGGCAAGAGAAGTGAAGAGACTGGAGAAGCCGACCGCAGCGGAGGTCGGCGCGCGCTTCGTTCGTCTGGCGCCGGGCCAGTCACTCTCGCGCACATATGATCTCGCCAAACCCAATCGGAGCGTGGTGGAAGGTCATGCCAGCGACATGGAGAGTGTTCACTATGGGTTCTACTACGAGGCCATGCAGGCGTACCGCGTACCACCCGAGGCGAAAAGAATGGAGGTGGATGCCTGGTATGAACGCGGGGTCTGGATGATGGCGACGGCCCAGTTTGAGGAATGGTTCGGACAGAGTGCGGAGGAGATTGGCTTGTGGAGCGGCCGCGCCCGATCGAACACCGTGGTGATCGAGAGGAAGTAGGATATCGAAACGCGGTCTGCCGGGTGCGTCGCTCTCGCGCCGCCCGGAGGCCGGGCGTTGGACACCACCGGATGATGACCCGGAAAGAGCTGATGCGGATGATGCCTGCGAACGCGGACGATACTGCGGCCGCGGCGCGCATCATTGACATCGGCCATCCCGAGATCGCCCCCGTGATGCGTGACATGGTCAACGCGATGCGCGTGGCCAAGTCCCCCGTTGCCGACGCATTTGCCGGGTACTTCGGACGGTTGGGGCAGCCCGCGGTTGAGCCGATCGGTCTGGGCCTGATGAAGGAGAACTGCTGGCTGCGGCACCGCATCCTCACGGTTGTGCTGCCGCAGTGGCCCAGGGACGTGGTGGCGCAACTCAAGGACGTCCTCGCGATGGTGGCCACGCATCCCGATGCCTACGACAACGATCTGCGGTGCGTCCAGATCCTGATCCGCCATCGCCTGGCCGATCCGGCCTGGATCGGGCAGTGGCTCGTGTTCAAGCGCGAACGGTGGACGGTCAGGAACAGACTGCTGCTGACTGTCGAAAAGGCTCTCAAGAGTGTCCAGAAGGAGTCGTGAGGCAATTCCTCAACCCGCACGGACGCGGGCCTCGGAACGCCTCAGGGCTGGCGTTGAGCGTGAGGTCCACATGGGGGCGCTTGCAGAACCCCCGCGGACGACAACTGCCTCGTGCGATGGAGGGCGGACCTCCGTGTCCGCCAGGTCATACGCGAAGACCCGGTTTGCCGCGGACGAACCCGGACGACACGGAGGTCGTCCCTCCAGCCCGGCACACGGCAATCTTTGCCGAGGCCGATGGACGCCGGGGCTCTGTCCCAGCCACTCACGCCTGGGTTCTGCAAGCGGCTAACTGGAAAGGACAAGAGAATATGGGCGCAAGGATAGTCAAGACCTGCGTGATGGTTGCCTGGGTTCCCATGGCCATGCTCTGTTCTGGGCAGGACACCGGCGCCGCCGCCGGAAAGGAGTATGCGAGTCCCATGCGTTTTGCCGATGCAATACGGAGTTTTGAAGAGGCGGATGAGCGACAGGCTCCTCCGCGAGGCGCGATCGTCTGCGTGGGCAGTTCCAGCATGGGGGGCTGGCACCCTACCATCCAGCGCGACTTGGCTCCGCTGACGATCGTTGCCCGGGGGTTTGGCGGGAGCACCATGAACGATGCGCTTCACTATGCCGACAGAATCGTGCTGCCGTACAAGCCGCGGGCAGTGGTTGTCTACGAAGGGGACAACGACGTTGCCCAACGCGTCTCCCCGCAGACGATAGCAGATACCTTCCAGGCATTTGTCGAGAAGGTACACAAGGAACTGCCCGAATGCCGCATCTACTTCCTGTCGATCAAACCCAGCATCATGCGATGGAACATGTGGCCCAAGATGAAAGAGGCGAATGACCTCATTGCTGCACGATGCGCGGATGACAAGCGGCTCACCTTTGTCGATGTTGCCTCGGGGATGCTGAATGAGGACGGCACACCGCGGCATGAGCTCTTCAAGGAGGACGGTCTGCACATGACCGGGGCCGGTTATGTGGTGTGGCGGGATGCCCTCAGGCCGGTACTGATGCAGACGGAGATGCAGTACGAGAAGGGGGCGCAGGAGACCGACGACGCGACAAAAGACGAACCATCCAGCAAGCCGGAGGCAGGAGACCGCAAGTAGCCGCGCGTGATCCGCGGCGTTGGCCGTGACCGGATTCATTCACCCCTGAAAGGAGACGTGGCGCTTGGATATTCCACGGATCTTCAACATCACCGAGAGTGCTCACCGCATTCACAACCCGATCACCCCCGAGAAGCTCGCGACGCTTGGCGCGGCGCTGCGCCTGGAGTCTGGGGCCCGGGTGCTCGACCTCGGCAGCGGTTCTGGGGAGATGCTGTGCACCTGGGCGCGCGATCACGGCGTCATCGGCACCGGCATTGACATGAGCGCGTTGTTCACCGAGCAAGCGAGGCGTCGGGCGGAGGAGCTCGGCGTCGCGGATCACGTCACGTTCATCCATGGCGATGCGGCCGGGTATGTCTCTGACGAGAAGGTCAGTGTGGCCGCCTGTGTCGGCGCCACGTGGATCGGCGGGGGAGTCGCCGGCACCATCGAGCTTCTGGCGCGGAGCCTGCGCCCCGGAGGGATCATCCTCATCGGCGAGCCCTTCTGGCGGCGGTTGCCGCCGACGGAAGATGTCGCCAAGGGTTGTCTCGCCCACTCGATCTCCGACTTTGTCATGCTTCCGGAGCTGCTCGCGTCGTTCGACCGGCTCGGGTGCGACCGCCCAACAGCGCTGGGATACCTCACGCTGCTCTGGGACTTCTGCGGAGAAATTGCGCCGCGTGGCGACATCGGAAAGTGGTCGGACGCAGCAATTGCTCAAGCGTGCGATTGGCGAGGCGACCCCTCTGAGTTTGTACTACATCTGGTAGGTGCAGGGTGGTTGGATGAGGTCAAAACAGGCTCCGACAGGCTCGTAGTTCATGATTGGCCTGAGCACTGCGAGGATTGGGTACGAGCGAAGCTAAAGCGTTCTGGGCAAAACTTTTGCGAGTGCTACCACCGCAACCCAAATGCTTCACCGTTCCGACGGCGTAGCGACACCGTAGCGACACCGTCACTACAGCGTAGCGACACCGAAGCGACAACGAAGCCACTATCCAATCCAATCCAATCCAATCCAATCCCAACCAATCCAAACCTGACGGGGGAGGAATTGGTCGGACAAATGAGCCTGCCGGAA
>MVZH01000084.1 GCA_002068325.1 Lentisphaerae bacterium ADurb.BinA184 | reverse complement strand
GACATCTGCCGCCCGCGTCCGACATAGATCGTGTCGGCAGGAAACGGGCTGTTGTGCCGCATCTCGACAGTCGATCCGACAACGCGGGTCGAGTCGAAGTACTGCCAATTCTCGCCGTCCACGCTCCACATCCCGCGCCTGGACGCCTGCCAGGGTGCGCCGTGGTAGCCGAACGCCTGCGGGTAGTCGGTGACGTTGGCAACCCGCACAAGCGGGCGCAGGCCCATCACGCCAGACAGTTTCGCGCCGAATTCGAGCCAGCGCCGCTCGCCGCCTGCCCAATCGCTCAGGTTGTCCGCCGCGCGCGAGACGCCGAGGTAGCCTGCTTTGGGCGTCAGCGCCACGGAGAGGATTTGCGCGGGCCGGCGCACATCCAGCGTGAAACCTTGCGTTGTCAGCTCGTCCGCCAGCCGGGTATTGACGTCGAAGCGCGCGCAGGGCCACCCTTCGTCGAAGAGCCGCGTCTGCACCGAAAAGGTCTGCCTGGCGTCCAGGCGTGGGCTGAGTTGGCGGGCGGCTTCCACAAGCGCGTCCAGATCGCCGGGCGACTGTTCGAGCGGGACGGTCATCAGCACCGGGCAGATGTGACGGCAGAAGATCGGCGGCGCTTCCCTCAAGTGAGCGGCGAAGGCATCCCAGGATAGCACCAGCTCCATCCAACCCACGCCGGGTTCGAGCCAACGCCGTAGCCGCGCGTTGGGATCGAGGGCGCGAATCTCCTCCAAAGCGATCTGGCCTGAGGCCGGGCTGGATGTAAACAGCATCATCATTTCACCAGCGCGCGTGATGCTCTTCTGCAAAGCCGATGATGCCGGGTAGTTCCACCGTCTGCCCATCATCCAGCCGAACGTGACCGGTGTAACGGCCAAACATTTGGTGGACTTCGCTGTCGATGATTCCCAGCTTCGTGGTGGCAATGCGCTCCTTGAACGGTGTGAACGTCAAATCCAGGCGCCCCCCCACGGACGGCAGCGCCGGACTGAAGAAGGTGTGCGTGCTCATGCTCGCAGTACTGTAGTCAGAAGTCCCGACGCGGCAAGGCGGGCCAGGGCCTGGCCGCGGTGGCTCAGGCGGTTCTTCACCTCGGCCGGCAGCTCGGCAAAGGTCTGTTCGAATCCGTCCGGCACGAAGACCGGGTCGTAGCCGAAGCCGTTGACGCCCCGCGGCGCCTCGATCAACCGTCCCCTCACCTCGCCGGAGACGGTCCCCGCCAACCGGCCGGCGGCGTCGGCCACGGCGATGACACAAACGAAGCGCGCCGTGCGGTCCGCGGCGTCGCGCATCTCGGCGAGCAGCTTGTCGAGGTTGGCTCGGTCGCCGGCGCCTTCGCCGGCGTAACGGGCCGAGAAGACGCCTGGGCGGCCGGCAAGGGCGCGGACTTCGAGTCCGGAGTCATCGGCGAAGGCCGGCCTGCGGAGCGCGGCGGCGACGGTGGTGGCCTTGCGGGCGGCGTTGTCGGCAAAGGTCAGGCCGTCTTCGACGACCGCCGGGATGCCCCCCACGTCGGCGGCGCCGAGAATGCGGAATCCGCAGGGGGCAAGGATGGCCCGGATTTCGGCGAGCTTGTGGGGGTTGCCGGTGGCCGCCAGGATCGAGGGGAAGGATGGCATGGGGAAGAGCCCATAGAGGATAGCAAATAGCAAATAGAAGACGGAAGATGGCAGAAGGCGAAAAAGAGACACCCGAAGGCCGAAGGCAAATAGCAGAACGCAAGTGGCAGACGCCAGATGGCAGATCGCCGACCGCCAGACGGGACAAGAGACAACCCCGTCGCAGCAGACCGCTCCGTGGCGGCCGCGGCTGGGCCAGCCGCCGGCGGCGGCCGTCAAAGCAGGTTGGCCGCGGTCTCCGCCAGTTCGCTGCGCTCGCCCTTGACCAGGCCGACGTGGGCGGACAACGTGCTGTGCCGGAAGCGGTCCAACAGGAACACCAGCCCGTTGGAGAGCGCGTCCACGTACGGGTTGTCAATCTGATGCGGGTCGCCGGTCAGCACGATCTTGGTGCCCCGGCCGACGCGCGTCACCACGGTCTTCAATTCGAGCGGGGTCAGGTTCTGCGCCTCGTCAATGACGATGAACTGGTGCGGGATGCTGCGGCCGCGGATGTAGGTCAGCGGCTCGATGCTGATCTCCTCGCATTCAAGGATGTCGGGCGGGAGGGCGCGGAAGCGCGACCGCTTGTCCTGTTCGCGGATCAGTTCGAGGGCGTCGTAGACTGGCTGCATCCACGGCTTCATCTTCTCGCCGACGTCGCCGGGCAGGAAGCCGATGTCGCGTCCGAGCGGGGTGGTGGGGCGGAAGATGAGCAGGCGGTTGTAAAGATCCTCCTTGAAGACCTTGCGCAGTCCGGCGGCGACGGCCAGCAGGGTCTTGCCGGTGCCGGCCTTGCCGGTCAGGGTGACGAGCGTCACCTTGTCGTCCAGCAGCGCGTCCAAGGCGAACATTTGCTCCAAGTTCAGGGGGAGGATGCCGGCGGCGCCCTCGGTCTGGTCCACGAGGGGGACGATCTTGCCGGCGGGGGCCGCCACACCTTGCCAGCCGGTGTAGACGTCGGCATCGGGCGAGCGGTCAATCTCGTAGTCCTCGGCCGGGATGTCCAGGGCGTCCGCCTTGAGCCGCAGGTTGACGTTCTTGGTGACGACGACGGCCTCCTCGTCCGGCGAACGCTTGCGCAGGTCCAGCGCCATCGAGAGGATGCGGTTGTCAACCCGGCCGTTGGCGGTCAGGCCGTAGGCGCGCATGTCGCTTCCGGACGGTTCGCAGGCGATCCGCACGCTGGCCCCGCCGCCGACCTCCACCCCCTCGCTGAGGCGGCCCTTCTTCCGCAGGTTGTCCAGCAGCTGCGCAAAGGTGCGCGAGTTGCGCCCGCGCTCGCTCATCTCGCGCTTGAACTCGTCCAGCTCCTCGACCACTTCGATGGGGATGAGCAGGCGCGCCCCGGGAAAACTCATGATCGCCTGCGGATTGTGCAGCAGGACACTGGTGTCAAGGATCAGGGTCTTGGCCATTCGCCGTGCTTTCGGGTTGCCGCGAGGTTGCATCCGCGCGTCGTGGCGTAAAAGTACCCTCACAATTCTGAACTGGCCACACGCGCGGCCGCCCGGCACCCGTTGCCCGAGGGCGCCGACGGGTGTTGGGCGGGGTGTGCGGGGCGTTCCGTGATGGAACCGATCATTTTCCGTTTTGCCGGCCGGGCCTGGGAGATGGGCGCCCGCCCCATCATCATGGGCGTCCTCAATGTCACGCCGGACTCGTTCTCCGACGGCGGGGCGTTCCCCGCGCCCGAGGATGCCGTGGCGCACGGGCTGGCCATGGCGGCGGCCGGGGCCGGCATCCTGGACGTCGGCGGCGAATCCACCCGGCCGGGGGCCGCGGTGGTCCCGGTGGCCGAGGAGATCGAACGGGTCGTCCCGGTCATCCGGGAACTGGCACGGCGCGGCGGCATCCCGGTCAGCGTGGACACCCGCAAGGCAGCCGTGGCGGAGGCCGCGCTGGCGGCCGGGGCCACGATCGTCAATGACGTCAGCGGCCTGCGTTTCGACTCCGACATGTGCCGGATCCTCCGGGACGCCGGCGCCGGGTGCGTGGCCATGCACATGCGCGGAACCCCGCAGACGATGCAGGGCCTGACCGACTACCCGGACGTGGTGCGCGCGGTGCACGCCTTCTTCGAGGAGACGCTGGCGCTGGCGGCCCGCCACGGGGTGCCGCGCGAGTCGGTCCTGCTCGATCCCGGCATCGGCTTTAGCAAGACCGCCGAACAGAACCTGGTGCTGTTGCGGCGGCTGGGCGAGTTCCTCGACCTCGGCCGCCCGCTCCTGGTCGGGGTCTCGCGCAAATCCTTCATCGGCCGCACCCTGGGGATCGAACGGCCCGCCGACCGCCAGTGGGGTACCGCGGCGGCCGTCGCCGTCGCCGTCCTCAACGGCGCCCACGTCCTGCGCGTGCACGATGTGGCCGAGATGAAACAGGTGGCGGAAATGGCCGCGGCCCTCAGAGACGCGGGCGGGGCCGCGGAGGCCCCCCGCAACACCGGATCATGGGCGCCCCCCGCGCACACACACGCCTCGGGCCGCCGGCCCACGCAAACCGGAACGTAGCATGACCCTCGACTGGAAGGACTTGATGCAGTACGGGAGCCGCGTGGCCGTCGAAATCGGCCTGCTGACCCTCCTCGCCTACTCCGTGCTCTACTTCCTGCGCGGAACCCGGGCAACCGCCATGCTCGCCGGCGGCGTCTTCGTGGCGATCGTGCTGCGAATCCTCTCCGACCTGCTGGGCCTCGACGTAATCGCCTGGCTCGTGGAACGGACACTCGCCGCCGCCCCCGTCCTCATCCTGATCATCTTCCAGTCCGAGATCCGCCGGGTCCTGGCCGGATTCGGCAGCGGTCCGCTACGGCTGCGAACCCAGGGCCGCTATGACCGTGCACGCCTCGACACCCTCCTCGACAGCGCGGTCTCCCTGGCCAGCCATCGCATCGGCGCCCTCATCGCCATCGAACGCGACATCGGACTGCGCGCCGTCTGCGAAACCGGCACCTTCACGCACGCCGTGCTCAGCCGCGAGCTGCTGACCTCCTTCTTCTTCCCCAACGCCCCGCTGCACGACGGCGGAGTGGTGGTCAAGGCGGATCAAATCGTCGCCGCCGGATGCATCTTCCCCCTCACCCATGACCCCGAGCTGAGCAAGAGCCTCGGCACCCGGCACCGCGCCGCCGTCGGACTCACCGAGGAGACCGACGCCGTCGTCATCGTCGTCTCCGAGGAGACCGGCGCCATCAGCCTGGCCGTCGGCGGCCGCCTGACCCGCGGCCTGAACCGCGAGCAACTCGACCGCCACCTGACGGCCTGCCTCCAACGCCGCCCCGAGCCGGGCGCCGGCCGGCCCGACCCGCTCCCCGATGAACCCCATCCTGACCCTAGGGACAATGGCCAGACATGACCCGTGGGCGCCACGCCCCCCCCTCCCCCGCGCCAATTCCATGCATGTTCCCTCCTTCATCCGCAACGACTTCCCCCGCAAGCTGACTGCCTTCGGCTTCGCCGTCATCATCTGGCTGGCCGCGGGCATGCAACTGCGCGAGTATACGGTCTTCCGCGACGTGCCGGTGACGCTGGTCTATGACGCCCGGCGGCTGGACATCAGTCAGCGGGCGCCGACGGTGACGGTGATGCTGAAGGGAAACCCCCGCCGCCTGGCAACGGTCCGCACCAACGACATCCAGATCACCGCCCATGTCCCGGAGGTCGCCGCCGGCGTGCAACAGTGTGAAATCCGGTTGACGGACGAGAACGTCAAGACCCCGCTGGGCACCCGCTTCAACCGCGTGGTGCCGGCAACCTTCAGCGTGGACGTGGATGTGATCGCCACGAAAGTGCTGCCTGTCAAGGTTGATGAGATCGGGGAGCTGACGCCCGGCTACCGCATCGTCAAACGCGTGATCCAGCCGGAAACCGTCCGCGTCGAGGGCCCCAGCCGCGTCCTCGAACAACAAACCTTCGTGCCGGCGGAGCCGGTGCCGCTCGATGACACGGTGGTGGAGCGCTTTGACATGATGCGCCGCATCACCACCCCGGCCGCGCTGCGCTGCGAGCCGGACAGTGTGCGCGTCTCCTTCGATGTCGTCAAATACACCGGGGTGCGCAACTACAACGACCTCCCAGTCCACATCCTCGGGGGCGCGGACGGCGCCGTGACGGTCGCCTCCGTCCTGCCCCGAGTCAGCGTCCTGCTGAGCGGCCCGGCGACGTCGCTGGAGGCGTTGCGCGCGGCCGACATCCGCCCGTTCGTAGACCTTACGGGCGTCCCCGGCCCCGGCCGCCACCCCTGCCGGGTGCAGGTGTGGCTTGACCCCGCGGCCCGGCTCTCGGTCGAAAAGGTCCTGCCGGACACCATCGAGATCGAGGTCGTCGAGGCCCGCCGCCGGGACACGACCGGCGCGCCGCCGGCGCCCCCCCCAGCCCCATGACCCCCACCCCGTCCCAGCCGGAACGCCCCGCCCTCCGGTGCGTGGTCGTCACCGGGCCCACGGCCAGCGGCAAGACCCGGATCGCCGTCGCCCTCGCCCGCACGTTCAACGGCGAGATCGTCAGCGCCGACTCCCGGCAGGTCTACCGCGGGCTGGACATCGGCACCGGCAAGGACTTGGACGAGTATGTGGCCGGCGGCGCCCCCGTGCCCTACCACCTGATCAACATCGTCGGGCTCGACGAGGACTACAGCCTCTACCGGTACAAGCAGGATGCCACCGCCGCCCTGCGCGGCGTCGCCGCCGCCGGCCGACAGCCCATCCTCTGCGGCGGCTCGCCGCTTTACGTGAACGCCCTGCTCGCCGACTACCGTCTCGAAGGCGGCGGCGAGAACCCCGACCTGCGCGCGCGCCTGGCGCCGCTCAGCGACAGCGACCTCGATGAACGGCTCCGCCGCCAGGCACCCGACCTCCATGCCCGCACCGACACGACCCAGCGCCGACGGGTGATCCGCGGCCTCGAAATCGCCGCCAGCCGGACTCGCCACACCCCGCCCGGCGAAGCCATGCCGCCCCTCCGCCTCGACACGCTCATCCTGGCCCCCTACTACCCGCGCGCCGTCATGCACGAACGCATCCGCACACGCCTCGAGGCCCGGCTCCGGCAAGGCCTCATCGAGGAGGTGCAACGCCTGCACGACTCGGGCGTTCCCTGGGAACGGCTTGACTTCCTGGGACTCGAATACCGTTGGGTCGCCCGCCACCTGAAGGGAGAACTGAGCCGCGACGAGATGACCGAGCGGCTGCTGGCCGCCATCCGCCGCTTCTGCAAGGGGCAGGACGCCTGGTTCAGGAAGATGGAACGGGAGGGGCGGGCGATCCACTGGCTGCCCGAGGGCGACCTGCGCCTGGCCACCGAACGGGTCGGCCGCTTCCTGCGCGGCCAGCCCCTGCCTCCGCCGTCGCTCCGCCTCTGCGACACCCTCTACGGCCCGCGCAGCCAGTAGTGCGCCCACGACCGCCGGGACTGCGGACCCCGCCTTGCATTCTCCCGGCATGCAGGTATTCTGTGGCTTCAACTCCGCCGTCGGATGCAACCGAACCGCAACCGTCGGCCGGGTGGCCATGCCGATCCCCGGCAACCGAAACCCGTCGGACAAGCGCCGCGGCGGCCGGGGACTGAACTCAGATTCCAGGAACTGAAGACAAGGTCGGAAACCCCGATGCCGGTCACCCGTGTTCTGCCTGACCGAATCGCCTTCGTAAAACTCAACTCCGCCGGCAACGACTTCATCTGCCTCGACAACCTCGCCGGCGCCTACGACGGGCTGCTGGCCTCCGGCGGGGTCGGGCCGTTTGTCCGCCACCTCTGCCGCCGCGGGCTCTCGGTGGGCGCCGACGGTGTGGTCTTCGCCCTCGGCGCGGAGGGGCTGGCGGGCGCCGACATCGTGGCCCGCTTCTTCGAGCCCGACGGCTCCGAGGCCAAGCTGTGCGGCAACGGCGCCGCCTGCTTCACGTACTGGGCCGTGCGGCAAGCGCTGGTGGCCGGCCCCGACGTCTGCGTGCTGACCCGCGCCGGCACCGCCCGCGGACGCGTCAACCCGGCCAAGCCCCGCCAGGTGCGCGTCTGCATCCCCGACCCCGGAAGGATGCAGCGGAATCTGCACCTGGACGTCGCCGGGGAAACGGTGACCCTCGACACTCTGGACACCGGCGTCCCCCATGCCGTCGTCGCGGTCGAAGGCGACCTGGACGCCGTCGAGGTCTCCCGCCTCGGCGCCGCCATCCGGCATCATCCCCGCTTCGCCCCGGACGGCGTCAATGTCAACTTCGTCAAGGTCATCCGCCCGGGTCATTTGGCCATCCGGACGTTCGAGTTCGGGGTCGAGGCGGAGACCCTGGCCTGCGGCACCGGGTCGGCGGCGGCCGCCATCCTGTCGGCCCTGCGCAACGGCTGGCCGGACGAGTACCGGCATCGGCAGTCCCCAGTGCGGGTGCGGGTGCGCAGCGGCGACGAACTGATGGTCTGGTTCGAGGCCCGGGACGGCAACGACGCGCGCTCCGTCTGCCTGGACACCCACGTGACACCGGTCTACGAAGCGGAACTGACCGCCGACGTGTGCGAGGACCTCCTGGCCTTGACCCGGGCGGCCGCACCCCAGCACGGGTCATTCACCGCCGAGACGTGAAGGTGTACCGGCGGAGACCGCCGGCTCCATGGGGCTTGTGTATAGCATTTCGAGACGACTGGCAACTGCATTGAGGCTGGGTTCTTGAACCAGGGCGCGGCGGACGCGGCGGCCGGCCAGGCATCTCCGAGCGCCACACGCCATGCCGGGTGGTCGAAAGACGGAGGCCCTTCCCTGCCGCCTTCACGCTTCATTTCGATTGATCAGAACTCGACGCCGCTGTGGGACACCGTGCCCAAGGTCGCGGCGCTCGCCGGGCACGGCTTCGACGGCACCCACTTCATCGAAGACGTGGACGTGGCGTTCACCCGCCGCGGCGCCGTGCCGGGCGACGAGCGCGTCGAGGTGCTCCCCGAACGCTGTTACCGCGGCGGCGTCAGCGACTGGGGCGCGGCACTGTTCTACACCGACTTCCTCGGCCGCAACCCGCTCGATGCGCGCCAGCTCGAACCCTACACCGGCCTGACCACCAAGGCCCTCGCCCGCGCCCTGGAACTGTCGGTGGACGAGCTCTACGATCTTGTCTCCGGCTCGGACAACTGGCAGATGGTGGGGGCCAGCTACGTGGACGGCCCCGACCGCCACCGCACGCTCGGCGACCTCCGGGTCCAAACCCTCAAGCCGTGCCTCGACACCCTGCTGACGCACGCCGAGCGGAACCTGTGCGAAGCCTTTCCTCACTCCGACTCGCAACGCCGAAGCCGGGACTGGTTCCGCGAGGAACGGATGGCACTCGACAGCCTGCTGCGCGACGGCGGCGCCGGCGGCGTCCCGGAGGTCTACCGCGCCTGGATGAGGCGGCACGTCCCACACGGCTGGAGCTTCGACCTCACCTCCCGGCTGTTCGACATCGCCTCAGAGGCGGTGCGCGACGACCCCCTGCACGCCCTGTTCCTCGAGCGCTACGAGGATGCGGCCCGCCTCTACAACGCCGCCATCGCCGAGAGCGGCGTCTCCGTCGCCCCCCTGGCCACCGACCGCGGCGAGCTTCCCCTGTTTGCCGTGTTCAACCGCGGGGGACATCAGTACCGCACCCCGTTGGCCCGCGACGGCGGATGGGTCAAGGCCGGCGACCAGGCCTGGCGGCTGGAGCGCTCAGCCGGCGGCGCCCTCACCTTCCCCTACGACGCCCTGCGCGAGGCCGGAGTGACGGCCCTTTCCGGCAAGGCGCTCATCTTGGTCCTGCAGGCCGTCCGTTGCGCCGCCGGCGCCCCCCTGGTCATTCCGCACCGCGGCTCGGTCTACATGCCGGGCGCGCGGCGCCTGGCTGCAAGCCTGCGCGACGCCGGCCTGCTGTCGCTTCCGGACTGGCCGGTCTTCCGGGTACGCTTTGGATTCCTCGATGCCCTCAGGACGCTCGCCGTCCCGGTGCGCCTCCCCGCCTACCTGCACCCGTTCCTGCCGGCCCCCGAGATCAGCGCCCGCGAGCTGGCGGAGGCGGTCCCCCCGCTCGTCGAACGCGCACAGGAGGAACTGAGAGCACTGACTGACGAGGCCGGCCGCGAGCAGGTTTTCCGGCGCCATCTCCCCGCCCTCGCGGAGGAGCTGGCCGACAAGGAAGGACGGCAACGGGCGGCGGCCCGCGACCCCGCCACCCGCCCCCTCGCCTCCCGGCTCTGGGACGAGGTCAAGGCCCTGCGCCGCCAGCGGACACGGTGGCTGCTGGACCGGGCCGTCGGCCTGCTCCATGCCGGCGACACGGGCTACTTCGACTCCCGCGGCGCCCTCCTGCCGTGGAGCCTCGCCCTCGGCGGAAGGCCGTTCTACGAACAGGTGCTCGGACAGGCCCGGCTGTACCGCGACGGCGAGGCCCCCCACCCATGAAGCGCCGCCGCATCCTCCGCCACTACGAAGGCCGCCTCGCCCCAGGACGCCCCAGCCACGAAGTCCTCGACTGGGCCAGCCGCGACGCCCAGCACGCCCGCTTCGCCGCCATCGCGCGCGCGCTGGCCGACGCCGGCCTGGGGACAGACCCCGCCGTCACCCCGCCGCTCCTCCTTGACGTGGGGTGCGGGTTGGCCGACCTCCGCGCGTTCCTCCAGGGAAGCGGCCTCGCCTTCCGCTATGTCGGCGTGGACCTCTCGCCGCGACTGCTGTGCGAGGCGCACATCCGGCAGGCTCCCGCCGCCCTCGCCGTGGCCGACGTATTCGCGCACCCGCCCTTCCGGCCCGGACAGTTCGACGTCGTCGTGTGTTCCGGCGCCCTGAACCTGGAGCTGGGCAACAACGAGGCCTTCCTCCACCACGCCATCGCCTCGCTCTGCGCCCTGGCCAGACGCTGCGTCTGCCTCAACGCCCTGCACGAGCGGGCCCGGCGACACTACCGTCACTGTCACTACTATGCGCCGGCCACCGTCGCCACCGCCATCCGGCAATTCCTCGCCCGTCCGCACCGCGTGCGTTTCGACGACGACTATCTGGACAACGATTTCACGGTCCGTATCCTGATGGACTGACCGGCGTCCCTGCCCCGCGACCGCCCACGCCACGGCGTGACTTCGAGCGTCCGTCGGCTATGTTGAGGACGGTTGCGCGCAACAGAAGGATTCCGCCATGCTGTTTCAGGTTGCCGCCCTCTGTGACGCGGCCACGGACCACGCCGGCAAACTCAACCTGCTCGGCGCCTTCGACACCATTGTCGGCGGCCGCTTCCCCCTGACGCATCCGCAGTGCGCACTGGCCTTGCGCATGATCTTCACAAAGGTCGAGGAGGGGGATCACAAGCTGCAGGTCGCCCTCATAGATGAAGACGGCGGCCAGGTGGTCAAGCCGATCGTCATCCCCCTCACGGTCGCCCTCCCGCCGCAGGGCTACTTTGCCTCCCGCAACATCGTCATCAACCTGCAACGCCTGCCCTTCGCCAAACCCGGCCAGTACGCCGTGGACATCGCGCTGGACGGGCGCACGCAGGTCAACCTGCCCCTGCAAGTCCTGGCCATGCGCAAGAAGGAAAGCGAAGCCGCAGGGTGAGCATGGCCGACTCAACCCGCGCCCGGCTTGAACGCTTCTTCCTGCCACGGCTGACTTGGCGGTACGCGCTCCGTGTGGCGGCCGTGGCGGCCACGGCCACACTCTTCTTCGCCTTCATCTGCCGCCCAATGTGGATCGAGGGCGCCAGCATGGAACCCACCTACCACGACGGCGGCTTCGTCTTCTGCCTCCTGCCCCGCTACCGTTTTGCGGACCCCGCAACCGGCGACGTCGTGACGGTGCGGCTGGCGAGTTCCCGCGTCATGTTGCTCAAGCGGGTGGTGGCCGTGGCCGGGGACACCATCGAGTTCCGCAACGGGGTTCTCATCCGCAACGGGCAGCCGGTGTCTGAGCCCTACGTCCGTTACCGCAGCGCCTGGCAGCTGGGCCCGCGCACGGTCAAGCCGGGGCACGTCTACGTGGTCGGCGACAACCGCGGGATGGCGGTCGAGGCACACGTGTTCGGGCAGACTCCGCTTTCGCGGATCGGGGGGGCGCCGCTGTGGTGATCAACCGACGCCGGGCCGGGTTGGCCGGGGCGCTGCTGTGCGCGGCTACCGCCGTGGCGGTCTACATCATTACGCGTCCCGACGATGAGGCGCGCATCCGCCGCCTCTTCGCGGCGCTTGAACAGTGCCTGCGGCGCGAGCCGGGCAACGGCGCCGCCAGCCTGGTGCTGAACACACAGCGCATCGCCGGCCTGTTCGCCGAGAGCTGCGAATTCCGCGTCACCAGCTACGGACTTGAAGAGACGCTCTCGCCGACGGAGATCTCGTCCGAGTTGGCCCGTGCACATGCCATGCTGGACAGCTTGAGCGTGTCCTTCCGGGGGCTCGGTGTCGCCGTCCTCTCCCCCACCGAGGCCACCGCCACCTGCAGCATTGATGCCCGCGCCAGCCGGGACGGCGAGCGCATAGCCGACGCCGCCGCCGTCACCTGCCGCCTGGTGAAGCGCGACGGGCGCTGGCATTTCCGCGCATTCGCCGAGGAACCCGTCCTCGAAAAATAACGCGCCCCGCCCGGCGCCCGTCAGGGGCGCCCGACCACCTCGCGGACCAGCCGCATCAGCTCGGGCAGCGAGAACGGCTTCTTGATGAACGCCGTGGGGCCGACATCCCGGCTGAGGCCGCCGACATCCACCTGCGGGTAGCCGCTGGCAATGATCACCGGCACGCCGGGATTCAGGCCCCGGATGGCCTCGGCCGTCGCCACCCCGTCCATCCCCGGCATGCTCTTGTCCACAATCACGCAGACCACACCCGGGGCATGCTCGCGGAACAGCGCCACGCCTTCCGTCCCGTTGGCCGCCGTGAGCGGAGTGAACCCCTCACGCTGGAGGAAGATCCCGATCACCTGCCTCAGGCTCTCCTCGTCGTCCACCACCAGGACGTGGTTGTCGGGTTGGCCGCAGTCCTGCATCGGTCAGCGGTGCTTCTCCTCGAACGCGGTCATGAAATCAATCAGGGCCGACACCCCGGCCAGCGGCATCGCATTGTAGAGGCTGGCCCGCATCCCGCCCACCGAGCGGTGCCCCTTGAGGCCGACCAGCCCCTGGGCGGCCGCCTCCTTCACAAACTTCTCCTCGAGCTCCTCGCGGTGGATGCGGAAGGTCACGTTCATCTTCGAACGGTCGGCCGGCTCGCAGGTGCCGGCGTAGAAGTCGGTCGCGTCAATGCGCTCGTAGAGGCTGGCCGCCTTGGCGTTGTTGACCTGCTCGATGGCGCTCAGCCCGCCCTGCGACTTCACCCACTCCAGCACCAGCCCCATCACGTAGATGGCAAAGACTGGCGGCGTGTTGTAGCAGGACTTGTCCGCCATGTGCGTCGAGTACTTGAGCATGGTCGGCAACGTCGCCGGCGCCCGCCCGGCCAGATCCTTGCGCAGGATCACCACCGTCAGCCCGGCCGGCCCCAGATTCTTCTGCGCCCCGGCAAAGATCGCGCCGAACTTGGGCACGTTGACCCAGCGCGACAGGATGTCGCTGGACATGTCGGCAACCAGCGGAACACTGTCGAGCTCGGGGAAGAAATGGTACTGCGTCCCGTAGATCGTGTTGTTGCTGCAGATGTACAGGTACGAGGCCTCACGGGTGACCCCCTCCCACTCGGAGAAGTCGCCGATCTGCCGGTAGCCCTGCTTCTTGCCGTCAAACACCACCTTGACGTTGCCCAGCAGCTTCGCCTCCTTGATCGCCTTCGAGGCCCACGTCCCGGTGTCGGCATACAGCGCCGGCTTGCCCGGCACCATCAGGTTCATCGGCAACATCGAGAACTGCAGGCTGGCGCCGCCCTGCAGGAACAACACCTCGTAGTCCGCGGGAATGCCCATCAGCTCGCGGAACGTGGCCTCCGTCTTGGCGAGGATGCCGTCGAACAGCCCGCCGCGATGGCTCATCTCCAGGATGCTGTACCCGCACCCCTTGTAGTTGACCATTTCCCGCTGCACCTCCTGCAGGACTTCCAGCGGCAGAGCGGCGGGCCCGGGGTTGAAGTTGTAGACGCGTCCGGCTTCCTGCATCGAACCTCTCCTTACTGTGGGTGATCAAACTCCGTCACCATGAGCCCAGGCTGGGACTTCTGCGGACAACGAGCTTACTATAGCGCTTTCCGCGCCGCCCGGCCACTCCCCCGCCCCGGCGGGTGCGACCCGGCCGTCCGCCCGCCCGTCAGCCGCCGGCGCGGTCCGGATCCCTGCACCGGCCCCAACCCCGCGCCACGCCCCTGCCCCGTGTCCATCGCACGCCCCGCACGCCGCCGGCCACCGCCGGGCCGGCCGCAGGATCTGGACAGACTGCCATTTCCCCCCCTACCGCCGGCGGCGAAAACCCGCCCGGAACCCACGAACATCCGGGCGGTTTAGCCTATTCTGACAGGCAAGGATTTAGTTGTATCTAATAGTTATTTTGTAAACAGCATGACACCCGCGAAGCGCACCTGCTAAACGTTCGTTGAAATCACACCGAAAGGACGCCTATCTGCCGCCTAAGATGGCACGGTCACCATTGGTCAACAGTGTGTTACGCAGTACTGCAACCACTTCTCAGTGATGCGATAAGGCACGCCTTGTCCGCCCAACACCTTTCCGCAAGTTTTTTTCGAAAACCCCCTTTTTTAGTGCTTGACATTCGCCTGTCCAGGTTCTACCTTTACGCAGATACTTGAAAGTGCCTGTGTCCTGCCCTGTCCCGGTTGTCTGGATGACGGTTTGACTTTGCGGAATCGTGGCGCTGGACGCCACTTGGCTGTTGGGTCAGTCATGGAGGGTCGAGGCATGAAGATCGAGCGGAAACGGTTTCTGGTCTGCGTGGGTGCCGGGCTGGTGGTCTCACTGGCCCTGCAGGTGGTGGGGCTGGCGGGGCCCCTGCGCCGGATGGTGCAAGCCCTGGCTGCGCCGGCCCAGACTGTGCTGGCCGACGCCCTCACCCTGGGGCCGAACGGCCCCTGGAGCCATGCGCGCTATGAAAGTGTCATGCGCGACCTGCAGCGCGAGAACGCGCGCCTGCGCGACGCCCTGCGGTCGCAGCAGATCCTGGGGCGGGAGAACGATTTTCTCAAGCAACGCCTGCGTTACGTCTCCCGGCACCACCGCGCGCTGCTGTACTGCCGCGTGCTGCGGCGGGACTCGCTGACCACCTGGTACGGCCGCCTCCAGATCGACCGCGGCAGCGCGGACGGGATGCGGCCGGGCATGGCGCTGGTGACGGAGGAGGGGCTGGCTGGGCGGATTCTCTCGGTGTCCCGCCACCAGTCCGAGGTGCTGCTGGTCACCGACCCCGCCAGCCGGGTGCTCTGCCGGCTGCCGGGCAGCGGTGCCCTGGGCGTCATCCACGGCCCGGAGAACGGCGCCGGGCCGGATCTCCAGCTGGTGTGCGCCCCCGACCTCTCGCCCGGTTACGGCGCGGCCGGCGGCGGCCAGCCGGCACCGGGCGACGCCGTGTTCACCTGTGCGCTCAATGGACAGGTCCCCGACGGCATCTTCATCGGCAACGTGCTCGCCGTGGGGCCGATGACGGACGGCGCCGGCCAGGTGGCCACCGTGCGCCTGGCCGCGCAACCCCGCCCCCGGGACTACCTCTTTGTGGTGCTCGACACCCCCGCCCCCCTGCTGTCGAGGAACTGAAACCATGAGCACCCACACCTCCCCCCCTGTCGCAGGAAACACCGCCGCCCGTGAGGCCGTCGCCGCGGCCCGCTCGGCCATCGTCTCCGTCACGCTCGACATCGGGGCGTTGCGCGGATCCCGGGCGGTGCAGGCCTGGGAGACGCTGGCGCGTCACTGGTTGCCGGCGTGCCTGGTGGTCGCGGCGGCCTGTCTGCTTGCCGTCCTGCAGTCGGTCCTGCCGACCTCGCCGGCGCTGGGCCATGCGAAGGCGCCGCTGCTGACCCTTGTCGTGGTCTGCGCCGGGTCGCGGCTGCACCTGCCGCTTGCGGTGGTGGTGGCCCTGCTGGCCGGGCTGTTGCAGGATGCCCTCTGCGCCCTGCCCTTGGGGCTGTCCATGGCGCTGTTCACCCTGCTGGCCGGATGCCTCGCGGCGCGCCGACGGCCCTTGGAGGCCCCGGTGCGGATGCGGGGGTGGGTGCTGGCAGCCGGAGGCTGGTGCGCCGCGGTCGCCGCCCTCCTCCACGTCTACGCCTGGGGGGCGGACGGTGTCCGCTGCGGCCTGCGGATCTGCATCCTGAACATCCTGGGAACCTGGCTGCTCGGCATGGCGGCGGCGTGGCCGGTGGACGCGGCCCACCGCGCCGTGACACGGCTGCTGCAACGCGGCGTCCCTCGCCGCCCGGAGGCACGGCCGGCATGAACCACGCCGCCTGGCAACGCAAACTGCGGTGGCTCGGAACGGCCATTGTCGCCGTCTATGCCGTCCTCTTCGCGCGGGCGGCGCTGCTTCAGCTCGGACACTGCGCGGCGGGCCGCGACTCCCAGCGCCGGCAGTCGGTCAGGCGGGTCTGG
>MVZH01000083.1 GCA_002068325.1 Lentisphaerae bacterium ADurb.BinA184 | reverse complement strand
CAGGCGGTCGGCGCGGGCGCAGTCGAGGGCGATGACCGCGTCGGGCGGGCCGGCGGCGCGCGATGGCATGGCGGCGGGGAACGGTGTGCCGCCCAAGGGCCGGCCATAGCGCGGCGGCGGCGCCTCGGGGAGCCAGTACGAGGCGTCCAACCCGTTGTCCCTGAGCAGGTTATACAAAGCGAATACCGACCCGAAGGCATCGCCGTCCGGGTGGAGGTGGGTGGCGACGAGCGGCCGCCGGACGGTCGCCAGCCAGCCCGCCAAGGCTGCGAACTCCGCAGGCGCGCGGGGATGGCGTTCGCGGCTCATGTCGGCTCGTCGGTGGGCGGGGCGGGTTCGCCGGGCTCGGGATCCAGGAGGTGGAGTTCGTCGAGGATGGAGAGCACGTGGTCGCCGTGTTCGGGGGAGTGGTCAGTGTGGAAGGTTAGCACGGGGGTGAACTTCAGCTGCACGGCGACGGCGATCTGGTGTTGCATGTCGGGGCGGTACTGCTTGAGCCGGTCGAGGGCGGTCTCGGCGGCCGCGGGGGGCCCGAGGACGCTGTAGTAGACGCGGGCGTGGCGGAGGTCGGAGCTGGTCTTGACCTGGGTGATGGTCAGCAGCCCGGTGAGCTCGCGGGCGATGTTGCGCTCGCAGAAGGCGCTGATCTCGCGCTTGAGCAGTTCATCAACGCGGCGCAGGCGTTCGTATCGCATGGCGGACATCCTGAGGGGGCGCGGGGCCGGGTTACAGCTCGGGCGCAACCTGTTCGATGGTGAAAACCTCGATCAGGTCGCCGACCTCGAAGTCCTCGAAGTTGTCCAGGCGGATGCCGCACTCCTGGCCCGCCCTCATCTCGCGCACGTCGTCCTTGAAGTGCTTCAGCGACTGGATCAGGCCGTTGTAGATGACGCCGCCCTGGCGCATGACGCGGGCGCTGGCCCCGATGCGGGCCGCCCCGTCCTTGACGACGCAGCCGCAGATGCGGCCGGCCTTGCTGACCTCGAAGATGCGCAGGATCTCGGCGTGGCCGATGACCTGCTCGCGGGTCTCCGGCTTGAGGCGGCCGCGCATGGCGTCCTCGATGTCGTCGAGCAGCTCGTAGATGATGCCGTAGAGGCGGATTTCGACGCCGCGCTGTTTGGCGGTCTTGTTGACGCCGGGCATGGCGCGCACGCGGAAGCCGGCGATGATGGCGTTCGAGGCGGCGGCCAGGAGCACGTCGTTGTCGGTCACCTCGCCGACCCCGCGGTGCAGGATGTCGAGGGTGATCTTCTCCGACTGGATCTTGGCCAGGCTGTCGGCGATGGCTTCGAGCGAGCCGCGCACGTCGGTCTTGAGGATCAGCCGGAGGGTGGCCTTGGACTCCTCGGTGATCTGGCGGAAGAGGTCTTCGAGGCTGGCCTTCTGGGGGGCGGTCAGCTCGCCCTCGCGCTGGGCCTGGGCGCGGGCCTCGGCCCTGGCCTTGGCCTCGCGCTCGTCCTCCAGGACCACGACGGCCTCGCCGGCCTCCGGCACGCCGGACAGCCCGAGCACCTTCACCGGGGTGCTGGGGCCGGCGCTCTTGAGCCGCTGGCCGCGGGAATCAATCAGGGCCTTGACGCGGCCGTAGTGCTGGCCGCACAGCAGGATGTCGCCGGTGCGCAGGGTGCCGTTGCGGATCAGCACGCTGGCGGTCGGCCCCATGCCGGGTTCAAGCTGGGCCTCGATGACCAGGCCGTCGGCGGGCAGCGACGGGTTGGAGCGCAGCCCCATGACCTCGGCCTCCAGGAGGATGCGTTCAAGGAGATCCTCGACCCCCTGCTTGGTGGTCGCCGAGACCGGCACCACGCCGACCTCGCCGCCCCACTGCTCGGGCATGACGCCGTTCTGCTGGAGCTGCAGCAGGGCGCGGTCGGGGTTGGCCTCCGGCAGGTCAATCTTGTTGAGGGCGACGACGATCTTGCAGCCGGCGGCGGTGGCGTGGTTGATGGCCTCGATGGTCTGGGGCATGACGCCGTCGTTGGCGGCGACCACGAGCACGACGATGTCGGTGGCGTTGGCGCCGCGTGCGCGCATGGCGGTGAAGGCGGCGTGGCCGGGGGTGTCGAGGAAGGTGATGGTGTGGCCGTGCCACTCGACGACGCTGGCCCCGATGTGCTGGGTGATGCCGCCCGTCTCGCCGGCGGCGACCCGGGTCTCGCGGATGGCGTCCAGCAACGACGTCTTGCCATGGTCAACATGGCCGAGGACGCCGACCACAGGCGGCCGCGGGACGTGGCCGGTGACCGGGCGCTTGCCCGCCGCCCCCGGCGCCATCGCCTCCTCCCCGAGCCGGCGCGGCCCCTTGGCCGGCCGCTCGCGCCGTTCGCGGACAAACTCGAAGCCGCGGCGCACGCACACCTTCTCGACGATGTCCGGCTCGACCACCTGGTTGATCGAGGCGAACACGTTCATGGTCATCAGCTCGCCGATCAGCTCATTCGGCTTGACGTTCAGCGCCTTGGCGAGGTCGCGGACGATGATCGGCGGCTTGATGTGGATTTCCGGGCGGCCGCTCTCGCCGACCACGGTGGCCGGCTGCGGCTTGACCTCCTCCTGCTGCTGGGCCTGGGCCGCCGCCTTGAGCGCGGCCACCACGTCGGTGGCCTTGGGCGGCGTGCTCTGCTTGCGGGCGGCGATGACCTGGTCGCGCACCAGCGTCGCGGTGTCCCCGTCAATCGAGCTGGAGTGGCTGGCGACGGCAACGCCCTCGCGCTGCAGCAGGGCGATCAGCTCCTTATTGGTCAGGCCGAGTTCCCTGGCCAATTCGTAGACACGCACTTTCTCACTCATGGGCAACCTCCTGCGGCGCCGGCAGGCTTCAGGGGGTGGCGGCCTTGCGGGCCGCGTCCAGGATCTGCTGCGCCAGTTCGCTGTCGATGCCCGCGACGGCGGTCAGGTCGCCGACCTCCGCCTCGACAATGCCTTCCAGCGAAATGAAACCATTCTTGACCAGGGCGGTGGCGACCTCCGGGGTCAGCACCGGGACGCGTTCGACCAGTTCCTGGATCGCCCGCTGAACCTTGTCCTCGAATTCGAGGTTCTCGACCTTCTCCTGGCGGCGGATATCGATGCGCCAGCCGGTCAGCTTGGCCGCCAGGCGGGCGTTCTGGCCTTTCTTGCCGATGGCCAGCGAGAGCTGGTCCTCGGGCACGATCACGTGCATGACGTGGTTGGGCTCGTCCACCTCGATGCCGGCCAGCTTGGCCGGTTGCAGGGCGTTGGTGACGAAGGCCCTCGGCTCGGCCGCCCACGGGATGATGTCCACCTTCTCGCCGCCCAGCTCGCGCACCACCGTCTTGACGCGGTTGCCGCGCACCCCGACGCAGGCGCCGACCGGATCCACGCTGGGGTCGTTGGCGGCCACCGCGATCTTCGAACGGTAGCCGGGTTCGCGCGCCACCAGTTTGATATCGACCACATGCTCGGCGATCTCGGAGACCTCGCGCTCGAACAGGCGGACCACCAGGTCGGGGTGGGCACGCGACAGCACCAGGCTGGGCCCGATCCCTTCCGGATTGACGCGCACGAGGACGCCGGTGTAGTGGTCGCCGGGCTGGTACTCCTCGCCGGGGATGCGGTCCGGATGGTGCATGACCCCCTCGGCCCGCGTCAGATCCACATAGACGTCGCCGCGCTCGACCCGCACCACCACGCCGGAGACCAGCTGCCCGACGCGGCTCTGGTACTCCTCGCAGACGCGGACCTTCTCGGCCTCGCGCAGACGTTGCATGATGCTCTGCTTGGCATTCTGGGCGGCGATGCGGCCGAAGTTGTCCGGCGTCACCTCCCATTCGAGGGTCTCGCCCAGTTTGATGCCCGGCACGCGGCGGCGCGCTTCGGCCAGGGAGACCTCGCACTCGCGCTGGCGCACGTAGTCCACCACCGTGACCGTGGCCAGGGCCCGGATGTCGCCGGTCTCGCGGTCAATCGTCACGCGCAGTTCATTGGCCGGCCCCAGCACCTTGCGGGCGGCGGCCAGCAACGACTCCTCGATGAGGGCGATCAGCGTCTCGCGGTCGATGCGCCGCTCGTTCTCCAGGTAGTCAATGACGGCCAGCAGTTCAGCGTTCATAGGTCGTGTTTCCTGATTGACCAGGACACTCGCCGCCAAAAACAAAAAAGTGGGTCCACGCCCACTCCGGTGACGGGTCGTATCATACGCGCGCCAACGCAAGGTTCAGTATAGCGCCGCGTCAGGGGCTTTTCAAACCGCGACGCGCGCCCTTTGCGGTTGCCGCGAGTTGACGGCCGCGGCTAGCCGGAGTACGGTATGCGTTCCGTCTGCACAGTTTTTCGTACCTGGACACATCGCGTTGCGGAGACCGGCCGCCATGGCTCGCTATGTATTCCTCGGTCCGCCCGGCGCCGGCAAAGGCACCATGGCGGAGATGATGGGCGCCGCCTTCGGCGTGCGCCAGATCTCCACCGGCGACATCCTGCGCGCCGAGATGAAGGCCGGCACCGAGCTGGGACGGCAGGCCCGCCAGTACATCGACAACGGCCAGCTGGTGCCCGACGAGACCGTCACCGCCATCGTCACCGCACGCCTCGCCGACCCCGCCATCGCCGCCGGCGGCTTCATCCTCGACGGCTTCCCACGCACCGTGCGGCAGGCCGAGCTGCTCGACGCCGCCCTCGAACGGCACGGGCTGACCCTGGACCGCGTCGTGCTCTTCGAGGTTGAGCGCGAGTTGCTGCTGACCCGGCTGACCGCGCGCCGGGTCTGCAAGGCGTGCGGCGCCGTCTTCAACACGCTCTTCAACCGGCCCCGGGCCGAGGGCGTCTGCGACGCCTGCGGCGGCCCCCTGATCCAGCGGACCGACGATTCGCGTTCGACCGCGGTCGAACGCCTGGCGGTGTACGAACGGCAGACGGCGCCGGTGGCCGACTACTACCGCCGCCGCGGCCTCCTGACCGCCCTCTCGGGGGCCGGCCACAAGGACGAGAACTTCGCCCGCCTCCGCCAAGGGCTGGGGCTATGATGAAGGGAGGCGACGGCACGCGGGTCTGCATCCATGCCGGGCATGAGCTGGCGGGCATCCGCCGGGCGGCGCAGGCGGCCGCCTGGGTGCGCGACTGTCTCGAAGCCGCGATCCAGCCGGGCATGAGCACGCTCGACATTGACCGTCAGGCCGCCGCCCTGATCGGGCAGGCCGGCGGCCGCCCGGCGTTCTACCAGTACCGCGGCTTCCCCGGGCAGATCTGCATCTCGCTGAATGACGAGGTGGTGCACGGGATCGGCAGCCCCTCGCGCGTCGTGCGGGTGGGCGACGTGGTCAAGCTGGATGTCGGCGTCGCCCTCGACGGCTTCATCGGCGACACCGCCACCACGGTCTGCGTGGGGCCGCCGCCCGCCCCCGAGATCGCGCGGTTGCTGGCCGTCACCCGCGACTGCCTGGCGGCGGGCATCCGGGCCGCCCGCGGCGGGGCCCGGGTCAACGACATCGGGGCGGCCGTGCAGCGGCTGGCCGAGCGCAACGGACTGGGCGTGGTGCGCGAGTATGTCGGCCATGGCGTGGGCCGTGAGTTGCACGAGCCCCCCGAGGTGCCGAATTTCCGCACGGCGGCGCCGGGGCCGCGCCTGCGGCCGGGCATGGTGCTGGCGATCGAACCGATGATCAATGCCGGCACGCCGGCCGTGACCGTGGATGCCGACGGCTGGACCGTGCGAACCGAGGACGGCCGTTGTTCCGCGCACTACGAGCACATGGTGCTCATCACCCAGGACGAACCGGAGATACTGACATGGGCAAAGAATCCCTAAGGCTGGACGGGATCGTCAAGGAAGTCCTCCCCAACACCATGTTCAGGGTCACCCTGAAGAACGGCCACGAGATCCTTGCGCACATCAGCGGCAAGATGCGGCTGCACTTCATCCGGATCCTGCCGGGGGACACGGTGACGGTGGAGATGTCCCCCTATGACTTGGGCAAGGGCCGTATCGTCTACCGCCAACGCTGAGCGCGCGCCTGCGGGGCCCGCGCGGGAGAGGTGTCCCGTGGCCGACGGCGACCCGGCGGGGCGGGCGGCACTTTTTCCCCCGCCCTCGCATTGACGCACGGGTTTTGGTGAGTATAGTAATCGTTCCGCCGTTTTGTCGGGGACTCGACGGTGCCCGAGGGCGGCCGGCTGGTCAGATGCCAGAGAAAACCGTACGGGCCGGCGCGGGCGGTCGCCCCCCGCCGGCGTGAGTCCCGCCACCTGGAGCCAGGCACGATGAAAGTCAGACCTTCAGTCAAGCGCAAGTGCGAGAACTGCCGGGTGGTGCGGCGCAAGGGTGTGGTCCGCATCGCCTGCAAGAACGTGCGACACAAGCAGCGTCAGGGGTAGCGCCGGCCGCGGTTCCGCGCCCGTGACCTCGGGCGGCGGCGGCTCGTTGCACCCGGCACAAAGGGAAGTCCAGCCACCATGCCACGCATCCTCGGTATCGAGATTCCCGCCAACAAACGGCTTGACGTCGGGTTGCGCTACATCTACGGGATCGGCCCGGCCCGCGCCCGCGCCATCTGCAAACGGGCCAACTTGGACCCGGCCAAGAAGACCAACGAGCTGGACGACGCCGCCGTCGCCTCCCTCGCCCAAATTCTCCAGGAAGGTTTCGTGATCGAAGGCGACCTGCGCCGCCAGGTGGCGCAGGACATCCGCCGGCTGGTGGCGATCGGCTGCTACCGCGGACTCCGCCACCGCAAGGGACTGCCGGTGCACGGCCAGCGCACCCGCACCAATGCCCGCACCCGCAAGGGCGTACGGAAAACGGTCGGCGCCGTGCGCGACCGCACCACGCGCCGCCTGGGCCGATCCGAGGACGAAGCCAAGCCCGAGGCCAAGCCGGAAGCCAAGCCCGAGGCCAAGAAGGCCTGACCGGCATCGAGAAGTTGCGAGGGGCGACGCGGACGGGATGCCCTGTCCGGGACGCCGCCCCCCTGACAATGGGAGACTGAAACCCTCATGGTTGCCAAGGCCAATCCCCCTGCCACCCCGGCCGCCGCCCCCGAGACCCCGCCCGCCGCCGCCCCCGCCGCCCCCGCCGCCCCCGGCGCCGAGGCCGCCGCCAAGACGGCACGCCCGGTACGCCGCAAGTCCGACCGCCATGTGCCCAGCGGGATCGCCCACGTGGACGCGACCTTCAACAACACCAAGGTCTGCATCACCGACCTCAATGGCAACGTCGTGGCCTGGTGCAGCGCCGGCCGCCTCGGCTACAAGGGTTCGAAGAAGAGCACGGCCTACGTCGCCCAGCTGGTCGGCACCGAGGCCGCCAAGCAGGCGGCCGACGCCGGCATGCGCGAAGTCGAAATCCGCATCAAGGGCCCCGGAGCCGGCCGCGAGTCCGCCGCCCGCGGCATCGCCGCCGCCGGCATCGAAGTGACCCTTCTCAGGGACGTGACCCCGATTCCGCACAACGGTTGCCGGCCGCCCAAGCGCCGCCGTGTCTGACGCCCCCGCCCGCCCGGGCGGCGGCCGAGGCCCGTCCGCATCCCCCAGCAACTGCCCCGGGTTGACGCCAGGAGACCCGCTACAACAGGAGACGCAACACATGCCGGCGGTTGAAGGTTTCGCAATGCCTGAAGCCTTGCAGATTGACGAGAAGACGGCCACCGACCGCTACGCCAAGTTCCTGGCCGAACCGTTCGAGACGGGATTCGGGCACACCCTCGGCAACGCCCTGCGGCGGGTGCTGCTCTCGTCGCTCGACGGGGTGGCCGTGGCCTCGGTGCGCATTGACGGTGTTCCGCATGAGTTCACCTCGATCCCGGACGTCATCGAAGACGTCACCGAGATCGTGCTGAACGTCAAGAAACTGCGCGTCACCTGCGCCGGCGAACTGCCGCGCACCCTCGAACTGGAGGTGGGCAAGGCCGGGGCCATCACCGCCGCCGCCGTGCGCGAGGATGGGGTGACGAAGGTGCTGAACCCCGAGCTGCACCTGTTCACCCTGGACCGCGACCGCAAGGTGCGCATGGAGATTGTGATTGACTCCGGCCGCGGCTACCGGCCGGCCGACGAGAACAAGCGCGCCGACCAGCCGATCGGCGTGATCCCCGTGGACAGCCTGTTCAGCCCGGTCGAGCGCGTCCGCTACGACGTGCAGGCCTGCCGCGTCGGCCAACGCACGGACTACGACCGGCTGGAACTCGAAGTGTGGACGGACGGGCGCGTGAGCCCCGAGCATGCGGTGCGCCGGGCGGCCGCCATCCTGCAACAGCACCTCGTGGTCTTCACCAAGGCGACGCACGAGGAGGAGGAGGAGACCCAGAGCCTCTCCGCCGAGGAGGAGACCTTGGTCAAGAAGCTGTGCGGCAGTGTGGCGGACCTGGAGCTGTCAGTGCGGGCCCGCAACTGCCTCCACAACGCCAATATCCAGAACCTCGGCGGGCTGGTGGTCAAGACCGAGGCGGAGATGCTGAAGTACCGGAACTTCGGCAAGAAGTCCCTGGATGAGATCAAGGAGAAGCTGGCCGCCCTCGGGCTCGGCCTGGAGATGAGCTTGCCCGACAACGTCGTCAAGGCGGTGCAGGCGCGCGCCGAGCCGCCGAAAGAAGAGGAATAGTCCATG
This sequence comes from Lentisphaerae bacterium ADurb.BinA184, assembly GCA_002068325.1. Classification (GTDB taxonomy): domain Bacteria; phylum Verrucomicrobiota; class Lentisphaeria; order Oligosphaerales; family MVZH01; genus MVZH01. The sequence continues at coordinate 7,619 of MVZH01000083.1, read as the reverse complement.
CGCCACCGCAAGTATACGTTCAAGATCGGCCGCAGCTCGTCGCATCGCCGGGCCATGATGGCCAACATGGTGTGCAGCCTGCTCGTCGAAGGGCAGGTCAAGACCGGCCTGGTGCGCGGCAAGGAGATGCGCCGGCGGGCGGAGCGCATGATCACCCTGGGCAAGCAGGGCACGCTGGCCGCGCGGCGGCGGGCCGTCGCCATCCTGCACCAGAGGCCCGTCGTCAAGAGGCTGTTCGACGAGATCGCCCCGCGTTACGCCGGCCGCCAGGGCGGCTACACCCGCATCATCAGGCTGGCGCCGCGGGTCGGCGACGCCTGTGACATGTGCCTGGTGCAACTGGTGACCGAGCCGGTGGGCGGCACGGGCGAGACCGCCCCCGCCGAAACCCCCGCCGCCACCACGACGGAACCCAAGGCCGGCAAGAAGGCCACGAAGTAGCCGCCGGAACCTGCGCCTGCCCCCTCAAAACGCCCGGATCGCGCCCCCGCGCGCGACCCGGGCGTCTGCTGTCTACCCTCCCCTGCCCCCCGCTCCCTGCCCACCCCCGGCCTCCTCGAGCCGCTTGCAGATCCCAGGCGTGAATGGCTGGGACAGAGCCCCGGCCTCCATCGGCCCCGGTGAGGATCGCCGTGTGCCGGGCTGGAGGGACGACCTCCGTGTCGTCCGGGTTCGTCCATGGCAAATCGGGTCTTCGCCGATGACCTGGCGGACACGGAAGTCCGCCCTCCATCGCACGAGGCCGTTGCCGTGCGCGGGGATTCTGCAAGCGCCTCCCCCCCCTCACCGCACCTCGATCGAAGCCCCCGGCGGAACCGTGATCCGGGCTGCAAGCGCCTTGAAGCCGCGGACCGCCCCGACGGTGGCAAACTCGCCCTCGATCGCCGCCTCCGTCGGGTTGTGCAGGCGGAAGATTGCGGAGTCCGCAGACCACTCGACGACCTCGACAGCCAGGCGGGGGTCGCAGAGGGCCGGGCGGCCGGCGTAGAACTCGACCGTCCGGTCGGCGTTGAAGGGCACGTAGCCGGTGCCGCGGAACGTGGCGAAGGGTTCGAGCCGGGCGGTGTCGGAGCGCCACAGCACGCACGCGGCGCGACTGTCGAGCCCCGCGATCAGCAGCGGCACGTGGAACAGCATCTCCTTGCCGGTCTCGTTGACGCAACGCCCGCCGACCCCCCCGTTCTCGGCGGTGAGGCGGGCACAGTAGGCCGTGCCGTCGAGCTTGCCCTGGCGCAGCTCGAACGCATAGGGGGTCTGGCCGCGGAACCCCATCTCGACGAGGGCCTGCACCGCCTTGTCATCAACGCGGGTCTCAGCCCAGTCGCGGCCATGTTTCCAGTGGAAGGCGGCGGCATCGAGGATGAGGTAGCGGACCCTCCATTCCGTGCCCTCGGGGACGTTGTTCAGCTCGCCCGGCACGACGCGGTAGCCGAAGCGGTCGCCGCTCAGGGCCAGCCCCGGGGTCAGCGGGATCACCCCGGCCACGTAGGATCCGACCGGCAGATCGAGGAGGGGGCGGGTGGAGGGGCCGCGGCGCTGCGTCCTCTCGTCCACCGGGAACAGCGGCTCGGGATCCTTGCCCGGCAGGATGAGCAGATTGTTCCGGCTGCCCTTGAAAACCCCGCCCATCACGGGGTTCAGGGGCGCGCCGGCGTCCAGCAGCGCGTCCTGCTTGAGCCGCACTTGGACGTCGTATTCGAGCACGGCGAAGTCGGGGCGTTTGAGCGTGGTGAAGTGGGTGGCGCGGATGCGGCCGGCGACCACGTCAGTCGGGCGCACGGGGGCGCCCCTGGCGCCGTCGCCGGCGATGTCCTCCCAGGTGGCGTCAATGTATTTGGCGCCGAAGTCGGCGTCGGCGAGCTGCACATGGTCGGAGAAGAAGCGGTACTCGAAGATGGGGCAGGGATTGCCGCCGGCGCTCCCATTCCAGCCCAGGGTGCCTTCACTGGTCCCGGCCAGTTTGAGCTGGTAGCCCGGCATGCCGTTCAGGGTCCAGCCTGTGTAGATCCAGAAATGTCCCAGCCAGTTCTGGCGGTCGCCGCAGCGCAGGCGCCAGTTGCGGGTGACGGTGCGGATGCCGGGCGAGAGGACGCGGCGGCCGCGGGCGTCGCGGGCCAGCAGCAGGTAGAGGTGCTGCATGTCGTGGCCGCCGTCAACCTGGGCCCGGAACTCCGCGGCGTCAGGCCGCCAGCGGCGCACCGCCTGGAAACCATCGTACAGCAGCACCTCGGCAACCGGCGCGTCGCCGCCGCGCACCCCCACCCCCAGCCGGTAATGGTCGCGGTTCAGCTCGGCCTTGCCCCTGTCCTTGTTGAAAATGCTCCATCCGTCGAGGATCGGCCCCTCGGAGATGAAGTACCGCAGCGGGCACTCGAAGAAGTGCGCCACGCCGTAGCGGAAGTACTCCATCGCCTGCCGCAGGTCGGGCGCGGGCAGGATCTGCTGGTAGCCGGTGGCCGCGGCCTTGGCGACCTCACCGGGGCTGCTGACCTCGTGGACCGCGATGGGGATGGGATTCGAATCGCTCGCCACCGCCCACTGGTAGGCATAGAACCCGTCGTCCACCAGCTGCCCCTTGCCGTCGTACGTGGCCACGGCGATGCCTTGGTACTGCTTGAACAGCTGCGGCGACAGGCTCTGGGAGTTGGGACGGTGCATGACCGCGACGTGCCCGGACCAGCCCAGGGAGAGCATGCGGATGGCGTCCAGCCGCCGGCCGTCGGGAGTCAGCCAGGCCGCGTCCGGCCAGCGGGGGGAGCACAGGACCAGGTAGCGGCCGCCGCTGGTCCCCTCGATCTCCAGGCCCGGCATGCAGAGGAAGCGATCGTCGCTGTTCTCGACGCAGTCCTGCACCAGGCACTGCCAGGCCTTGGCGGTCATCTCGGCGAAGACCTCGGTGAAGATGATCGCGTGGTAGCCGGCCTGGATGGCGGCCTCGCGGTATTCGCGGACCGAGCCGGTGCCGTTGCTGTAGCGCGTGCGCGCCCCGATGAGGGCCTTCCAGTACTTCATCTCCCCCTGCACCAGGGGGTCGGGGAGTTCGTCGTACGTCTTGTCCGGCCAGGTCCCCCCGGGGATCACCCGGTGCGCCCAGGTCGGCGGCGGCGCCTGCACCGACCAGTCGACGGCCGCGGGAGAGGACGGGTACGGCTCCTGCGCCGGCGGCGCCACCTCCTTCCAGGCCCCCAGACCGTTCTTCGCGCTGTTCGCCGCCAGGAACCGGTAGGTGCGGTCGAGAAGCTCCTCGAAGCCGCTCGGGCGTCCGTCCGGCTCGCCGCGCATCACCTTGAAGTCAATGACCCCGGTGCCGTTCTCCCCGATGTTCTCGGCCTTGGACGAGACCATCGTCAGCGTGTAGTAGCTGTGGATGGCGCTGAGGGCGACCATGCCCTTGCCGGCCGGGCGCACGGCGTACAGCGTGTTGTGGCTGGTCTGGGGGTCGCCGACGGTGTTGTTGTTCAGGGCGATGTAGGTACGGGCGGAGGCACCGCCGTGGGCCAGCACCGTCCACTCGGGGCCGAGCAGCAGCGGTGTGGTCGAGTAGGAGTGATCCCAGCGCATGACGTTCATCGGGTAGAGCACGTCGCTGCCCGTCATCTCCTTGGTGATCGGGTGGTTCTTGAGGATCACCCCGGCCCCGTAGGCGGCCGGGCCGGGGCCGTTCTCCCGGGACGTGCCGTCCTTGAGCTGGTGGATCAGCAGCCGCGCCCCCCACGGCGCCAGGAACTGGTCGTACACCGTGCCGTAGGCCTCGCCGAACTCGCTGATCGCCGGCATCACCACCACCCCGCCGCCGGCCGCCACGTACTCCCGCAGAAGCCGGAAGTTCGTGGCGACATTGCGCAGCGTGTAGCCGGACACCGTGTGCTCCTCGCCGGCGTACGGCAGGTTGGCCACCACCACGACCCCGAACTGCGCCAGGTACTCCGCGCTCAACAGGGCCTCGTGCGAGAGTACCTCGCAGCGGTACCCGGCGTCGGTCAGCGTCGTGCGGTAGGCCTCGTCAATCAGCGGCACCCCGTTTGCCGTCGAGCTGATCACCAGCAGGTTCGGCCCCTCGGCGGCCGCTCGTGCGGCTACCATGCAAGCCGCCAGCCAGAAGCCCGCCACGAGAGTCCGCACGCGTGTCGAACGCCGTCTTGTCGTCATTGGAGCGACTCCCTACCGCCTCTTGTGCCCTGCCGATTCTGCGCCCTGCGAGTCCCGCGCCCTGCCCATCCGCCTCTTCTATATGCCCTCTGCTCTCTGCTCTCTGCCCTCTGCCCTCTGGCCTCTGGCCTCTGCCCTCTGCCCTCTGCTATCTGCTATCTGCGATCTGCTATTTGCTATTCCCCACCCTCCCCTGCCGCCGAGGCGGCGACCGCCAGCAACCACTCGAGATTGCGCAACGCCGCATCGCCGTCAAGCGGCGGATGCCCCGCCGCCATGCGCCGGATCAGCACGCGCATCGAGTCCTCCTCGCGCCACTCGCCCAGCGGCGACACGATGCGCGCGCCATAGACGCCGTCGGCGCCGCGCTCGCCTTCGAGGTCGAACGGCACGCCGTTCAGCACCAGCCGTCGCACATGTGCCGCGCCCTCTCCCGTGCGGAACGTGCACAGCCGGCAGGCCAGCGGCGGCGCGTCCGGCCGTTCGAGGGTGAACGTGCACTGCAGCCGGTCGCCGGCGCGGTCCGTGCGCAGCGTCCCGGCCGCCATCTTGCCGCCGGACGCGAGAGCTTGGAGCGCGGCCAGGAGATGCGGCCCCAGGTCAATCCAGGTCGCCAGCGCGTCAGGCCCGCGCCCCCGCGCCGGCGAAGCCAGCTCCGCCGCACAATCAACGAGGGCCTCGCCCGGACGGAATTTGCGGAGTCCGCAAAGGCAGCTTTCCGCCGCCACCGCATACTGTGAACACAGCCCGAGCCGCCGCCCGCACGCCGCCGCCAGCCCGACCAGCCCGCGCGCCGCCGCCAGCAGGTCGGCGTGCGCACGCCCCTCCTCGTAGACAAACGGCTTTTCGCACAGCACATGCGCCCCAGCCTCGAGGGCTGCGGTCACGTGGGCCGCATGCAGGGCCGGCGGCGAACAGACATCCACGAAGGCCGGCAGCTCCGCCGCCAGCATTGCCGGGACATCCGTGTAGGCGCGCGGCACAAACCCCAGCAGCTTCTCCAGCCCTGCCGCGGTCGCCGCATTCGACTCCGCCGAGGTGCCGGCGAACGCCTTCACCTCGATGCCGGCCAGCCGCCACCAGTTCGCATGATGCCGCCCGATCCCCCGCGCCCCGATGACGCAGACCGTCCCCCCGCCCTCCGCCGCCGGGCCGGCGCCGCCCCCTGGGGCGGTTGTCTGCCAAGGTATGTACGCCATTGTCCTGACCCTCCGGCCATCGGGGCCGCGTCCGTCGCACGCCCGTTCCGCCCGGCTCAGCGTGCCGGTTCCGCCTGGGCCGCGCCGGCGCCGCCGCCGTCCGCCGGACGGGCCGCGACCGGGCCGACGCGTCCATCGCCGATCTCCACAAACCGGCGCGTCTCCGCCGAGTCGCGCGCCGCCAGGCAGGTCATGGCGCTGACGATGCCGGCCTCGATGCCGGTGCGGGTGGGCCGGCGCTCGCGCATGGCCATGAGGAAGTCGAAGGCCAGCTCGCGGTCGCCGCCGAAGTGCGGCATGTGGCCGGCGAAGGTGGTCGTCTCGGTGGCGGGCAGCCGGTGGTCGAAGACCCTGATCGTGTTGGTATACCAGTCGAACTCGATGGTTCCCTTGTAGCCGAAGAGCCGGGCGCCGCGGCGGCCGGCCTGGTTGCGGGCGAAGAAGTTCTGCGAGTACGACGCCTGCACCCCGTTCTCGTACTCGATCAGGCAGTTCCCGGAGTCCTCGTTCTGGATGCCCTTGCTGAAGACGCAGTGGTTGCCCGCCGCGTCGTACCGCACCCTCTCGCCCTGGAAGCGTTCGCGGAACAGGTTGAAGGGGCTCTCAGGGCAACGCTCGCGCTCCTCGCAGGCCTCGCACACCAGATCCCACGGACGCTCCCCGCCGTAGACGCGCCGCGAGGACATCGCGCACACCCAGCGCGGCCGCTGCCCGAGCAGAAAGGCCAGGTAGTCAAGGTCGTGCGTCGCCTTCTGCAGGAACAGGCCCTGAACCCATTCGTAGTTGCGGTACCAGCTGTTGTAGTACACCGACCCGTAGGGCACATCGTTCCAAGCCACCATGTGCTCGATCGCCCCGATGCGGCCGGACTCAACCATCTCCTTGACCTTCAGCACGATCGGCGTCAGACGCAACGGAAACGACACCGCCACCGGCGCCGTGACCCCGGCAAATGCCGACCGCAGCTCCGCGACCTGCTCCCACGAGACGGCAACCGGCTTCTCCAGGAACAACGGCAGGTTGCGCCGCGCCACCTTGCAGGCCATCGCGGTGTGCAGGTGACACGGGGTGCCGACCAGCACGCCGTCCAGGCACACGCCGTCCAGCATCGCGTCGGGATCCGTGAAGAAACGCGTCTCGCGCAGCCGCCCCGTCCCATCCTGCCCGCGGATCTCCTCCGCGCGGGGGTCGCAGATGGCCGCCACGGCAACCGGGATGCCGAACACGCCGAGGGATTCGACGACGCCGCGGATCCGGCCGCCGTAGCCGATCACGCCCACCTTCAGAGCAACTGGACTGGCCATGGGGTACACCGCCTTCCGCAACTAACCAAGACAAGGGTAAAGACGATGGCAAAGACATTGGGGGAAACCCCTTGTCTTCACCATTGTCTTCACCATAATCTTTACCGTAATCTTTAGAGGCGCTTGCAGAACCCCCGCGGACGACAACGTCCTCGTGCGATGGAGGGCGGACCTCCGTGTCCGCCAGGTCATGCGCGAAGGCCCGGTCTGCCGCGGACGAACCCGGACGACACGGAGGTCGTCCCTCCAGCCCGGAAGACAGCAATCCCAGTCGAGGCCGATGGAGGCTGGGGGTTCGACCCAGCCACTCACGCTTGGGTTCTGCAAGCGGCTCTTTACCATAATCCCCGGCCTGACGTGACGAGCTTGGGCCTCACGTGAAGCGCATTACGCCTGCCCTTTGCGACGGCCGCCGCCCGCCGCGGCGAAGCTATCCCGCCGCGTGCGGATCGCGGTCGCTGAACACGGTTGCCGTGAAGATACTCAGGCGGGCGCCGCGGCGCCAGTCGTCCGCCCGCAGTCCGGCCTTCCTCGCCAGGTTCGAGAGCGTGGTCTCGCGGTCCCAGCCCTGCGCCGGCGCGACCTGGGGCAAGAAGACCGCCTGGCGGCCGCCCTTTTCGAGGAGGACGCCGTGCCGCCCGACCTCGAACGCCTCGGGGCCGGCGACCGGACGCGGCCGCGTCAGGACCGAGATCTCAATCGTCAACGTCGCTAGCTCGGCGGCCTCGACGGGGTGGAAACGCCCGTCGTGGAAAGCGGCGTTGACCGCGTTCGCCATGACGTCGCGGTACAGCGGCCCCTCGGGTTCGAGGCTGCCGATGCACCCGCGCAGGTCGCCACCCCGGTGTAACGACACAAAGGCCGCCCCCGCGGCGCGCACCCCCGGCGACAGTGCCGCCTCCTCGGGCCACGGCGGTGGCCGGCGCTGCAGGTGCTCCTCGATGCTCGCCCGCGCCAGCCGCAGCAG
>MVZH01000082.1 GCA_002068325.1 Lentisphaerae bacterium ADurb.BinA184 | reverse complement strand
AAGGTTCACGCGGTGCTGGCCAGGGATGGGCACGCCCGGTCGGTGGAAACCAAGATCCGGTCGCGCACCGACGCCTTGCTGCGCGGCCTGCTGTACGCGCCATCGGGCGAGCGGATGTACCCGACCTACTCGCGCAAGAACGGGCGCAAGTACCACTACTACGTGTCCAAGTCGGAAGCGCGGTTCGGCGCGCCGGGCAAGGGCTACGAGCGCCTGCCCGCGCCGGAGATCGAGGGGGCTGTGGTGGCCCAGATCCGAACGGTGCTGACCAGCCCGGAGACCGTGGCGTCGGTGGTGCGGCACATCCAACGCAACGGGGCCCAGATCGACGAGGCCAGCACGGTGATGGCGATGGGACGGCTCAACAACGTGTGGGATCAACTGTTCCCGGTCGAGCGCCACCGCATCGCCAATCTGATGATCGAGCGCATCGACCTCGTCCACGCGGGCGAGGTGCAGGGGATCAAGGTGAAGTGGCGTGAGGTGGGTTGGAACGCGCTGATCGCGGAGTTTGCCCCGGACAGCATCGGTGCCGAACTGCTGGAGGTCGAAGCCTGATGGACGAGTCGATGGAAACCTTCGTGCCCCTGACGTTTCGCCGCCGGGGCGTCCACGTCCGCATCTTCACACACGGCCAGCTCGAAGTGGCCGGCCGGGCTGGCCACGGCGCAGGCCGCCGTGACCGGTTTCTCCAGTCGGGCGAACGTCCCTTGCCGCAGCACATAGGCGCAGGCGGCGGCGGCGTCGGGCGCGTCGAACGCAGGGTCGCGGTACTCGGCCGAGGGGGCGTTATGCTCGTAGGTGGCCAAGTAGAATGCCTCGCCGGGGCCGGGGGTGACAGCTTGCACCAGGAGGGCATCCTTGCGCACGATCCCCAAGTAGGCCTCGCGGGTCCGCTGATTGACGGCGGCGGCGATGCGCGGGGTGTCCAGGCTGTCGTGCTCGTAGTCCATGGCTTGGAGAACGGTGGCCAGGGCGTCGCGCAGTCGCATCCCGCCGTCTATCTTCTCGGCGATCGGATCGGTATGCGAGCCGTTGCTGGCGACGACGCAGTCGCCGACCGCGCGCAGGCAGTTGTAGGCGATGTAGGGGCTGCGCAAAATGTCGCCCTCGTGTCCCGGCTTGGGGATGATGGCCGCCACCCCCGGCCGCAGCACGGCGTAGCGGTTGGGGAACGAGCGCGAGGAGACGCGGTAGAGGGCGGCGAGGCGGCCCTCGCGGGTGCACCCGACGGCGACGATGCGGCCGACATACATGGGCGGGAACTCCTCTTTTTGGACGCCGCCACCAGTTGAAATCGCACAGATGTAAACATACACTACTGCGCCGCACGTGCGCAGTCCGTCCGCCGCTTTTTTGCGCACGGCCGCCGGTCAGCGGCCCGGCGGGCAGGCGGCGCCGCCGGTCTCGAACGGGCGTCGGCCCTGGCGGGCGGGCGCAAGGCAGGGGCAGCGACAATCATGGCCAAGACGGTTCTCCACGACGTGTTGCAGGCCGGGGTCGAGGAAGGCGCCTCGGACTGGCATTTCCGCGAGGGCAAGAATGTCAGCATCCGCATCAGCGGCAACCTGGCCGAGATCGAGTTTCTCAGCCCGGCGGACTTCCTTGACAAGGCGATTCCGCAACTGATGTCGGCCGAGAAGGTCGAGCGGTTCCACCGTTCCGGGGACGCCGACTTTGCCTTCCTCGAGGACGGGGTGGGGCGTTTCCGCGGCAACCTGCACCGTGAGCGTGGCCGTCTGGCGTTGTCGCTGCGCCACGTCAAGGGCCGGGTTCCGCCGCTGGCCGACCTCGGGTTGCCGGAGACCGTGCACACCCTGGCCGAGGGCATCCGCGGGATCGTTTTCGTGACCGGCATCACGGGGTCCGGCAAGTCCACGACGCTGGCGCGCATGGTCGAGCACATGAATGAGACCCAGCAGCGCCACATCATCACCATCGAGGACCCGATCGAGTATTCGTTCGAGGACCGCAACTGCGTGATCGAACAGCGGGAGATCGGGCTGGACACCATCTCGTTCGAGTCGGCCCTCGTCCACGTCCTGCGCCAGGATCCCGACGTGATTGTCATCGGCGAGATGCGCGACCGCACGACGTTCGAAACCGCGCTGACGGCCGCCGAGACCGGGCACCTGGTGCTGACCACGTTGCACACCAACAACGCCTCGCAGTCCATCATGCGCATCCTCGACTTGTACGCGCAGGCGGAGCGCGAGTCGGTGCGCCGCAGCCTGTCGGCCAGCCTCAACGCAATCGTCTGCCAGCGGCTGATCCCCCGGCAGGACGGGCGTGGCCAGATTCCGGCGGTCGAAATCCTCATCAACACGCCCATCGTGGCCAAGCTGATCTACGAGAACCGGCTTGACAAGCTGCCGAACGCCATTGACGGCGGCATGGAGGACGGCATGGTCTCCTTCAACCGCTCGCTGTACCGGCTGATCAAGTCGGGGACGATCAGCGAGAAGGAGGGCATGGACGCCTCGAACAACCCGGAACAGCTGCGCATGAACCTGTCGGGGATCTTCCTGGACACCGACAAGGGCAGCATCATCTCGGAAGGATGATGGCGGCGCGGCGGGCGTCCGCAGGCGGCGGCGAGGCGACAGGGCGGGAGGGGAGGCGCGCGGCACCCGGTCAGGCCCGGAACCTCCACCCTCACCCGCCGCCTTCCGCCTTGCGCCGGTCGCGAGGCGGATTCGTCAGCGCTAGGTTGACCCCAAGCCGGACTTGCATCTGGCGGCGGCGGCGTTACGTTACTGGTTTCCACGCGTACGCTTGCGGAGATTTCCGTTTCTCGGTGCCCCCACAAGGAAGGCGACTGGCATGCCACACACGACATCCGCGGCCAAGAGACTCCGGCAGAACGTCAAGCGCCGTCTGCGCAACCAGGTTCGCGTCTCCCGCGCCAAGACGGCTGAGAAACGTTTCGTGCAGAAGCTTGAGGGGGGTAGCCGCGAAGAGGCGGCCGCCGCCCTGCAGAGTTGCTTCTCCATGCTCGACAAGGCGGCCAAGCGGCACTCGATCTCGCGCAACCGCGCCAGCCGCAAGAAGAGCCGCCTGGCCAAGCGCCTCAACGCCCTGGCCAAGGGGCCGACCCCGGCCGCGCCGGCAACCCCGTCCGCAGTCTGAAGAGGGTGCCCGGACACTGGGCGGCCCGCCGGCGGCGGTCTGCTTCCGGACATGGCCTTCGTTCCGACACCGCCTGCCCGCCGACTCTCGTGACCCTTGGGGGCAAGACAATGCGCGCGCCGTCGGCAACCCGAGTCGCACTCGCCGTCACGACGCTCGTGCTGGCGGCGCTGGCGATGGGATGCGCCAGCCGCGGGGCAGGAAACGGCGTGACCCACTCCGCCCCGGCTCGGGGCGCCGGTTCCGAAAAGCCGGTGGTGATGCTGTTCAGCAAGCACGGCTGCTGGGCCTGCACGGAATTCGAACCGACGTACCGCCGAGTCAAGGCCGACTACGCCGGGCAGGTCCACTTCATCGAGAAGGATGCCCTTGCGGACGGGCGGGACGCCGCCGACCTGGGCATCACCGAGGCCCCGACCCTGATCCTGTTTGTCCGCGGTCGCGAGCGCGGCCGGCTGGTCGGGGCGGCAAACGCCGACGAGGTGCGGCGTCTCATCAACGGCGGGCTGTAGCACGCCACGGCGTGCACCGCGCCGGGAAGCTTATGGAGTCGGCCCCCGGAATCACGCCCTGCCTGCGGGGCTGACCCCGCGGCCGTCCGGCCTGCGGAACAATTTTTCGGCAAGTGTGGCACCGGCTTGACTTGTCTGTTCTATCACGTTACCTTATGACCGTTCGGTATGGTTTCTCTCCTGTCCGTGAGCATCGAGTATGGTCAAGGTTGCCGGGCATCGGGAGTGCGATAGCTGACGACAACAGAGACAAACTAAGGAGGTGAGTATTGTCAGTTCTATAGTCCGTAGGTGAGAGTTGCCTGGGATCCGTTGATCCCAAACAGTAATCCGGAGAGAGAGTGGTCGAGCAACCGAGAGTGAGACAAAGGAGGCAAGGAATGCGTGCGATGTTGAAGAAGATGACGGCTTTGGCGGTGGTGGCGGCCGGGGGCGTGGTCCTGTCCGGCTGTATCTGCCCCGCTCCCAAGGCGGCCAAGCCCGCCCCGGCTCCCCGTGTGATGGCCCCGGCCCCGCGTCCGGCTCCGGCCCCGGCTCCGGCCTGCCCGGTCATCCCCGCCCCCGGCATGGTTGAAGTGGCGAAGGCGTTCCCGACCGGCGAGACGGCGACCAGCGTCGTGCTGCTGAAGAAGGCTGCCCCGGGCGAAGTCGTGGTCGGCCAGTCCTATGACTACACCTACACGGTCACCAACCTGACCAAGCTGGACCTGGGCGACGTGGTGGTCACCGACGCCATCGGCGACAACTTCAACGCCGCCGCCTCGACGCCGCAGGCTGAGATCGGCGCCGGCAAGGCCATCTGGAAGGTCGGCACCCTCGGCCCGAACGAGACCAAGGTGCTCAAGCTGAGCGGCACGGCCAAGGGTTCCGGCGACATCGCCAACTGCGCCGAGGTCACCTACCGCACCAACCTCTGCCTGAATATCAAGGCTGTCCAGCCCGGCCTGAAGCTGACCAAGCAGATGCCGGCCGAGGCGTTGCTCTGCGACGTCATTCCGATCACCCTCGTGGTCACCAATACCGGCACGGGCGTGGCCCGCAACGTCAAGGTCACCGACACCCTGCCCGCCGGCATGAAGACCCTCGACGGCCAGCAGACGGTCACCTTCAATGCCTGCGACCTGGCCGCCGGCCAGTCGCGCGAGTACAAGATCAGCGCAAAGGCCGACAAGACCGGCCAGTTCAACAACCCGGCGACCGCGGTTGCCGACGCCGGCCTGAAGGCCGACGCCGCCGCCTCGATCACCGTCCGTCAGCCGGTTCTGGACATCTCCAAGGCCGTGACCCGCGCGGAAGTCTTCCCCGGCCGCCCGATCGACTACGACATCACGGTCGCCAACAAGGGCGATGCCCCCGCCGACGGTCTGGTTGTGGTGGACACCCTTCCGGCCGGCACCAGCTTCGTGAAGGCCAGCGACAACGGCTCGGCCGGCGCAGGCGCGGTCACGTGGAACCTGGGCACCCTGGCCCCCGGCGCCAGCAAGAAGGTCAGCGTGACGGTCCGGGCCGACGCGATCTCCAGCTCGGTCATCAACAAGGTCACGGCGCGCGCGAACTGCGCCAACCCGGTCAGCGCCGAAGTCGCCGCGGTGGTCAAGGGCATCCCGGCCATCCTGCTTGAGGTCATCGACGTGTCCGACCCGATCGAGGTCGGCGGCCAGGAGACCTATGTGATCACCGCCACCAACCAGGGCTCCGCGGTTGACACCAACGTCAAGATCGTGTGCGAACTGGAAGAGCACTCGGACTACGTGTCCTCCAGCGGCGCCACCGTCGGGACGGCGGCCGGCAAGGTCATCACCTTCGCCCCGCTGCCGAGCCTGGCGCCCAAGGCGAAGGCGACCTGGAACGTGGTGGTCAAGGCCGTCAAGGCCGGCGACACCCGCTTCAAGACCACGCTGACCAGCGACGTGCTGGAGCGCCCGGTCCAGGAGACCGAGTCGACTCACATGTACTGATGCGACAGCGAGTCTAGCGTCCACGAACGGGCCGGGGCCTTCCCGGCCCGTTCCTTTTTCCGGCGGTAGGCTTTGGGCGGGGCCTTGGCCTGACCTATTCATGAACCGCCAAGACGCCAAGTGTCTGTAACTGTTATGTCAAGGCGGTGCTGTGACGTTCTACACGCACGTGTTGTGGCCCGTCATGCTTCACGTTCGTGAGAGTCATGATGGCATCGTAACGTGTTGAAAGTCAATGGGCTTTGCGTCTTGGCGACTTCGCGGTGGGCAATTCGGGTCAGGGGCGGCCCGCCGGCAAGGCGTGAGAGACCACCGGGCGGCGCCATCGCGTCGCGACTCACGTCCACCACCGTGCCCCCAACCCAGACGCCGGGACACGTCCACATGACCGACATCCGTCTGGCGAATCTGACCAAGCTGTACGGCGCAGGCAGCGAGCGGGTGCGCGCGCTGGACGACGTCAACCTGCGGATTCAGGCGGGCGAGTTCTTCTTCCTGCTGGGGCCGAGCGGGTGCGGCAAGACGACGTTGCTGCGCATCATCGCCGGCCTGGTCGAGCCGTCTGCGGGGCAGCTATTCTTCGGGGCCGAGGAGGTCACGGGGTTGCCGGTTGAGCGCCGGGGCACGGCCATGGTCTTTCAGAGCTACGCCCTGTGGCCGCACATGACGGTGCAGGCCAACGTCGAGTTCGGCCCGCGCATGCAGGGTCTGAAGCGGGCTGAGCGGCGCCGTCAGGCCCAGGAGGCGCTGGCCCGTGTGCAGATGAGCGAGTTCGCCCGGCGGCGTCCCCGCCAGCTGTCCGGCGGCCAGCAACAGCGTGTCGCCCTGGCGCGGGCGTTGGCGGCGCGGCCCGCCTGTCTGCTCCTCGACGAGCCGCTCAGCAACCTGGACGCCCAGCTGCGCCTGCAGATGCGGCAACAGCTGCGGGCCCTAGTCAAGGCGACGGGGACAACGGGCATCTACGTCACCCATGACCAGAAGGAAGCCCTGTCCATGGCCGACCGCATCGCCGTCATGCGCGACGGCCGCATTGTACAGACGGGAACCCCGCGCGAACTCTATGAGTCTCCGGTGAACCGTTTTGTGGCCGACTTCATCGGCGAGGCCAACTTCCTGCGCGGCACGGCCGGGCATCGGCAGGGGGATACCGTGACCATCGAGACCGTGGTTGGCCCCCTGCGTGCACGGGCGGGGCAGGCCGTGGCGTCCGGCACGGCGGTCGAGTGCTGTGTACGGCCCGAGCGGATCACCATCGTCGCGGCGGGTGGAGACGCGGCTCCTCCTGACGGGGAGTGCAGGTTCCGGGCGACGGTCGAGTCGGTCTCCTACCAAGGGGAACTCGTGCAGTACGTCTGCCGCCTCGGCGAGGGGGTGTCGTGGAAGGTGCTCAGGCTAGCGGAGGGACAGGCCCCGCTGGCGGTCGGCAGCGCGGTGTGCCTGGTGTTCCCCGCCGCCGCGGCCACGCTCCTGCCGGTGTCTGAAGGCCCACCCTCACCGGCCTGAGCCAGAACCGGCCGATCTGCATCCGTTCAGATGGCGCGCCGCCGCGCGGGCGGGGACGGGACGCGCAGGCGGTTCATCCTTCAGCGCCGCGCGCGACGCCGACCTCACGATGCACGAGGGGAAGCCGCTGCCTGCCGGCCCCGGACACGAGGGTGGGCGCGCCAGCGCCGGCCCATCACGGCCCCGAACACCATGACGGCCAGCGAGGCAGGCTCGGGAATGGCCACCGACAGAACGACCTTGCCAGGGTTGAGCTCCGTGCCGTCGTAGTCCACGGTGAAGGTGTAGGAGCCATAGCTGAGGATCGAGGCAAAGGGGCCGACGACTCCCGTTGCGCTGCTGGCCAGGACGTATTCGGTCTGCGTCTGAACCCCGCTCAGCAGGGGTTGCAGGGTCATGCCCGTGACGTCGAGGCTGCCCCCGGTGCCGCGGTCAATCAGGTCGGCGGCGTCGTCAACGACGTTGAAGACAACGGTGCCGTCGCCGACAATGGCCACGCCGTTGCCGACCACAATGTTGGCATTGCCAATGGTGCCGTCCAGGCGCAGAGTCTTGTTGGTGGTGTTGGTGACCATGCGAATGCTGCCCGAGTGGGCGGTGGTATCGCCGGAGATGACGAAGCTCTGGGCGGTCGTGCCGTTCCCCTGGAGAATCAGGTCTCCGGCGCCCGCGATGGTTCCCGACAGCGTCATCGCCAGCGTCTGTGTCCCCGTGGCTTTGACAGTCAAGGCGCGGTTCAGGGCAAGGTTGCCGGAGAGTGTGGGGGTGAAGCCGCTGCCGGTCGTCGGTTGGTTTTCGACGGTCGCCGTGCCGGTGCTGCCGGCCTGCACGACGAGGTCATTGGGCATGATCCAGGAACTGTTGACACCGCGCATGAACAACCGGGCATCATTACCGCCGGAGGTGTCCAGCAGTGTCACGGTTCCGTTCCCGGCAATCGGCAAGCGCTGAAGAGTGCCGTGAAGGATGTTGAGGCCCCCACTGAGGTAGTTGAACTCGCGGGAGGTCGTCAAGGTTCCCCCGCCCCGCAGGGTCAGGCCGACACTTCCGCCCACGCGCGGCAGGGTCAGGGATGTTCCCGTTGGCACGTTCACGGTGGCGTCGCCCACCGCCACCAGATAGTCGGCGTCGTTGCCGCTTATCTTGCCGATAGTCATGGCACCATCAGCGATGTTCTGAACGGTCAGCTGATTGAACTGGACAGCGCCGTTAGAGACATTGACCGGCGCCGCCGGTTCGCCGTCGAACAGGGCGTCATTGCCCTGGGGCCAGACAACGTTTCCGGCGCCGGCGTCCCAGTTGGCAGACAACGTGCTCCAGCGGTTGTCCCCGGCCGCCCCGGTCCACGTGCAGGTGGCCGCCTCGGCGAGGATGTGCAGTGAGAGGGCCAGGAGGCCGACGGCGAGAAGACGGGTTCGTTCCACGGTGGTGTCTCCTTCCTTGATGGGCTGGCGGTGAGGGTTCCGACGGTCGGGGGCGTCTTGCATCGAAGGTCTCCTTATGTCAGTGTCAGTGCGCGGTCTGCCTGATGACGTTGCCGTCTTCATGCCCAGGCCCCTCGAAAGTCCCCCATGGGGCCAACTAGTGCGGGATCCGGCCCTCTTCGGCGCCGACATGGATTCCCCGCCCCCCCCCGGAAGGACGACCGCCGCCGACTGGACTCTGCAACCGCCTCTGCCGGAACGGTTTGACGCCCCGGGTGCATGCAGGATGCAGATGGCGTCACGACGCTCAAGCCGCCATTTGACCCCGCCCAGTGCCGGGCCGTGCGGGTGGGGCGGCCGCCGGCAGCGTTGAGGCTTCGTAACGAACGCGGCGCGCTACGCGGTGGGTGCGGCCTCGCAGGCCAGCTCAAACTCGGTGCCGCAGTCGGCGCAGCAGGCCTGCCGACCGAGCAGCTCCGCCTCGATGGCGTACTCGACGCCGCACCCCGGACAGCGGATCGCCGCCCGCGTCACCACACGGTCGCCCGCCGCCTCAAGGTAGAACTTCGCCCCGCACCGGTCGCACTGCAACTTGCGGCCGACAAACCCGCTGTCCACATCGTAAGCCGCCGCGCAACAGGGACACGAGACGCGCATGCTGTTCATCGCTGCAGCTCCGTCGGCAAGGATGACATCACGATGTATGAGGGTACGTTACTGCGTCTCGGCGCCGGGCGCAAGTGTGCCCGCGCCGGCCGCCGGGGACGTGTGCCCCGATGTGCCGCGCGAGGACTTGCAGCAGGAGACGCGTGTCATGCCGTCCACTTCCGCCGCCCTGCCTCTGTCCGTCCCGCAGTACTTGTTTGACGACGCTTGGATCGCCGAGGCCAGGGGGGTGGTGCGGCGCTGGTTGCCCGCCTCGGTCAACCCCGACCCCGTGTTGCGGCCGGACAAGCCGTGGGAGGGCCGTGCACTGGTCCTCTATGGCTCGGTGCTGCCGGATTCCGCCAGCGGCTACCGGATGTACTACTCCTGCTTCCGCCCCGGCGAAGGCCACGCCGCCATGATGCTGGCAACCAGCCCGGACGGCCTGCACTGGGAGAAGCCGGAGCTCGGCCTTGTCGAATACCAGGGGCGGCGCGGCACCAACCTCATGACCCCGCCCGAACGCCCGTTCGACTCACCGTCAGTCATCTTCGACGCCGCCGACCCGCAGTTCCCGTACAAGATGGCCTGCTACCAGAGCGATCCCGCCAGTCCGTCGCCGCCGGAGTCCGGCGGCATGTACGCCTGGCGCAGCCACGACGGCCTTCGCTGGCAGGTGATCCCCGGACGGCGCAGCCGCCTCGGGGATCGCAGCAGCCTCTACCTCGACCCGCATGACGGACGCTACGTCTTCCTCTCGCGTGACCCGCACAAGTTCGCCGTGGCCGGGGGGCGGCACATCAGCCGCACCGACAGCGCCGACTTCATCACCTGGTCGGAGCCCGAACTGATCCTGGCCAGGGACATGGACGACGAGCCGGACGTGCAGTTCTACGGCATGCCGGTCTTCCACCGTCACGGGTGGTACCTCGGGCTGCTCGAGTACTGGGACAGCGCCCGTGACATCATCGAGGTGCACTTGGCCGTCAGCCGCGACGGACGCCGCTGGCAGCGTCCCCTGCCCCGCCGTCCGTTCATCGCCGCCACCTACGACTGGAACCGCCAGTGGAGCACCTGCGCCAACAACGGCCCCGTCATCCTGCGTGAGCAGATGGTGTTCCATTTCGGCGGACGCTGGGTGGCGCACGGCTGGGACACCGTCCGCCAGCACGGCGTCATCGGCATCGCGTCGCTGCCGCTGGACCGTTTCTGTGCCATCGAGGGCGGCGTCGGCGGCCAGTTCGTGACGCCGCCGTTCGTGTGGCCCGGGGGACGGCTCGAGGTCAATGCCGACACCCGCGAGTCCTTCGATTCACACCCCGCCCACTGCAACGGCGAGATCATGGTCGAGGCCCTCGATGCGGACGGTGCGCCGCTGCCGGAATGGAGCGGGTCTGAGGCGGCGGTCTTCCGTGGCAACACGCACTGCCGCGGCGGGATCTGGCCGGCCGAAGTCCGGTGGCCTGGGGAGCGCAGCCTGTCGTCGCTGACGGGGCGTGCGCTCCGGCTGCGGTTCCACCTTCGTCACGCGCGGCTCTTCACCGTTGCCGCCGCGGCGCACGGCTGAGCGCCTCGGGCGAAGGGCATTTCGCCCGCGCCCAGCCCCCCCCCGCAAAAAAAAGAAGGGGTCCGGCCGTACGCCGAACCCCTGCCAGGCACAACGCCAGGCTCACTCGATGTAAGCAGCCGCCTCTTCCGCGGCCTTCGCCGCCGCCGCGGCCTTGGCCGCCTCGGACGCGGCCCGCTCCTTCTCAGCCTTCTTCGCGGCCCTCCGCGCCTCGTCCCGCTCCTTTTCCTCGAGCGGCTTGGCCGACTCGATGCGCCTCACCTCCCACGTGCTGACCGGCGCCACGGAGTAGCGGGTGGCCGGCTCGAAGATGTCGGTCACTGGGCCACCCTGGAGCGGAAACTCCGGCTCGATGATGGGCTTCAGCCCCAGCGGGCAGGTGACAACCTCGAAGACCCCGACGCCGGCCCGCGTAACCCCACGCCAGAGGCCGCGCACCGTCCCGTACGTCGCCCCCGCCAGATCGCCTTCCTCCTCCTTGACGTCGTAGATGTTCCCGGGAATCTCGAAGGGGCTGGAGACGAGGTTGCCAACCCCGCGGCCGAACTGCCGCAGCGAACGGTCAATCGCGGCCATCGTGTCCGCCCGTGCAACCTGTGACAGGAGGGCACAGAGTCCGACGCCCACCAGCATCCGCACCGCCAGCTTGCTGACCATGGCCCGACTCCCTTTGCTTTGCCTCGGCAATCTGCCAGGAGACACCGTCATGCCACGCAACGAGGATTAGTATACAACCTGCGCCCGCGCGGGGCAAACCGGGAACCCCGCTTTTTCCTGTACCCAGTTGGCGGACGGGGCACGAACCGCCGCACACGGGCCATGAACCGGGCGGCGACGGTGTGCCGCTCAGGGCCGCCGTCGGGGGGATCGGCCGGTGGGCGGTCTCCGGCTTCGGGGGGGGATGGGAGCCGATGCCGGCAGACGCCATGGAACGTCTGCTGACGAGAGTGGACGGTTCCGCACTCCCTGCCCGCCCCCGACAGGAGCGCCGGCACTGAGAGAATCGTAAGCTCCTGGCGCGTAACCAGATAGGAAGACTGGCGGAGAGGGAGGGATTCGAACCCTCGGAACGGTTGCCCGTTCAGTGGTTTTCGAGACCACCCCGATCGACCACTCTGGCACCTCTCCGGAGGTGGGGCGACGCGACGCCGCGCGGCGGTGGCAGGCCCGCAGGGCCGCAGTCGGTCGGCGGCCCGCGCGGCCAGGCGCATAACATACTGCGTGAAGAGAGGGCGACAAGGGAGGCAGGAAGACTTTGCCGCGAGGCCCCAGTCCCGTGGGAGGCGGGCGCACCTTGGGGCCGTGCCGGCCCGGCGCGGCGCCCGACGGGCCAAGGCCCCGGCGAGGGATCGACGCGGCGGGGCCTCGCCCTGCGCAGCCGGTGGCAATGCGGCTGGCGACGGCGATAGTAACGTCATGCCCGACAACTGTTGCCAAGCCCTGGCCCAGCCCGTGATTCTCCTCCTGATCGACGGGGTGGGCCTGCCGCGGCAGGGTTTGGCGGACAGTGTCTACGCCGCCCACCCCGCGTTGATGGAGCTGTTCACCGGCCACACGGTGCCGCTCGATGCCGGGCTGGGGGTGCCCGGCATCCCCCAGAGCGCGACCGGCCAGACCGCCATCCTCACAGGGGTCAACGCCGCCGCCCTGCTCGGCGAACACCAGCCCGGATTCCCCGGGCCGCGCCTGCGCGAGGTCATCGAGCGGGAGAACCTCTTCCGCAAGGTCCTCGCGGCGGGGCGCAGCTGTTGCTTCGCCAACGCCTACGCCCGCCCCATGGAGGCGGAGTTGCCGATGCCGATGCGCTCGGTCACCACCGTGGCCATGTTGCAGGCCCTCAGATCCCCCTTGAACAAGACCGACCTGCTGGCGGGCCGGGCGGTTTACCACGACCTGACCCGCTCGTGGCTGGCCGCGCACGGCGTTGCCGACGTGCCGCTGATCAGCGAGGAGCAGGCCGCCGACGACCTGCTGCACATCGCCCGCGGCGTTGACCTCTGCGTCTTCGAGTACTTCCTGACCGACCACGCCGGGCACCGGGCAGGCGACGAGCGGGCGAAGGCGATCGTCGAAGTTTTGACCTCGTTTGACCGCTTCCTGGGGCGCCTGATGGCCGGGATGGATGGTTCGCGCGAGCTGTTGCTGCTGGTCAGCGACCATGGCAACACCGAGTCGCCCGAGACGCGGGGGCACACGACGCACGCGGTTCCTTTCGCGGCCTGGGGATGCGGCGCGGCCGAGGCCCGGCGCGGCATGCGCTCGATCGTGCAGGTGACCCCGCGCGTGCTGGAGATGCTCGTCCCGCGCCGTCCGGCTTGAGTGGCGTCGCCTCAGAGTGGCTTCGCCGCCGCGCCTGCGAGCGGCTCGCGCCGATTCCCCTGCCATCCTCGACTTCCTCCGGCGGCCCACGGCTTCCGTTGTGGTGAGGCAAGCGGGGCGCCGGCGGCAAAGATTGGAACACCGCCGGCCCAGGGAATGGCGGGGCAGGACGTGCGCGGTCAGGGCTTCGGCATGTCCTTGATCTTTTCGAGGGAGCGCCGGATCTCGGCGTCAGGCAGCTCGTAATTGGTGAGCTTGCCGGAGAGGTAGGCGTCGTACCCGGTCAGGTCGAGCAGGCCGTGTCCCGACCAGCTGATGAGGATAGTTCTCTCCTTGCCTTCCTCCTTGGCACGCTTGGCCTCGGCGACGGCGGCGGCGAGGGCATGCGAGGTCTCGGGGGCGGGGATGAAGCCTTCGGTGCGGGCCCACAGCACGGCCGCCGCATAGCAGTCGAGTTGCTGGAAGGACTGGGCCTCGATGAGCTTGTCTTCGAGGCAGCGGCTGACCAGCGGGGCCATGCCGTGGTAGCGCAGGCCACCGGCGTGGACGGCGGCGGGCACGAAGTCATGGCCGAGGGAGTGCATGGCCAGCAGGGGGGTCATCATGCCGGTGTCGCCGAAATCGTAGCGGTACGGGCCCTTGGTCAACGACGGGCAGGCGGTGGGTTCGCAGGCGACGATGCGGATCTTCCTGCCGTGGATGCGGTCGCAGACGAAGGGGAAGGCGATGCCGGAGAAGTTGGAGCCGCCGCCGACGCAGGCCAGCACGACGTCGGGGTACCCGCCGATCTTCTCGAACTGCTTCTTGGCCTCCAGGCCGATGATGGTCTGGTGGAGGCAGACGTGGTTGAGCACGCTGCCCAGGGAGTAGCGCGTGTCCTTGCTGGTCACGGCGTCCTCGACGGCCTCGCTGATGGCCATGCCGAGGCTGCCGGGGGTGCCAGGGAAGGCGGCGGCCAGTTTGCGTCCGACCTGGGTGTCCTGGCTGGGGCTGGGCACGCACTGGGCGCCCCAGGCCTGCATCATCAGCTTGCGGTAGGGTTTCTGCTCGAAGCTGATGCGCACCATGTAGACCTTGAGCTCAAGGTCGAAGAGTTTGCACGCCATGGCCAGGGCGCTGCCCCACTGCCCGGCCCCGGTTTCCGTGGTCAGGCGCTTGATGCCGAAGACCTTGTTGTAGTAGGCCTGGGCGACGGCGGTGTTGGGCTTGTGGCTGCCGGCCGGGGAGACGCCTTCGTTCTTGTAGTAGATTTTCGCCGGGGTGCCGAGGGCTTTCTCGAAGGCCCGCGCCCGGCACAGCGGCGACGGACGCCAGATGAGGAGCTTCTCGAGGATCGGCTCGGGGATGTCGATCCAGCGTTGTGTGCTGACTTCCTGCTCGATGATGTTCATCGGGAAGATCGGCGCCAAATCGTCCGGCCCGCACGGCTTCTTCGTGGCTGGGTGCAACGGCGGCGGCACCGGTGTCGGCAGGTCGGCCTGGATGTTGTACCACTGGCGCGGAATCTCACGGTCGGAAAGAACCACCTTAACGTCTTCGCTCATGGATTCTGCCCTTTCGTTTGGCGGCCATGTCTGAGGGTCTGGGTTGGCAACGGGATCGCCATCGCCCCCGCTGCGGTTGCCGAGTTCCCGGTTCAGGCGGATGAACGGCCGTTGCCCCGGCGTTGGAGGCTTCCCGGCCGCGTTACAGTGTTGCGAAACGGTGTAACATAGTGTTACCATCGGCCTTGTCAACTCCGAGGCAGGGGCCGGCGGCGGAGACGGCAGACTGGCGCGGTTGACAGCGTGGGATCTCGCCGCCATCTTACGCCTTCCAGAAGTGACGATGAACCGTCCCGCCATTGTCTGGACGCGAAGCCCCACCGGCGGAGACCGCCGGCTTCGGGGGTGTGGGCGGGCGACGTCGGTTCGATGCGCAGGAAGGCGGTCTTCCCTGCATGCCAGTTTCCCCCGCCACCGTCGCCGTTTGCCGTTGTGACAGCTACGCGCCCGAAGCGGTGGCCGGGGCGGTGTCCGCCGCGCTGAGGGAGATTCTGGGGGGGGCGCCGCTGGCGACGCCCGGGCAGACGGTTCTGCTCAAGCCCAACCTGCTCAGTCCGCGCCCACCCGACGAGGCGGTCACCACTCACCCCGCGGTGGTTCTGGCCGTTGGCCGGCTTTGCCTCGAGGCGGGCGCCCGGCTTTGGATCGCCGACAGCTGCGCCGGCGACCACTCCGACGAGGCGTTGTGGTCGAAGACCGGCATGCGGGCGGTAGCGGAGGAGCTCGGCGCCGAGCTGAAGTCCTGCAACGGCCCCGTCGTGGGGCGCCCCTGCGGCGGCATCCAGATCCCGGTGCCCGAGTGGCTGGGGGCGGTGGACGTCATCCTCTCGCTGCCCAAGTTGAAGACGCATGCCCTGACCGTGCTCACCGGCGGGCTGAAGAACTCCTACGGGCTGGTCAGCGGCGCCGCCAAGTCCAACTACCACGCCACCCACACCTCGCCCGCGGCCATGAGCGCGTTCCTCGTTGACGTGCACCTGGCGATGAAGCCGGCGCTGGTGATCGTTGACGCCGTGGTGGCCATGGAGGGGGACGGGCCGGCCAACGGGCGCCCCCGCCAGGTCGGGCTGATCCTCGCCGGCCGTGACGCGGCGGCCGTTGACACCGTGTGCGCCGACCTCTTCCATGCCCCTGTCGAGCGGATTCCCATCCTCAAGGCGGCCCGCGACCGTGGGGCCGGCTGCACCGACCGGCGGGCCATCCAAGTAGTCGGGGACGGGGTTGCGCGCCTGTCCGAGGTGCGGTTGCGGCCCTCGATCGGGCGGTTGCTGCAGCGCATACCCGAGCCGGTGTTCCAGATGGTGACGCGGCTGGTTGCGTGCCGGCCGCGCGTCCGCGCCGACCTCTGTGTGCAGTGCGGGGTCTGCGAGCGCATCTGCAGCCGCCGGGCGATTTCGCGCGGGGGCAGGCGGCAGCGTTACCGCGTGGATTCCGCCGCGTGCATCCTGTGCATGTGCTGTGCGGAGTCCTGCCCGCGGCACGCGATCGTCATCCGCTCGCCGCTCAACGTGCTGACGGCGTTGCGCCGTGGCATCCGGCGGATCGCCCGGGTGTAGCGGCAGCTGCCGGAAGGCGGGGCTCTCGGCCACCGTGCGGCTGACCGGC
>MVZH01000081.1 GCA_002068325.1 Lentisphaerae bacterium ADurb.BinA184 | reverse complement strand
CCGCCAGCGCGGCGGCCAGGGGTTGACTGGCGGCGGCCGCCAGCGACGGCACCGCGGCGACCAGCTGGGCACACTCGCGCAGCCGGGCCTGCGCATTGAGCAGATCGTCTGCCGTCGGGGGCACCGCCTCGGCGCCGCCGGCGTCCTGCTGGCCGGCCAGGAGGGTCTCCGCCAGGTAACCGGCCAGTTCCACGGTGATCAGCCGGCTCATGCCATCGAGGCGGCGGACGACATCCTCCTGGGCTTGGATGGCCGCGTCAACACGCGGCACGGCCTGGGCGAGAGCCGCCTTGGGATTGGGGGCCGCCAAGGCCTGGGTGACGGCATCCCGGAGCGCCGGGGCGTTCAGCGCCAACTCGCTGGCGAGTGCGTCGCGCACCAGGCTCTGCAAGCGCGGGAGCAGGGGCATGTTGGAGACCCAGTCGAACACGTTGCCGTCCCATGGCGCGTACAGTGTCCAGAATGACGGGGACAGCCGCCGCAGGCAATCCTGGATGTCGGAGACGATCCGTTCCTCGGCCTTTCCGGGTTTGGCATTCTCGGCCAGCGCCTCGCTGAGGGCGCCCAGGCGGGCCTTCAGCAGCGTTGCGGCTTCGAGCCGGCCCTGATTGCGCGCGAGCATGGGGTAGCCGCAGGTGCGCGGGAAGCGGGCATCCATGTTCCCCACAAGGCTGTTCCGGGCCAGGCGGAGTTGGCGGTCGTAGGAGTCCACGGCGATGCGCAGGGTCAGCTCGCGGCTGACCGCCGCCTGGCCCTTGCCGTCCCGGGCCAACATGCGGAACTTGGCGGTGGACTCGCCCGGCTTCATCAAGGAGGCGACGGGGACGCTGAGCAGGCCCTGCGCCTCGCGGACGCCGTACGACTCCAGGTCGGCCTCCTGCTCGAAGTTGCCCGACTTCAGCAGCACCTCCATCAACCCGAGGTCGTCTTGGGCCCGGTAGCCGACTTCGATGACTTCGGTGGCGTAGTACTCGCGCTGCTCCCATTGCCCGAGCACGCTGACCGTGGGGGGGGCGTCGGGGACCACGCGCAGCTGCAACGGCGCCTCGCGGGCGCTTTCGAGGCCGTTCTGCCCGAGCAGCCGAAGCTCCATGGCGCCGTTGACGGTGAGGAACAGGTACGCGGTGGCGCGATGGGGATCTTCCGTGCTGATGGTGAACCGTCGCGGGGAGTCGGCGACCCGTCCGACGGCCTCGCGCAGCGGTGTGCTGGAGTGGATGTCAAGCCGGACCTTGGTGCCTTCGAGTGCGGCCACGGTGCGGCCGCCCAGCCGCTACTGTTTCCGCTTGAGGTTGGCGTAGCGCGGGTAGTCGTAGGTTGCCTCGATGGCGATGACCGTCGGCCGCGGCAGGACGCGCAGTTCGTGGCGGGCGCTGCGCACGCGGTTCATGACCAGGACGAACTGCAGGCCCTCCCGCAGGTCGTTGAGCGGCAGCTGCCAGGCACCCTCGCCGTCGGGCATCAGTTTGCGGGTGCTGGTCGAGCCGTCGGCGGCGATCAGGCGCGCCATCGGCAGCGGATCACGGACCGGGCGTCCCCGCAGGCGGGCGCGCAACGTGTAGTCGTCGCCGCCGTGCAACGGCTGGGCCGGCGGGGCTTGGACTTCGAACCACGTCGCGGTGGGGCGCATGTGGTTGCCGAGGGGGGCGAGGAAACGTTGCCACAGAAGGCGGCCCCGGACCGCGGGGATGCCGGCGACGGCGGCGACCGCGGCAACGAAGGCGAGGGTCAGGAACAGCCTTCGCAGGGCTGTCGTCTTGCGCACGTAGGTGGTGGCGTTTTCGCTCCGCCACGCCGCCGCCGCGTCCTCGACAGACCAGCGGGCGAAGACGTGATCCATGACCCCGCGATGGGCGAAATCGACGGCGGAGCGGAGATGGTCCCGGCCGTCGCCGCGACGGCGGTCGAGTTCCCACGCCGCCTGGTCGTAGTCAACCGGGCGGCCGATGCGCCACAGGGCGGCGGCGGTGCCGGCGGCCGCGCACAGCCCGGCCAGAATGGTCAGGGGCAGACGCCAGGTGCCCGGCACATCAACCAGCCGGTCCAGCGTGCAGGCAATGACCACCAGGATCCCGCCGGCCAGGCATCCGCCGAGCAGCCCGGCCAGTCCATTCCACGCGCCACGGGACCACGCGAAACGGCGCAGTGCGCGCCGCACCTCGGGCGGCAACTGCCGCGGCAGGGCGATTCGTTTGGATGGTCGGCGACGGGTCATCGGTGTGGGGACGGAACCCGAGGCACCCGGATTCCGGACTCCGTGCATGGGGGAGGGGGTGACTTCATGACTTGGTGACTTCGTGACTGACGCGGCGGCCGTCGGCTGGACGGCCCGGCCGGTTCGATTCTTCAAGCCCCATCGTTCGGCCCTGACATTTGACAGCGCACCTCTTGCACGTCCGGCCGCCCTCCGCCTCAGATCGCCATTCCCGCCAGCTTGCGGAACACCCAATGGACTCCGGACAGAACCACAATCGCCGTCAGCACCGCCGGGTGGCGGCCAACCGGGAAGACCCTGGCCTCGGCGGTTCGCGCCATGCGTGGTTCGATGGTGTTCAGTTCGGCCAGGGCTTCAGGCGCCCAGCGGTAGTGCCCGCCGGCCTGCTCCGCCAAGCGCCGGAGGAACGACTCGTCGAACTCCTGATAGATGCGTTCCATGCCGGCGTTGTCGGAGGTGGCGAAGGCTGCCGTCCCGCCGTCCGCGGTCACGGTCACCTTCGCCTCATTGGGTTCGAGGATGCCGAGCCGGTTGGTGGCGCGCGGGGCGAGGGCGATCGGCGAGCGGGCGCCCGTGGCCAGCGCCTCGCCGGCACCGCTGCCCTGCACGACAAGCCAGTTTGGCGACCCGGCAACCGGCATCGGCGGATAGCAGGCCGGGCCCTCGGCGGCGGCCCACAGCGGCATGGCGAGTTCGCCGACAACCGCTTCGAGGAGCCGGTCGCCCAGCCGTGCATGGTCATACTCGCGCATGCGGTACAGCCCCCGTATTCCCCAGCAGATGACCTTGCCGCGGCCGTAGAAGCCCAGCGAGCAGACCGGCTGACCCGACGCGGTCTCCACCAGGACGACGTCCTGCGGCGGCACCCGGTCCGTGTGCTCCGGCCCCCCCATGGCGGCAAAGCGCCGGGCGGACTGGGCGCCGTCACAGCCCAGCTTCAGAAGGGGAAGGCCGCGGGCGGCGGCGGCGACCCGGACCGCCTCCGTCAGCCGGCCGGGGGCGGAGTCCCATCCGAACCGGCTGGCCAACGCCTGCTGGTAGCCGCCGGACTCGTCGGTCATCAGCAACAGGTTGGCGCCCTGTTCCGTGACCAGCCGGAAGACCGCCTCCGCGTCCGCCTCGGCGAACGTCTCGACGACGGGATCCTGAAGTACGATTGCCTGCCAGCGGCGCCACTGGTCGGGTGTGTTGGGGATGGCGCCGGCCTGCTGGCCCCGGCGCGGCGTCCGTCCACCGGTGAACACCTGGGTCAGATCCAGCCCGGTGCGGTCGGCGGCCAGCCTGAAGTAGGCGCTGTCCCAGCCCGGGCACGTCCCGATCCACAGCAGGTCCGGCATGCGCTCGACGCTATCCACGGCAAATCCCGCCACGTTGTTCGCGAGCTCACCGTCGCCGGCGGCTTGACAGACGAGGCGGAGGGCATGGCGTCCGGCGGCCGGGGCCTGCCAGGTCAGCGGCACGGTCAGGACGCTGTCGCCCGTGCTGGTGAACTCCGCCTTGGCCGGCTCGCCGCCCGGCGAGGCGAGTTCCAGCGTGAACGGCAGCGCCCGTCCAGGAGGCGTCTTGACCGTGACGCGGATCTCGCCGGCGCGCCCGGCCCGGACGACTCGCGGGGCCTGCCAGTCCAGGATCGCGAAATCCGTGTCTTGTGGGGCGGGCACGCCGACGCCGACCACCCGCAGGCCGATTCGGTTCCGGGCGATGCGGGAGATGACGTGGGCGCCGTCGCCGCCGTTGTGGCCGCCGTCCGAGAGCAGGACGATGTGGGAGACGGCTTCCTGCTCGTGGCGGTCGAGGGCGTCGGCGATGTCCGCATAGAGGTCGGTTTCCTGGGGGTCGGCCGCGGGGGTGTTTTCGCGGATGACGGCGGCGGGGAGGCGGCTGGCCAAGCGGGCGGCGGCGTCGGCGCGGGTGCGGCGGTCGAGGTTGTCGAGGGCTGTCGTCAAGTCGGCTGCGTGGGCACGGACGTAGTCTTCGTCAAGGCGGCCTTGGAGTTCGGTGAGGGAACGTTCGAGCGCGCCGGCGGCGTCCGGGAGCGCGCGCAGGGTTTCGGCGGCCGTGGCGAGGGCGGGCGCCGGCGGCAGGGCGAGGAGGGGGGCGGCGTTCGGGCGGGCCGGGCCGTCCGCCGGGGCAGTGGGCGGCGCGAAGTCGTCGGTTGCGGCGCGGAGGGAATGCAGGAACGACTCGAACGCATCGAGCGCCGCCGTCGTCTGCACGTTTACGGCGTCGGCCGTGTCCGCGGGGAGGCTGGCCACGGCGGTGCGGACCGCGTCGAGTCCGCGTGTCCACGCCAGATGGGTGGCACGGATCCAGGTGAGGGTTTGGTCGAGCGTCCCGGCGTCCGTCTGGCCGGGCGGCACTCCCTGCTCGACCTGAGCGTGCAGGCGGGTCAGCGCGTCGGCCCAGCGGCGGGCGGCGGGGGCTTCGTCCAGGAGGCTGGCGCGGAGACGGGCGGCAAGCGTGTTGCGGCCGGCGGTGGCCTCAAGTTCCCAGAGGCCCAGCATGTCGAGCTTCGCGGACAGCCCGTGGCAACCCAGCGGCGCGCGCATGCTGGCGGAGCCATCCACGACCAGGAGCACGCGGGCAGGACTCTCGCGGGTCGTCGTCTTGACCAGGACTGGCCGCCAGACGGCCCACGCGGACAGCAGGAGGATCGCGGTGAGGGTCCACGGCAGGCATCGGGCGAACCAGCCCTTGCGCCGCCGGCGCTCGGCGGCCAGCCAGCGGTGGGCCGCCCACAGGGTCACGGCCAGGGCAGGAAGCACCAGCCACAGCGGGATGCCGCCGTCGCCGTAGACCAGCCATTCTGTCTCGACCACCATAGACAAGGGTCCTACGCGAAGAACCGTCGGCTCAAGCCCATTTCGGCGAGCAGGCCGAGGGCCAGGGCGGCGGCCAGATAGGGGGACCAGGGCCGGCCGGTATAGTGCCTGCCGACCTGTTCGACGAGGGCCGGTTCGCGGTCGCAGAGGAGGAGGCCGCCGGTCTGCTCGAAGGCGGCCTGCCCCTCGGCGTCAAGGGTGCGCAGGTCGGAGGCGGCGGGATCGGGCCGGACATGGTAGGCGAGGCCGGGGACATCGGCGGCGACGTCGGTGCGCACGTCGTAGTCTCCCGGCACATCCGTGCGATCGTAGCGGATGAAGGCGCCGTCCGTCGCCGGCGCCGCCTCGACGGTTTCGGTGCCGCCGTCGGGGCGGACGATCCTGGCGTGGCCGCCGGGGGCCGGGGCGATGATGGGGGCTCCGGGGTCGAGGTTGCGGCGAAACTCGCGGCGTTCCATGGCTTGGTTGGCGAGGCTGATGAGCATGACGGGGAAGCCGGCGTGCACGGCCATCGAGTGCCAGTCCGCGCCGAGGCCGGCGGTCCACAGCAGGACGTGTCCCCGGCCGACGCGCCGTTCGGCCAGGAGGGGGGCGTTGTCGGTGAGGCTGAGGAGGACGCGCGCGTCGGGGGCCAGGGAGCCCGGCCGGGTCGTGTAGTGGTTGTAGAACCGTGGGCTGCCGAGGTTGGCGCCGGGGGCGGACTCGAGGTCGCGCCAGAAGGGGTCTTCACCGCTCTCGGCGTAGCTGTGTTCGTAGCGTTCGGGGTCGAGGGTTGCGGCCGCGGGCGCCGCCAGGAGCAGCGGTGCGATCGTGGTGAAGCAGCGGTTGAACGCCTCGGGGTCGGCGTCCGGCCCCGGGGCCAGCAGCACGGTGCCGCCGCGCACCACGTGGCGGCGCAGCGCCTCGAACGCCTCGCCGGGCATGGCGGCCATGTCCACGACGATGACCAGGTCGGCGCGGCTGAGGCTCTCGGCGCTGACCTGCTCGGGGATCTTCCCCTCGATTTCGATGCTGAAGGGCTGCTCGGGCTGGGCTCCCTCCTCGGCCCTCTCGGCGGCCGCTTGGTTGGCCGCCGCGTACGCCTGGGCGGCTGAGGTGATCTCACGGTACGAGGTGTCGCGCGCGCCAGCTTCGGACCCGGCGTTGGCCAAGGCCAGGTTCAGCCAGGTGCGCGGGTTCTCGAACCCCGTCTTTGTCACAAGATCCTGGACGACGGCGATGACCAGCCGTGGGCGCACGGTGAAGGTGCGGCGGATGACATTGTCGGCGGCCAGGTCGTCAGGGGCCAGCCGGACGGTCAGGGTGGACTCGCCGGCCGGGAGGGCGAGTACGAAGTCGAGCGTCTTCTCGCCGTTGGCCAGCGAGTAGGTCTGTTCGTACAGGGTGCGGTCGCCGGAGCCCGTCACCGTCACATGGGTCTGGGCGGTGTCGGGGTCGCCGTAGCAGCCGAGGGTGAGGCGGAAGCGGGCGGGCTGGAGGGCGAGGAGGACGTCGCCGCCGGCCGACAGGTCGAGGGCGGCGAGGTTGCGCGTCCCGGCCTGGTGATAGCGCAGTGCGAACACGGAGACGCCCTGCCGGCGTAGCTCGCGGAAGCGCGGGGCCAGGATTGCGGAGTCCGCAAACTCGCGGTGCCCGAATCCGCCGAGGATGTAGAGTTCGCGGCGGCCGAAGGGGCTGGCGCGGAAGATCTCGATGGCGGCGCGGAGGGCGCGGTCGGGTTCGGCGGGGCCGGGTTCCGCGGCGCACCCGGCGAGCAGCTGCTCGATGCGGTTGGACCCCACGGGCAGGCGTTCCGCGGAGAAGCGGGCCTCGCTGGGGCCGAGGGGCAACAGGTCAATCCGTCCGGGGTGGCGTCCGGCCTCGAAGAGCTTGCGGCAGAGGCTGAGGGCCGCGTCCATGCGGGTGCCGGTTCCGTGCCGGGCCTGCATGGTCGGGGAGGTGTCGAGGAGGACGACGCGGTGGGTGGACGGCGGGGCGGCGGGGAAGGCGTCGGCGGCGGGGGGACGCCAGGCGGCGTGGGGGCGCACGAACAGGAACACCAAGGCGGCGAGGGCCAGGGTGCGCAGGGCGACGATGAGGTACTGCAGCCAAAGCATCTGCCGGCTGCGGGTCTCGAACACCTGGCGCAGGATGTACATGGCGCCCCAGGTGACATCGCGGCGCCGCCGGCGGAAGAGCAGGTAGATGACGATCGGCAAGGCCGCCGCGGGCAGGGCCCACAGATAGGCAGGGGAGAAGAGCGTCATCGGGTGAAACGCTCCAGGCGGCGTTGCAGATACGTGAAGACGGGCACCTCGAAGGCGTCGCCGACCGGGAGGGCGATGAACTCGAACCCATGGCGGTGGCAGGCGCCCTTGAGCGCGGCCAGGTGGGTCTCGAAGGCGAGGCGGTACTGGCGCTGGATGAGCTGGGGATCCACCACCAGGACCGTGGGCCCCTCGGGGTCGTGGAAGCGGGTGACGCTGTTGAAGTCCAGCTCCTGCTCGGAGGGATCGTGCACCTGGGCGGCGATGACGTCGTGGCCGCGGTAGCGCAGCTGGGCCAGCCGCCGGACCACCGCCTCGGGGTCGTCCATGAAATCGGAGAACACCATGGTCAGTCCGCGGTGGCGGACCGTCGAGGTGGCCTCGGCCAAACCGCGGGAGAAGTCGGTGCCGTCCCGCGGCGGCGTGTCGAGGAGGGCGGCGAAGACGCGCCGGAGGTGTTGCCGGCCGCCGCCAAAGGGCACATGGCCGGCCCGGCCCTCGCGGAACAGGGCCAGCGAGAACGAGTCCCGCTGCGCCATGGCGAGGTAGGTGACGATGGCGGCGGCGCGGATGGCGAACTCATGCTTGCTCCACGAGGCGCCGGTGTGGGACATCGAGCCGGAGACGTCGAGGACGACGGTCAGCCGGGTGTTGGTCAGCTCCTCGTATTCGCGGATGAAGAGCCGTTCGCTCTTGCCGTACACCCGCCAGTCGAGGTGCTTGAGGGGATCGCCGGGGAAGTATTGGCGGTGCTGGAGGAAGTCGGCGGTGAAGCCCTTGAACGGCGACTTGCCGGTGCCGCTCAGCAACCCCTCGACGCGGAAGCGCGAGAACAGCTCGAGGCGGCGGACGCGGTCCGCCAGCTCGCCGCTGAGAAGGCTTGAGAAGCCATGGGGGGAGTCTTCAACCATGCGATCGTGGGGCAGGCCGTGCGAGCTATTCCTTGACCGTTTCCAGGATCCGGTCGATCATGCCGGCCGGGGTGATGCCATCGGCCTCGGCGGCGAAGTTGACGATGATGCGGTGCGAGAGCACGGGGTGGGCGACGGCGCGGATGTCCTCGGCGGCCACATGGGTATGGCCGTGCAGGAAGGCGCGCGCCTTGGCGCCCAGGATCAGGTACTGCCCGGCCCGCGGCCCGGCCCCCCACTGCAGGTACTTGCGGACGAAGTCGGGGACGGCGCCGTCGCCCTCCTGCCCGCGACGGTTGCGGCTGCAACGCACCAGGCGGGTCACGTACTGCACAAGCGGCTGGCTGATCGGGATTTCGCGGACGATGCGGATGAGCTTGAGGATGTCGGCGCCGTTGAGCACTGGCTGGATCTCGACGGTGCGGTTGGCGGTGGTGCGGTTGAGGATGTCAACCTCCTCGTCCTCCTCGGGGTAGTCAACCCAGAGGAAGAACATGAAGCGGTCCTGCTGGGCCTCGGGCAGCGGGTAGGTGCCCTCCTGCTCGATGGGGTTCTGGGTGGCGAGCACGAAAAACGGTTCGGCGAGGCGGTAGGTCTTGTTGCCGACGGTGATGCGGTGTTCCTGCATGGCTTCGAGGAGGGCGGCCTGGGTCTTGGGCGGGGTGCGGTTGATCTCGTCGGCCAGGATCATGTTGGCAAACAACGGCCCCTCGACGAAACGGAAGGCCTTGCTGCCGTCGGCCCGGCTTTCGAGAATCTCGCTGCCGGTGATGTCCGACGGCATCAGGTCAGGGGTGAACTGGATGCGCTTGAACTTCAGGTCGAGAACCTGCGAGAGCGTGCTGACCATCAGCGTCTTGGCCAGCCCCGGCACCCCCATCATCAGGCAGTGCCCGCCGGAGAAGATGCCCATCAACAGCCGGTCCATGACCTCGCGCTGGCCGACGATGACCTTGCCCACCTCCTCGCGGACCCGGCAGACCTTCGCCCCCAGCTCCTCGAACTCCCGCCGGTCCACGATCAGCTCGCCGTCCGACATCGTCATGCCCCCGTCACTTCAGATCCTGCCCGGCGTACCGGACAATGTTCTGGTACAGCCTCGGCCATTCCTTCCACTCGCGCACGTGCGGTTTCCCGGGGAAGTCGGCCTCGCAGCCGAAGGGGTTGACGGTGACGACCATGGTGATCTGGTCGCCGGTGCGCTGCTCGATGATGAACGGTTTGTCGCCGGCCTTCATGAGCACGGTGGCCGGGCTTCCGGGCTTGAGCGCGGCGTCGTGGTAGAAATGCAGCCACGGCAACTGGCTGAGGTCGAGGTCGCGGAAGATGGGGTGATCCTTCCTCTCCGGCGGCTGGAGCTGCAGCGGGCCGCGCGTCACGTTGTTGGCCGCCGGCGCCAGCGGGTAGTAGGCGTTGATCTCGTGCTCCGGGAATTCAAAGGCGAACGAGAACAGCCCGCCGGTGACGACCAGCCCGCCCCCGGCTTTCAGCCAAGGCAGGAGGATGGAGGCGCCGATGCGCCGGATCTCGCGATCCTGGGCGTTCGAGATCAACAGCACCCGCTGGTTGAAGAGCCGCTCGTAGTCGTACGGGAAGTCGCCGAGGCCGTTCTGGGCCGGGTCGTTGCCGACGCAGTAGCCGATCTCCAGCTTGGCATTGGGGATGGCCTGCACCGCCTCGGCCAGCCCCAGCCGATAGCTGCCGACCCCGAAGACCCCGAAGGCGTTGAAGGCCTTGCGGTTGACCGCCAGCCCGGCCGGCAGCTCGGGCAGGTCGGGCCTGTGGATCTTGACCGGGAAGGTCTTCAGCGGCTTGCCTTCGCCAAACAGGCCCGCCTCGTTCACCTTCAGCTTGGCGTTGCCGACGAAATACTTCCCGTATTCGTACTTCCGGGCGGTGCCGTCGGGCAGCTCGACCAGGGCGGTGACGTTGAACACCAGCGGGTCGTCGCACGCCAACGCCGCCTCGGCCCGCCCGCTGGCCGGCTGAACCGCCAGCCCGTCAATGACGACCGGCTCAAGCTCCAGATGCCGCGGCGTCTGGTGCAGGTCGTATTCGACATCGGTCTTGAACGTCACGCGCGCCGCCGCCTCGTAGGAGGCCGTGACGCGGTACTCCAGCGTCACCCTGCCGTCCTCGTGGCGGGGCAGCATTTCACAGACGAAGTGTTCGTTGGCGTGGTCAACGTGCCCCAGGCCGATGGTCGGCAGGATGTAGATGCGGCCCCGCCACGGCTTGCCCTTCAGCGCCAGGATCGAGTCGTACCACCACTCGATCGTGGTGTTGCCGCAGTTGTACAACGTGTCGACGTAGTCGTAGTCCATCAGGTAGACCAGCCCCTCGCGGCGCTCGCGGTTGATGTGCGCCGACCAGCCGTGGGTGTAGTCGTGGATGTAGTTCTCGCCCTGCGGCCAGGCCGGGTAGTCGGCGGCGTCCGGGCCGATCGCGTTCAGCCCGCGCGAGGTCGGGCGGATCATGGTGTCGTTGACGTCGCGGCTGATGTAGGAGACGTTGTGGATCCAGAAGCTCGGCCGCTTGGCCTGGCCGTCGTTGGTCGAAAACTCGAAGTCGAAGCGGAAGAAGGGCTGCCCGCGCTTCAGCGTCACCGTCCGCCGCATGGTCATGTTCGAGAGCAGCTTGGAGATCACGCCGCTGTTGTCCGCGCCCAGCCAGCCGACCGTGTCGGTCTCGAACACCACCTGCGCCTCCTCCGGGCCGTTCTTGGTGATCTGGTACTTGTAGGACTTGTAGGCCAGCTCCTGGAAACGCCAGTCCTGCTCCCAGAAGCAGTCCATCAGCAGGCCGCCGCCGCCCATCATGCGGAACTTGGCGTTGGTGGGCTCGACAATGTCGTTGCCGGTCGGCGTGAACACAAACCGGTTGATCAACGCCTGCCGCCACGGCAGCAGGTGCAGGCTGATCCACTCCGACTCCATGAGGATCGCCTCGTCGTCGTCCTCGTCGGTGATGACGCTGACGTGGACGCCCTCCTCGGCGCCGCGCGCCCCCGGCGCCCAGGCCGCCACCAAGGCGAGCAGCCATAGGGCCTGTCCGATCCGCGCCGCCTGTCTTGTGACGTGCCCCATCATCGCTCGAACTCCACGGCCGCGACCTTGAAGATGTGCAGCTCGGGCACCTCGTAGGCCACCGCCCCCTTGTCCACCTTGAACGCGAGGGGCTTGACCGCGGGGAACGGGCTGTTCTCGAGGAGGAACACCCCCCGCACCTTGCCGTAGCCCGGCGGCAGCTTCACCCGGACGCCGATCGGCTTGCGCACCGGCGCGGGCAGCTGGCCGAAGCGGTTCTGCTGCCAGCGTTCGGTGACCGGCGGGTTGATGATCGGCAGCACGTACAGCCGCGTGCCGCGCGCCGTCTCCTTCTCAAAGCCGGCCTCGGCGAACCACAAGTCCTCGTCGGTGTCGAGGCTAACCTTCTCATCAATCTTCTCGAGCTGGGTCAGCTTGGGGTCCCAGAAGAATTCGCCGAAGCGCGCGGCGTAGACGCCCAAGTCAAGGTCGCTGTCTGGGAACGGCCCGTAGTTCATCGAGTCCATATGCGCCCCGCCGAGCAGGGTGAAGGCCTGCTTGTAGAAATCGTCCGGCGTGTAGAACATGCCGTTGTTGTACGAGTGCATGTGGGCATGGTGCCCGCCGGCATACTTGTAGGCGGCGCTCTCGTAGCGCACCGCCCGCAGATAGTTCAGGCAGACGTTCTTGTAGTCCGGAAAATTGAGGTAGCTGTGCCCCCAGCCCTCCTCCTGGATGCCGCCGTCGTCGGCGACGAAAACCTTGTGGAAGTCGTTCTCGATGATCGCCCGGGCCCGCGCGAAGTCGAATGGATCCTCCGGCTTGGACATCAGCGCGCCGATGCCGCCGTTCATCCGCCACTCGAAATTCGGGTTGGCGGCGCGGACCTCCTGGCGGAAACGCGCGAAGTTATCGAGCTGGATCTGGCGCAGCTCGTCAGGGGTCTTGCCGTACTCGTTGCCGAGGATGTCCCGGTTCCACGCCTGGAAGGGCAGGCAGCTGTCCCAGCGGATGCCGTCGTAGCCGACCAGCCGGCAGAACTCGATTGTGCCGTTGATGACCCGGTCGACCGGCTCCTTGAACAGCCCATTGTACATCACAAAGCCGGTGTGCGGATAGTCCGGCTCACGCTCGGGGGATGCGGGATTCGTCCACTCGCCCCGCAGGAAGGCGGGGTAGTCAACCTCGACGCAACGCTTGCGCTTCAGGTAGAACTCCTCGGTCTGGATGGCAAAGCTGGCGACCTGCTCGGGCTTGTCGAGCAGCAGGTCCCACGACCGGCAGCCCGTCCCGTGCCCTTCGAGGTAGAAGGCGCAGAAGACCCCTCTCTCGTGGTATCCCGCCACCGTCTCGCGCAACCCTGCGATGGTCAGGAAGCCGCCGCTGTTGCCGCGCGCAAACGGCTTCTCAATGTCCTCCGGCACCAGCCCCGCCGAGTCATACGGCGTCGGCGCCCACTGCTCGTAGTAGTTGCCGACGTTGGGCAGCGGCGTGTAGGGGTGCCGGTAGCGCACGGGGCGCAGGCCGTGGACGGAGTCGTTGTAGGGAATCAGCACGGCGGTGACCTTGGGATGCACGGCAAACCACGAGCGCGCGGCGTCCGTCACCTTCCCGTTCTCGACCACCGCCGCTTCGACCTCCTGCCCGTAGCGGTCGTGATCCTTGGGCACCTCCCACGGCCAGTCCAACGTGAGATAGCCGCCGTCCGCCACGGCCACCGGCCTCTCGCCCAACACCAGGCTGCCATCCAGGCCGTAGCGAACCGTCAGCCGCAACGTCGCG
Organism: Lentisphaerae bacterium ADurb.BinA184; assembly: GCA_002068325.1. Taxonomy (GTDB): domain Bacteria; phylum Verrucomicrobiota; class Lentisphaeria; order Oligosphaerales; family MVZH01; genus MVZH01. Next base: position 3,279 of record MVZH01000081.1, on the reverse strand, counting down.
GACTTGTCGGCCCCGCTGCGGTTGTGAAGCCAGACCCGGAACTGCTGGGTCTCGCCCGGCCGACGCCAGGCATACTTCACCGCAACCTCGCGTACGGTGAGGCTGTCCGGCTCGGGCAGCCGCTCCACCCGCACCCAGTCCACCGTCGCACGCCGCAACGTCGGAAACGGGGTGGACGGCCCGCGCGAACCCGCCATCGCGCTGGTCTGGCCCGTCTTGCCGGCGGGGAAGTCCAGCGACACCGTCACCTTCGCCGGCCCCTTGCCCAGGCTGTTCAGCAACGCGATCTGCTGCTCGGTGAAGGGAGACTCCTTCTCGCGCGCCTTGTCGAAGACCAGCTCCTGGTTGGGCCGGGCTTCCAGCGCCGCCTTGAGCGCCGCCACCGCCGGCTCGTCTTTCAGGTTCAGCCGTCCCCGCGCCATCTCGAGGAAGACCGCGGGCGGGCGGGCCACGATGTCGCCCTCGCGGATTTCGAAGTCGAGCGAGAACTCCTGGTAGCTGTCCTCCGCCTCGAACTCGTTCATGTAGACGGTGCGGGCGTTGCGGTCCCCCGCCAGGATGCGCACGCCGCTGCCCAGCGTGTTCATCATCCCCTGAACCTTCATCCGGACCGTGACCCGGTAGAGGCCCGGCGACGGAGTGTCAACGGCGGGCACCGAGAGAATCCGGAACGGCTCCTCGGCGATCAGCTGCTTGCTCAGCGACACCTGCAGCGCCTTGCCCGTCGAGGCCTTCTCGTCCTCCACGACCCGGTACACGCGCAGACGCTCGACCGAGTTCTCTGCCTTCTCGTGCGCCGATTTGTAGTCGAACTCGGCAAGGGTGAAGTCCACCGCGGGAACCGCGCCCGCGATCCCCAGCCAGACCACCACCGTCAGGCACCACAGGTCGAATCGCCTGCCCATCGTAACCTTTCCCTGTCAGCGCGTAGGCTCAATCAGCCGCACGATACCAGATAACCCCGCCGGCAGGCTATCTCACGGGCGAGCCGTCCCCCAGCCGATTCGGGGCATGAAGCGACAACGCCATCGGCCGCCCGCCGCGCACAGTCCCTGTCCCGTCACAGCTTGTCGCCGGGGACGATGGCGCCATGCTCGCGCAGCAGGGCGTGGATGGCGGTGATCGGCACTTGGGCGACGTCCTGCCCCCGGGCGGCCGCCAGCGCCGCCGCGGCGCCGGCCGCCTGCCCCATGGCCATGCAGCTGGCCTCGACGCGGAAGAGGCTGTTCGCCTCCTGGTCGCCGGCGACGCAACGGCCGGCCACAAGAAGGCCGCGCCCGTCGGCCGGAAGCATGGCGCCAAGCGGGATCGTGGGATGGACGCCGGGCTCGATGCGGCGGTAGTGCGTGTGGTCGGCACGATGGATGTCGATGGCGTAGAAGGTGTAGCAGACCGCATCCTCCCACAGCCGCCCGCTCTCAAGGTCGTGCACCGTGACCGTCTTGCGGGCCTTGATGGTGACCGTCTCGCGGATGCCGCACTCCATGGCGCAGGACGCGATGACAAAGTTCTCCAGCCCGGGCTGCCGCCGGCAGAAGCGCAGGAGCCGGAGCATGGTCCGGCGGCCTTCAATCTCCGCCTCGGTCCGGGCTTCGCTGGTGCGGCCGTCCACGCCGGTGATGTGCAGGCGGTTGCCGCCGTAGCCCTTGAGGAAGAACTCGAAACGGCCACGGCTCCAGCCCGGATCGGTGTGGCGCATGCGGCCGGCGGCCACCTCGGACTCGAAGGCGCGCTGGATCGCCTCGTAGTCCAGCGCCTTGTCGTCATAGCCGGCGGTGCGCACGACCAGGGTGGCGGCCTGCAGCTCGGGGTTCCGCTCAACCGGAAGGCCGGCCAGCGTGACCACGTTGGCGTCGGCCGTGCAGTCAACCACGACCTTCGCCGTCACATCGCGCAAGCCGGTCTTCGTGCAGACCGAAAGCTGCCAGCCGTCCGCGGTCGGGCGTGCGGCCGCCGGCATGGCGTGGTAGAGAATCTCGACTCCGGCGGAGAGCAGCATCTCGTCGGCGAGGGCGGCGAAGACGGCGGGGTTGACCCCGAAATGCAGGATTCCGGCCCCGGCGTGCCAGTTGTCGGACCGTGGCCTTGGCGGCGGCTCGCCGACCTCCTGGCGGGCCCGGCAGCACAGCTCCCACCCGATCCCGGCAATGACCAGTTTGTCGTAGGCATGGAAGCTGGCCGGGTAGTTGATGCCCCCGGCGACCAGCGTGCCCCCGGCAATGCCATTCTTCTCGATAAGCAGAGTCGCCGCGCCGGCCCGCCCCGCCTGGATCGCCGCGATCACCCCCGCCGTCCCCGCACCCACCACCACCACGTCGTAGCTGGATCGCATGTCGTGTTGCTCCTGTCATTCCTGGCCGCGTGGCCGGGACCATGGCCGCCTGAGCCGTCCCGGCACGCAACCGGCGGCAAGCTATCCTGCGGGAGGCGCGTTTCAAGCCCCCTGTGCGAATGTCACAATGCCTCAGTCAGTGAGTGGGCAGCGATGAGCCCGCGTCGAGGGCGGACTTCCGGCCGTCTCTCCAGTGGCCGGCCCCAGGCGAGGCGGCCTGGCGGACGGGGTTACAGGTTCAGCGGCGGGGTGGCCGGCGAGGCCGTGTCCGCCGGCGGCACCAGACGCAGATAGTACGCGGAGTTCCAGCCCGGCTGGCCGGGGCATTCGAGGCCGATCCGGAAATGGTCGGCCCCAACGCAGGGCAGGGCGACGCGCACCACCGGCCCCGGGAGGTTGGTGTTGGCGGCGGCACCGGCGTGATCCCAGGCCAGCAGGAAACGACGGTCCCCCGCGAGGTCGAGCCAGGCCTCGACGCGTCCCCCCGGCACGGCCGCGGGCGAATCATTCAACAGCCACAGCTCGGCGGCGAACAGCTCGCCCTGCCGCCAACGGAACTTGGCGAGGCGGGCGCTGGCCAGCACGGGGCGCAGCGAGCCCTGCACTGCGGCGTAGGCCGCCTTGGGCTCGGCCGGCCACGACAGGATGCTCATGTTGGCGGCGCAGGGCCACGGTTCGTTGAAACACCAGTTCAACGCCATGGCGGCGCGCGGCTTCTGGCGGCGCGCCTCCTCAAACAGGCATTTCAGCCCCTCGGCCTGCAGGAGCTGGCCGCAGGCGACGAGCTGTTCGAGGCTCTCCATGGGGCCGAAGTAGTCCTCGATGACGTCCTGCAGAAGGTGGCTGTTCGGCTGCCAGGCCTTGAGCGCATGGTGCGTCTCCCACGCGGTGCCAGGCCGCGGCGGGAAAAGCTGCCCGGGCGGGATGACGGAGTGGATGGTTTCGAG
>MVZH01000080.1 GCA_002068325.1 Lentisphaerae bacterium ADurb.BinA184 | reverse complement strand
CGGCCGTTCTGGGTGGGGGCCAAGCCCCGCCGCCGGCCCAGCCGCCCGCCGCGCAGGCCCTGGGCGACGCCGCGCGGAACCAGGGCCCGCGCCGCCACCACCCGGGCCTCCATCTCAACCGTGCGCGAAACCATCTCCTGCTGCGCCGCCACGGCCGCCGCCCGCCGCATCTCGGCCTGGGCCTGGGCCACCCGCTTGTCCGCGTCAGCCTGCTCCCGCAGGAGCCGTGCGCCGACGTTCTCGTCCACGGAGACGTCGGCAATATCAACGGAAAGGATCTCGAAGCAGGTGTTGCTGTCCAACCCGTGCTCCAGGATGCGGCGCGAGATGCTGTCGGGGGCGGCGAGGATGTCCTTGTGCGAGTCCGCCCGGCCGATGGCGGCCACAATCCCCTCGCCGACCCGCGCGATGATGGTCTCCTCACCGGCCCCGCCGACCACCCGCTCGATCCGCGTACGCACGGTCACCCGCACGAGGACACGCAACTGGATGCCGTCACGGCACACCGCGAACAGGCGGTCGGCGCCGTTGCGCGGGGCCGGGCAGGTGAGGACCTTCGGGCTGACGCAGGTGCGCACCGCCTCGCGCACATTGCGTCCGGCCAAATCAATGGCGGCCAGCCGGCGGAAGTCAATATCCAGCCCCGCCTTCGCCGCCTGGATCGCCGCCTCGGAGACCCCTTCGAGGTCGCCGCCGGCCAACAGGTGCGCCTCGAGCTCGTCCTGGCACACGGTCAGCCCGCCCTTGGCCATGGCGATCATGGCGTTGACCACCAGCGGCGGGTCAACCTGGCGCAACCGCATCGCAACCATGCCGAGCAACGTCACCTTCACCCCCGAGGCGCGCGCCTGCAACCACAGATTCAGGAAGGAGAGCGCAACCACGGCGACAACCAGCAGGACGAGGAGAAGGACGCCGGCCACGATGTAGATGAACAGCATCGGCAGTACCTCTTAAGGCCCAAGGCTCGTCACGTAAGGCCGGAGATTGCGGCAGAGACAATGAGCTGCTTGCGGAACCCAGGTGTGAGTGGCTGCGGCAAAGCCCCGGCGTCCATCGGCCTGGACAAGGATTGCTGTGCGCCGGGCTGGAGGGACGACCTCCGTGTCGTCCGGGTTCGTCCGCCGCACACCCGACCTTCGCGTATGACCTGGCGGACACGGAGGTCCGCCCTCCATCGTACGAGGCAGTTGCCGTCCCGGGGGTTCCGAAGGCACCTCCAATGGCAAAGATAAGGGACTTCCCCATCGTCCTTGCCATCGTCTTTACCGTTGTCTCTCCTGAGTGACGAGCATTGTCCTGTGGCCAGCGCGCCGCCGGCCGGGGTCCGGGGCTTACCGGGTCGGGTAGTTGGGCGCGTCCTTGATCACCTTGACGCCGTGCGGGTGGGCCTCCTGCAGGCCGGCGGAGGTCACCCGCACGAACTGCCCGCGCTCCTGCAGCTCGCGCACGGTGCGGGTGCCGCAGTAGCCGAGGGCGAAACGCAGGCCGCCGACGTACTGGTGGAGCACGTCGGTCACCCGGCCGCGGTACGGAACCAGCCCCTCAATGCCTTGGGGAACCAGCTCGTCGGGATCCGTGATGTGCCCCTGGCTGTAGCGCTCGCGGGCGCCGGCGGCCGCCTTCATCGCATCCATGCTGCCCATGCCGCGATAAGTCACGTAGGTGCGCCCCTGGTGGAGAATCCGCTCGCCGGGGCTGTCGTCGGTGCCGGCCAGGACCGAGCCCATCATCACGCAGTCCGCCCCGGCCGCAACCCCCGCCACCACCCGCGTCGTGCAGATTGATCCCGGCCCGATGCCCACCTTGATGGCGTCGGCGCCGGCCTTGACCAGCGCCAACGCCGCCTCGCCCGTCGCCACGTTCCCCGCCACCACATCCACCCCGTAAAGCCGCTTGATCCGGCGCACCTCCTCAATCACCCCCTTGGAATGCCCGTGCGCCGTGTCCACCACCACTGCGTCCACCTCGGCCCGCACCACCGCATCCACCCGCTCGGCATCGTCCACCCCAACCGCCGCCGCCACCCGCAACTGATGCTTGGCGTCGCGGTTGAACCCTTGGTCGCTGTTCTCGGTGATGCTCTTCACGTCCTGGAAGCTGTACAACCCGGCCAGCCGCCCGCGCTCGTCCACGATCGGCAGCTTCCCGACCCGATGCCGGCGCATGACATCGAGCGCCTCGGCGGTCGTCGTGCCCAGCTTGCCCACGACCAGCTCGGTGGTCATCACCTCCTCGACCAGCACGTCGTGCGAGGTCAGGAACTTCACGTCGCGCGCGGTCAGGATGCCCACCAGCCGGTCACGCTCGTCAACGATCGGGAAGCCGGAGAACTGGTAGTTGCTCTTCGCCTTGATCGCCAGGACGTCGGAGACCTTCATGCCCTTGCGGAAGACCACGGGGTCGGCAATCAGTCCGTTCAGGTAATGCTTGACGCGCAGGACCTCCTCGGCCTGTTTGTCCGCATCCTGGTTCTTGTGCACCACCCCGATCCCGCCCATCAGCGCCAGGGCAATCGCCATGCGGCTCTGCGTGACCGTGTCCATCGCCGCGCTCACGAACGGGATGTTGAGCGGCACGTTCCGGCTGAACCGCGACGTGATGTCAGACTCGTGCGGCAGAAAATCCGCGTACTGGGTCACCAGCGAAACGTCGTCAAAGGTCAGCCCGACAAAGGGGAAGCTGGCCATGAACTTGTCAAGATGGGGATTGCTCACGGTGCCATCGTCTCCTGTGCACGGGCCGGCCGCCTCGGCTGACCGCCGGGCGCCGGCCGGCGACGCCCGCCGCGGTGACAATCCGGGAACATATCCGCACGCCCGGCCAAATGCAACCGCCGGACGGGCGGGCCGGGCGCCGGGCGCGAGGCGGGGATCTACGGGTGCCCGGCGGCGCCAGTCCCGGCGGGCTCTTCCAGGCGGAGGAAGATCAGCAGGCTGTCGCCGACGGTGATGACATCCCCCGTGCACAGCGGCCTCTGGCTGACCGGCCGGTTGCTGATCCAGCTGCCGTTGCGCGAGTCGCGGTCGGTGTAAAGCCAGCCCGCCCCGCAGCCCGTGACCACGCCGTGCGACCGGGAGACCTTCGGATGGTCGAGGCACACGCCGCAGGCGGCGTCGCGCCCCACCGTCAGGCCGTCCGACGGGATCGGAACCTGCCGCGGCGGCCGTCCCCTCACTCGCCCCCCCCCCGCCCGGTGGCCGCCCGCGCCGGGGCGTCGCCCCCAGCCGGACGTCACCCGCGGCCGCAGCATTTCTTGTATTTCTTGCCGCTGCCGCACGGGCACGGGTCGTTGCGGCCGATCCTCGGATCGCCGCGACGGTAGGGGGCCAACGGCGCGTCCGGGGCACCGCGCCCCGTGGCCAGGCCCCCTGCCCCAAGGTCGCCGGCATCCTCTTCGGGGAGGCCGTCCCCGTCGTTGTCACCTTCGTCGTCGTCCGCGTCCCCGTCGTCTGCCTCGTCGTCAAAGTCCTCTTCCCAGTCCTCGCCGTCATCCTCGTCGTACGGATTCTCGCCGTCCCACTCCTCGCCATCGTCGGCGTCGTCCTCATCGCCGTAGTCGGCGTCGGCCAGGCGCCCTGCTTCGTCCGTGCGATATTGTTCGAGGAAGTCTTCGATGCCGGCCTCGTCATTCCAGGACAGCGTGCCGTTGGCGACCGCCTCGTAGACCGCGCGCTTTTCGTCGCCCCAAAGGTCGGGGTCAGCAAGCCTCCTGGCGAACTCCGCGTCAAGGCGGCGGGCCGTCTCGGCCAGGCCTGAGTCGGCGGGAAGCCCGCCCGCCGCGCGGACGGCTTCGAGGAACTCGGCCAGCCCGGCCGGTAGCCGGGCGAGGCGTGCGGGGGGGCCAACCCACTCGGCGGCCACCTCCTCGATCAGGGCCTTCCTGAGGTCGTCTTCTGTCACGGCGGCGAAAGTGGCGGGGCCGTCGTCGAAGGGAAGCGCCATCAGCAGGCGCCTGAGCAGCTGGCGGAGGCCGTCCTGCCCCTTGTCGTCCCCGGTTAGGGCGGGCACGGCGGCGATGAGGCCGTGGTGCCGCGCCAACAGGGCCTGCACCTTGTCGGAGTGCTCGGCCAGGTCGCGTTTGAACTGCTCGTCCCCCTCGGAATCACGCCAATAGTCAAAAGCGCTCACTGCCTCCCTGGAGTCCGGGTCTTCGCCAAGCCTGTCGTAGACGTCCATCGAGTACTCGCCCGTGATGCCCAGGCCGTCGAGCGTGGGTTGCAGCAGGCAGAGCAGCGACTCGGGGGCGACCTGCACTGTGGCCGGAAGACAGCCCAGTTTGCCCGCGAGCAGGTCGCAGAGCTTGGGGGGGAGCTGGCGGTCGAGCGGTTGGGAGTACGGATCGTCCAGCGCAACCGATACGACCGGGTCGCGTAGGCCCTCTCCGCGGGCGGTCAGGACGCCGAGGTAGCCGAGGCGTTCGGTCGCCTGATTCGAGTCAACCATCGTGGGGCGGAGGGCGCGGCGAATGGACAGGCTGACCGTCACGTCCTTGCGGGGGAGGTTCTGCACCGTGGCCATGGCGGCGGCGTCCGCCTGGCCGACCGGCACGGGCACCTGCGGGGCGATCGCTCGCAACTCCCAGAGTGGCACGCCCGCGTCGTTGAACGACGTGGCCACGAGCATTTGCCAATTCCCCTCAGTGCCAGGGAGAAACTCCTCCTGTTCGCAGACCCATGTCAGAAGGCGCAGGGCCGTCTGGAGCCGACATCGCCGTCGCCACACCGCGGCGCGGCAGACGAGCGTTTGGCGGTCCGGTCGACCGCTGGCCCACAGGCCATGGCGCCTCAGCCAGTCCTTGTCTTTGGGGCAGATCCCCCCTGCGACGGCACACTCGACCTGGTAATGCGGCGATTCCACGAAGCGAGAGGGGCTGTCGCTGCCGGCTTTCCAGGCGTGGATCAGTGCGCGCGCCGCCGCGTCGCCCGGGCAAAGCGCCACCACGAACTCACACTCATCGCAGCCGCTGACATCCAGGTACCAAGTCTCGGCCTCGCCGGGGACAGTCATCCCGATGAAAACCCCATCGCCGAACGACCACCAGGGCGAGAGCGCCACGATCTCGCGGGCGGCCTCGTAGAGCGCATCCCATGGGGGTTGGGGGAGGATCGCCATGTTGCATGCTCCTCAAGTCCCTGAGACTGTGGGGGCGCCGACCTGCCGCGCCGAAGCGAGTACCCGCGCGACGGCGGGGGCGAGGTCGCGCGCGCGAGGCTCGTGCAGAACCCTTCCATCCCCTGGTCGCGACGGAGCACGGGCCGCCATCGGCCTGGACAGCGACTGCCGTCCGCGGGGCTGGAGGGATGGCCTCTGCCTGCCTGCCGCGCCGTTGGCTTGGCGCAGGCAGGCACCGTCCGGGTCACACCCCAGAGGCGCTTGCAGAACCCTGGCATAGGTGGGCGGGACGGATCCCGCGCATCCACCGGCCTCGAGAGGGACTGCTGTCTGTCGGGCTGGAGGGACGACCTCCGTGTCGTCCGGGTTCCGTTGCGGCAGACCGGGTCTTTGGGTCTGACCTGGCGGACACAGAGGTCCGCCCTCCATCGCACGAGGAAGTTGTCGTCCGCGGGAGTTCTGCAGACTCCTCCTCCCATCCAGTGGCCGGGACGGAGCACGGGCCGCCATCGGCGCCGACAAGGGGCACGATCCGCCGCACCGGGGGGACGGCCGCCGCCTGCCGGCCGCGCCGCGGCGCAGGCACGGGGCACAGGCAGGCACCTGGCTGCACACAGCGCCGACAGGTCTCGTCCGCCGCCTCGGCAGGCACCTTGCGTATCAGCCTGCCGGCCGGCTCACTCGTCGTTGCCCGGCGCGGTTTCGCCGGTCGGCGCGGCGGCGGGGTTCGTCTTGTCGCGCAGGCGGATAGTGATGCTCTTGCGTCCGTCGGGCAGTTCCTCGCCGCTCTGGGCCTCGATCTCGGGGTCGTCCTTGAGGGTGAGGTGGATCGTGCGCCGGTCCGGCAGGGGGTAGGGGCCGAGGGTCTTGGCCTCGCCCCAGCGCTTGACTTCCTTGGCCGCGTCGAGGGCGAGCTGGCGCAACCGGGGGTCGCCACCGCGTTCGCCGGGCCGTCCCCCGCGGCGCTCGCCGCCGGGTTCGCCGCCGCGGCCGCGCCGGCCACGGCCTCCACGCCCGCCACGCTCACCACGCTCACCGCGGTCGTACCCCCTGTCGCCGCCGGGTTCGCCGACCGCTTGCTCCACGGGGTTGCCCTCGGCGGGCTCGCCGGGGCCTTCGTCCCGTTCGCGCCGCGGCTCGGCCTTGCGCTCGTAGCCGTCGAGTTCGAGGCGCACGCGCGGCGGGTTCTCGGACTTGTAGGCGAGGGCGCGGCCAAGCAGGTACTCGAGGTTGTCGAGGATGCGCCCGCGGCGGCCGATCAGCCGGGCGGGGTCGGCGGCGGTGATCTTGAGACGGAGCCCCTGCGGTGTCCCGGCCACCTCGACCGTTCCCTCGACTCCGAGGCGGCTGATCATCCCGGCCAGCGTCCGGCACGCATACCCACCCATCTCTTCGGCTGACAGGCGCATGGACACCACTCCTTGCTGTTGACGGCGGCAGGCCCCGACGACGGCCGGCGGCGCAATCGGCGGGGCTTCACCGCCGGGCCGGACGCGACTCGGGTTCCGCCTTGCCCGCATTCGACTGGCGCTGTTCGGAACGTTTCTCCAGGTACTGGGTGAACAGCGTCTGCCCAATCGTCAGGATCTGGTTGACGCTCCAGTACAGGTTCAGGCCGGCCGGCATGCCGTAGAACATGAACAGGAAGAAGACCGACATGAACATCATCATCCGCTTCTGCGTCGGGTCGCCGCCGCCTGGGGATAGGTGCTGCTGCAGGACCATGGTGCCGCCCATGAGGATGGCCAGCGGACGGATGGGCAGGCCGGCCAGGCTGAAAATCGTGTCCGGCACCGAGAGGTCGGAGACCCACAGGAAGCTGGCCTGGCGCAGCTCGATCGCGCCGCGCAGGGTGTTGAAGAGCGCGAAGAAGATCGGGATTTGCAGCAGGATCGGGAGGCAGCCGCCGAGCGGGTTGGCCTTGTGCTCGCGGTGCAGCTCCCAGACCTTGCGGTTCATGGTCGCCGGGTCATCCTTGTACTTCGCCTTGATCTCCTGGACGAGCGGCTGCAGCTTCTGCATCCGGCGCATCGAGACGGTGCTGCTGTGGGTGAGCGGCCAGAAGAGCAGTTTGATGACGATGGTGACGACGATGATGGCGTAGCCGTACCGCCAGGCGCCGCCGAAGTGCTCGGCCAGCCAGGTCAGGGAGTAGAGGATGGCCTTCGAGATGGCGCCCATCCAGCCCGTGCGCCAGCCGGGGAAGAGGAACAGGTCCAGCCCCATCACGGCATCCACGTTCGGGCCGAGGGTGCGCAGGCGCCGGTGCTCCTTGGGGCCGACAAAGCCGCGGAACCGCAGCACGGTCGGCACCCCCGGCGCCACTTCGACCGGCGCCAGCCGGCAACGGCCATGCAGCCACTCAGCCGGGACGTCGCCCTCGCCGCCCACCTTGCTCACCCCGACATCCACCCCCGCGAACACGCCCTCCTCCTTTTCGGGCGTCAGATACATCAGGAAGTACTTGTTGTGAACCGCCACCCAGGCGACCGGCGCGGCGGCCCGCCAAGTCGTGCCGCCGCCGCTGAGCTTGCCGATCCGGCGGACATTCAGCGAGAGCGGCCGCTCCTTCCAGTCGCGCGCCACCTCGAACCCCAGGTCAACCGCGCCGATGCGCGCCAGCTTGGGATCCTTGCCGACACGCTCGGAGGTCAGCCCGCCGCAGACCACCTGCAGGCCATCCAGCCGCAACGGCCGGTCGCCCGAGTTGGAGAGACGGATTTCGTAGACCAGGCCATAGGGTTCCGCCGGGTCGAGCCGCCAGCTCTCGCGCACTTCGCCCTGCCCATCGGCGAATGCCCGGCTCACGACGACCCCGTCGGGGCCGCCGACATCGGCCTCCGCCCCCCCTGTCGCCTCGACGCCGGCGGTCGGGGCCAGGGCCGCCGGCAGTTCGAGCGAGCAGAACGGGAAGCGGTAGTCGCCGAGCGAGACCGCGCCGGCCTTGTCGTAGCGGATGAAACGGGACAGCTCGACCCCGGTCACGCCGCCGTTGACCGTGTCCACGGTGAACCGCGTCTGCCCCGCGCCGCCCAGGCCGGCGGTGTGCGCGGGCGGCAGGGCACGTTCAGCCGCCGGCCAGGAGTCGGGGGCGGGGGCCGGGCCGACGGCGGGCACGCCCTCGGCGGGCGGCGGAAGCGGCACGGCCGGCTGTTCGGGGGTCTGCGGCGCCACGGCGGGCGCCTGGGCGGGCCGCTTGGCGGGGGGCAGCCAGCCCAGCCAACCCATGAGCGGGTACCACAGCATGAACAGCACAAAGCAGAGGCCCAGGATGAGAACGGTGCGCTTGTTCATGGCTGGGTCGGCGTCTCCGCCAGGCCGCCGCCGCGGCGCTCGGGCACTGGGTCATACAGGTCGCCGCGGTAGAGAGGATGGCAGCGCAACAGCCGCCAGGCCGCCAGCCCACTGCCCCGTATCAGCCCGAACTTCAGGATGGCCTCGCGGGCATAGGCCGAACAGGTTGGGTGGAACCGGCAGCAGGCCGGCTTCAGGGGCGAGACGAAACGGCGGTACAGCCACAGCCCCCCCAGACCGAGGCGGATGCCAATCGTGCCCAGCGGCCGCATGTCTGTCTCCACAATCACACTCGGCGTGCCGCGCCGCGGCAGGCGCCGCGCGCGCATCGCCCGTCTTGTCTCAACACGTCTGGCCGGTCTCCGCCGTCGGGCGGACCACCCCCAGGCGACGCCCGAGTTCGCGAACCTCCCGCATGACGGTGGGCATCGTGCAGCGCCGGATCGGGGCCCGCGGACGCAGAACCATCCAACAGTCGCTCAGCTCGGGCAGGAGCAGCCGGTAGCTTTCCCGCAACAGACGCCGCGCCCGGTTCCGTTGCACCGCGCGCAGGCTGAACCGGCGTGAAACCACCACCGCCATCCGCCGCCCGCCCACGCGCGGCGGCGCGACCTGCACAACGCAATACCGCCCGGCCTGGCTGCGACCGCACGCCCGGACATACTCAAAGTCCGAGCGCCGGCGCAACCGGGTCTCGCGCGTGAACAACCGGCTCCGGCTCATCGGCGCCCTCGCCGTACACCCCGGCCCACGCCCGACAACCGTGGCCGCGCCGCCCCGGCGGCAGACCGCGTCGCCGCCGGCAGGCTGGGCCGTTGCGGAGTCCGCAAACCCCCGCGCATCTATTCGGTCAACCGGGCACGGCCCTTTTGGCGCCGACGGCGGATGACAGCGCGGCCGCCGCGCGTGGCCATCCGCGCGCGGAAGCCCAGACGACGCTGACGCCGGGTCCGGGAAGGCTGAAAGGTGCGTTTCATTGAGCAGGCCCTTTCGTTGCAGTGGGCACGGTGGCGGATTGGATGACCGAACCTGTACTATAGTCCCCGATCCCCGCCGCGGCAAGTCGGTCGCGGGCAGGCGCCGGTCAGTGGATGAGGCGGGCGTGGGCGGCGAGGGCGAAGGCGTCGGTCATGCCGGCGAGGTAGTCGGCGGCGGCGCGGGTGATGCCCTGGCTGCCGACCCGGCGGCGGGCGCCGAGGCCGAGGTGCTCGGGGTGGGCACGGAAGAAGGCGAAGAGATCGTTCATGACGCGGGTGACGCGGGTGCGGACCTGGTTGAGGTCGGGGTGCCGGTAGACGCGGTCGCACAGGAAGTCGTGCAGTTCCTGGCACAGGGGCCGGAACTCGGGGGTGTAGGCGATGACGGGGGCGGCCAGGTGCTGGGCGCCGTCGGAGTTGGCGGGGGCGGCCGCGGCGAGGCGGGCCTGGGAGGACTCGATGACGTCGGCGACGAGGGTATCGATCAGGCAGCGCACGACGAAGGCGCGGTGGGACTCGGCGGGCGGCTGGCTGCCGGCGCGGCGGGCCATCTCGTCGGCCAGTTGCCAGAGACGGACGGGGGCGAGGTCGGCCTCGCCGATCAGGCGGCCTTCGAGCGCGTCGTCAAGGTCGTGCGTGTAGTAGGCCAGGTCGTCGGCGAGGTCGGCGATCTGGGCCTCGACGGAGGGTTGCGGCGGCAGGGCCTCGCCGTCCAGACGGCAGGTACGGCCGGCACGGTTCTTGACCAGGCCGGAACGCACCTCCCAGGTCAGGTTCAGCCCGTCCACCCACGGGTATTTCTTTTCGAGGACATCAACGACGCGGAGCGACTGCTCGTTGTGGTCGAAGCCTCCACCCTCGGCGGCCAGAAGATCGTTGAGGGCATTCTCGCCCATGTGCCCGAAGGGGGTGTGGCCGAGGTCGTGCGCGAGGGCGATGGCCTCGGCCAGATCCTCGTTGGCACGCAGGCGCCGGGCCAGGGTGCGGGCGAGGGTGGCGACCTCGATGGTGTGGGTGAGTCGGGTGCGGAAGTGGTCGCCGGCGCCACTGAGGAAGACCTGCGTCTTGCCGTCCAGCCGGCGGAAGGCGCGCGAGTGGATGACGCGGTCGCGGTCGCGCTGGAAATCCTGCCGGAAGCCATGGGCGGGTTCCGGCACGCGGCGTCCGCGCGACTGCGAATTGCGGACGGCCCAGGCGGCGAGTCGCTCTTCGCCTCGTGGGTCGGACTGGCTGGCTGAGGCGGGGTCGTGGCTCATCGGCGTCTCGTCGGTTCCTCGGCCCCGGGAACAGGCCGTCCGTCGCGGTCGGAGTGGCCCCGGGCCTCGATTCGCCGGCCGGTACACCGGACGAGTGGCGCCGCACGGCGGGAGGGGGTTACATTAGCCTGCCCACGCCGGAATGCGCGAAAACGGCCGCGTTTTCACGCACTCGGCTGACGACGCTGGGACTCGCCGTTGGCTGCCCCTCGGGGCAAGGCCGTGGTGGCACAGCCCTGGAACCACAGACTGGGAACCTGACACCGTGGCGCGTCATTCTTGACGCGTCTGACACGCGATCCGCCGCCCGGGGAGGCTGGTCCCCGGACGCCGAGTGTTGCACACCGAGACCCGGGACTCGCCCTTTGCGCTACTACGACATTCATGCCCATCTGGCCGACGGGCGGCTGACGACGCGCCTGGCGGAGGTCCTGGCCGAGTCGCGCCGGCATGGCGTGGCGGGAGTCCTCGCCGCGGCCGCCCGCGCGTCGGAGTGGGACACGATCGCGGCACTGTCCCGTCACGAGGGGGTCTTCGGGGCGCTCGGGGTGCATCCGTTTTTCCCCGAGCAGTGGGATGCCGGGTGCGCGGGCCGGCTGCGGGCCGCGGTGCGGGCCTGCCCCGGGATCCGGGCGGTCGGCGAGATCGGGCTGGACTTCTATGACGGGCGCGGCAGCGAGGCGCGCCAGCGCGAGGTGTTCGAGGAGCAGCTGCGGCTGGCCCGCGAGCTCGGCCTGGCCGTGATCCTGCACAACCGCAAGGCCTGGCCGGAGTTTTTCGAGACCGTGCGCCGGCTCCGGCTGACGCCCCTGCGCGGAGTCTGCCACCACTTCAGCGCAACGATCGAGGTGGCGCGGCAGGCGCTTGACTGCGGCCTCCATCTTTCCTTCTGCGGCCCGGTGACCTACCCGCACTCGCGGCGCCTCCGCGAGGCGGCCCGCTACGTGCCGTCCGACCGTCTTCTTACCGAGACCGATGCGCCCGACCTGCCGCCGTGGGGGCACCGCGGCGAACTCAGCCTGCCCTGGCACGTGGCCGAGGTGCTCGGTACACTGGCCGAGCTGCGCGGCACACCCGAGGAGGAACTCGCCGCCCAAGTCGAGGCCAACTTCCGGGAGGTGACGGCCGCGCCCGAGGCGGGGGCAGACAGCACATGGCAGATAGCAAATAGCAGATAGAAGAGCGGGGAGCACAGAGCGCGGAGCATGAAGGACGTGGGGTGTCGCTCGAGGGGGCAACGCGAGGTCGGATGAACGGCCAGAAAGACGGAGGGGCAGATGCGGTGACTTGCCGGGCGCAGGGGAGGTGCTATGCTAGGCCCAATGCGCTTCATTTAGGGCCGGAGACTAGGGTAGAGATCAAGGTGGAGACAAAGGACCTCCCCATAGTCTTTGCCATCGTCTTTACCCTTGTCTCTCTTGAGTGAAGAGCATTGATGCCAGGCGCGAGCCGTTGAGGGGCGCGGCGTCCCCCGACGGTTCAAGGGTCCGGTCTGTCGCCGCGCCGTCAGGGAGCCGCCGAGGGGTGTCTGATGATCATGAGGCGACCAAGGGGAATGCTCGTCCGGGGACGGGCCGGGGCCTTCAGGGGGTGGTGGGCCGCCGGCGTCGTGCTGCTCGCGCTGTCGGGCCTCTGCCGGGGCGCCAACCTGCTCGGGGATCCCGGCTTTGACGCTTCGAGCAACCCCGGCGGCTTCCCGAACTCCGGCTGGTGGAACGCGGACTGGGTCGGCGAAGGCGGAACCGTCCTCGACGGCGCACACTCACACAGCCCGCCCTACTCCGCGCATGTCTACACGGGCGTCAGCGGCGGCGACTACCTGTCCCGGCCCTACCATGACGATGTGGCCGCGGCCATGGGGAAGCTGTACAAGGGGACGGCCTTCGTGTGCACCCCGGCCGGCTTCGCCTGGCAGCCGGGTGCCGCCGCGTTCGTCCGGATCTCCTTCCGGAACAGCAGTCACGCGGAGATCACGCACGCCGACAGCCCGGCCTATACGGCGGCGTCCGCGGTTTGGCAAGCCCTCGAAGTGACCAGCGAGGCGGCGCCGGCAGGGACGGCATATGTGCGCTTCATCCTGTGCCTGCAGAAGCCGCAGGGCGCCTCGGGGCAGAGCATCGTCAACGTGGACGATTGCGTCCTTGAGGAGGCCTCGTCACCCCCGTCCATGGCGGTCTCTCCGGCGTTCCTGAGCTTCGGGGCCACCAACGCGGCGATGGTGATGAGGGTTGTGAACACGGGGGGCAGCGTCCTCGACTGCACGGTCGCGCCCGGTGGCCAGGCGTGGATCACCGGAGTCGCGCCGACGGACGCCGCCCTGGCGCCGGGGGAGGCGGCCTACATCACCGTCACCGTGGACCGCACTGGGCTGGCAGCGGCCGCGGAATATGAGGGCAGCCTGACGGTCAGCGCCGCCGGGGGCAGCCCGGTGGATGTGCCGGTGCGGCTCACCACGCCCTCGCCGGTGCCTGCCCAGCCCTCGCGCGTCCACCTGGCCGGCACCCAGCTCGTCGTCGAGAGGCGGCTGCCCTCCGGCGAGCTGGACTTGCCGCGGCCATGGGAGGTGAAAGGCTTTGCCTGGTCCCCGGCAAGCGTGGCGACGGCGGGGACCGCGGCGTCGCGCCGGGCGGCTTTCCAAGAGTGGCACGCCTACGACTTGGGGATGATGCGGGGCATCGGCGTGAACACGGTCTACACCTTCCTTGATTTCGGCCTGGCCCCGGCCGACTACACCGCCGTGCTCGACAGCCTGTACCAGAACGGCGTGATGGCGATTGTGACGGTGGACAACGATGGACACTACGACCTGGACAACCTCCAGGCCGTGGTCGCCGCCTACAGAAACCACCCCGCCGTCCTGGCCTGGGCCATCGGGAACGAGTGGACGATCAACTACTACCATGACCACTTCGGCGACCACGGGGCGCCCAGTGTGGCGAAGCTGCGGGCCGCGGCCGAGGCCACCGAGACGGCGGCGCAACGGGTGAAGGGCTTGGACACGCTCCATCCGGTCCTGTCCATCATGGGCGAGATCGAGATCGTCGGGCGGCAGCCGCTGCGGCCGGCCTCCGGCTGGCTGTCCACGCAGGAGATCGTCAACACCGTCTGCCCGTCGGTGGACGCCTGGGGGGCGAACCTCTACCGCGGCGACAACTTCGGCAACCTGTTCGGGGACTGGGCGTCCATCACGTCCAAGCCCCTTCTGCTCTCCGAGTTCGGCGTGGACTCCTTGCACACGACCGTCTATTACCCGAACCCGATCGATGGCTGTCTCGACGAACCCGAACAGGCCGCCTGGAACCACTCCCTATGGCAGGATCTGCGCGGCGAGCTCTCCGCCCGGGACTCGTCCAAGGTCTGCCTTGGCGGAACCTTTTTCGAATGGAACGATGAATGGTTCAAGGTTCTGCCCGCCGCCCAGCAGGACAAGGGAGGGTTCTACACCGAGTGGAATCCCTGCGCGTTCCCGGACGCCTTTGCCAACGAGGAGTACTTCGGCGCGGTACGGCTCGAGGGCGGGGCCCGGTTGCCGAAGGCCGCCTACTACCAGGTGAAGGACGACTTTGCGGCGGCGGCCGAGGACGGCGTGCTCGTGCGGTTCACCGAGGAAGGGCTGGCCGTGGAAGAAGGCGACGGCGCGCGCACGGTGACGGTAACCCTGTCGCGGGCGGCGACGGTGCCGGTCACGGTCGAGTACGCCACGGCGGCCGGCTCCGCCACCGCGGGCGACGACTACACCGAGGCAGCCGGGGAGCTGGAGCTGGCCGCGGGCACCCTGACCGCCTCCTTCGCGGTGGCGGTCGCCGACGATGGCGCGCGCGAGGGTCCCGAGACGGTTCGGCTCCTTCTGCGCAACCCGGACGGCGCCGGGTTGGGGATGCCCAACCAGGCAACCCTCACCATCCTCGACAATGACAACCACCCCCCCGAGGTCGAGATCACCGGCCTGCGGCAGGCCGGCGCCGGCAGGGCGACGGTCGTGCATGTTGATTTCCGCTGGCGCGATGTGGACGCCGATGCGCTGACGGTAACCCTCCAGGCCTCCGCCGACAACGGCGCGACCTGGGCGGTGCCCGTCGCCACCCTCGCCGGCGACACCGCGGTGACCGGCGCCGCGGCGTGGCAGGAGGGCACCGTTTCGTGGAGCGCCGGCGCCGACTGGCCCGAACACTACTCGGAGCAGATGAAGGTCAAGCTGATTGCCGACGATGAACCCTGACCTGGCAGTCCCGCCCCGTCCGGCCCCCGGTGGACACTCCCCGCGGCCCAAGACGGGCGGCGGATCCTGAGGCCCCTGGCGCAGTGAGAGCACCATGAGAGACAGAACATACCGCGCGGCGATGTTGTGGGCCTTTGCGGCCACGCTGGCGGCCCGGCCCGCGGCAACGTTCACCGTGTGGGACACGTACGGCCCGTTCACGCTGGACACCCTGACCGGCGGCCGCGCACCGGAACTCTCCGCCATCCCTGGCCAGACGGTCGAACGGGGGACGGATTTCACCCCCATCGAGCTGGACGCCTGCGTCAACGACCCCGACGGCAGCGATGCCGCGATCGTCTGGACGGTCAGCGGGGATCAGAACCTCGCCGTGGACATCGTCGCCCGCATCGCCACAATCAGCCCCCGCGACGCGGACTGGGTGGGCAGCGAGACGCTGCTCTTCCGCGCCACCGACGCGGACGGGCTGTACGCCGAAGGCGAGGCGGTGTTCACCAGCGGGGTCGGGTTCGACTTGATCCTCGACCCCGGCTGGAACCTGATCGCGCTGCCCGTGCACACCGACCGCCCGGTGGCGGAGATAATGACCGGACTGGCCATGCCGTACGCGTGGGGATGGTCGGAGCAGGGCAACTATGAGAGAGTGACGGTGCTGACCCCGCGGCGGGGGTGCTGGGTTCTTCACCTCCAGGGGGCGGTCGTGCGGGTGGTCGGACTGCCCGTCGCCGGAACCTTCGTGGCGCTGCGGACCGGCTGGAACCTGATTGGCGCCGCCGTCCCCCCGCCCTTCCCCGCGCAACCGCTGGATGCGGCAAGTCTCTTCGGCCCAGGCCAGCATGACGGGATCTGTGGCTGGGGGTGGGGCTGGGAAGGTTACCTGCCGACGACCGGCTTTTCTCTTGGGGCCGGCTACTGGTTCTATGTACCACCCGGTCGCCAGACCCCACAGGATCCGCGCGGCACCACCCCGTCGGCGCCCGCAGCCGGCAATGGTCTCACGGATCCGCGCTGAGGGCCTGTTGCCTGGCCGGAAGGATGCCAACGTCGGATCGTACCGGCGGCAGAGATTCCTGGCGTCGGGCCCGAGGCGGGGCGGGGGACGGAGCGCAGATGGCAGATAGCAGATAGAAGATAGAAGATAGAAGAGGCCGGAGATCGGAGGACGGAGAACAGAGAGCGGACAGCAAAGAACAGAGAGCAGACGGCGGAAGGCAGACGGCGGAGGGCGGAGGGCGGACGGCGGAGGGCAGGGCGCACGGCGGGGGGGCGGAGGCCGTGCGGCGGCCGGATCACTCGAGGAAGAAGGGGGTGTCCTCGTCGATGCGGATCTTGCCCTTGGGCTTGGGCTTCGGCTTGGCCCCATCCTGAGCGTCGGCGACCACGGCGGGCTTGCCGGCGACCGGCCTCTCCGGCGCCGCGACAGGCTTGGCGGGCTTTGAC
>MVZH01000079.1 GCA_002068325.1 Lentisphaerae bacterium ADurb.BinA184 | reverse complement strand
GGTCGAGGGCGAGGCAGGCCTGGGTGGTGTCGCCCTGCCGCAACACCAGGGCCGAGGCCAGCAGCGGGTCATGGATACCGGTGGCCAGCCGGTGCACGTGCGGGTACCCGAACAGCTGAACGCCGAGCGGCGGGCTGATGTCAACGGTGGCGGCGCCGGCCAGCAGGCTCATGGGCGGGCCTCCTCGAGGCTGACCGTCCGGGCCTCGCGTTGGGAGGCGAGGGCGGCGGTGAAGACGCGGTGGCTGACGGCGGCCTCGTCGGGGGTCACGCATCCCGCGAAGCGCCGCGGCGGGCGGCCGTGCGCCAGCTCATGGAGGAAGGCCGCCCACATCTGCAGGATGGAGTCGGTGAAGCCGAACTCGAAGATGGGGCCGGTGATGGTCTTGAAGGCCGGCTCGTAGCCGGTCTGGAGTTGCTGCCAGGCCTGTTCGCCGCCGGGGGTGTACGGGAGGGTTTCGAGCAGGCGTGGGTTGGTGCTGCTCCAGCGCGCCGAGGTGCGGGTGCCGAGGATCTCGAAGTACCAGGTGTTGCGCTGGCCCGGCGAGATGCGTTCCAGCCGCAGACTCAGGGGGAACGGCTCGCCGCTGGCCGGGTCGGTCATCTCGCATAGCAGGGCGGCGTTGTCCCACGTGCGGCAGGGAACGCGGCCGCCCTTGCCGTCGGGGCGTTCCTTGACGATGTCCGAGAGGACGGCGCGGACGTTGCGGAAGCTCCATCCGGCGCGGCACGGCACGTGGAGGGCGTGCATGCCGAGGTCGCCGAGGACCCCGTACTCGCCGTTGAACTCGATCATGCGTTTCCAGTTGATCGGCTTGTCCGGATCGAGGTCGCTGGAGTGCAGGAACCCGGCGTTGACTTCGATGATGCGGCCCGGCGCCCCGGCCTCGATCAGGCCGCACAGCCGCTGCATGGCCGGATAGAAGGGGAACTCCGAGGAGCAGCGCACGAACACGTCAGGCCGTCGGCGGGCCGCGGCCAGGATGGCGTCGTTGGCCGCCCGGTCGATGCCGAAGGGCTTCTCGCCCATGAGGTGTTTGCCGGCGGCGATGGCGGCGCAGTAGACCTCGCGGTGCAGGTGGTGGGGGAGGGCGACGTAGACCGCCTCGACGTCGGGGTTGGCGAGCAGCGCGCGGTAGTCATCCGTGGTCTGCCGGAGGGTGGGCACGCTGGCCCGGTACCATGGCAGGAGGGCGGGGTTGGTGTCGCACACCGCGACGATCTCGGGGCGCACGTCGCATTCCAGCAGGTGCGCCCAGCGCGCCGCCGCGCTGGCGAACTCGCGGCCCATCAGGCCTCCACCGATCAAGCCGAAACGGACGGTGCGCATGGCGGGGGCTCCGCAAGAGAGAGGGATGAGGGATGAAAGCTGGAAGGTGAGGGTGGGGGTGTCGGGATTCCCTGGGGACTCACGGCCGGTGCGGCGGCGGCTAGCGGTCGTAGCGGCCGGCGCACTGTGCCGGGTCGAGTCCAAGCAGACTGAGCAGTTCGGTTTCGAGGTGGCCGTTGGTGGCCAGGCATCGCCGCCGCAGCGGCTCGGGCCAGGCCCAGGTCAGGCACGCCCCGCCGGCTTCGCGGAGGATCACCGCGGCCGCGGCCACGTCCCACACGCTGATGGAGTGTTCGCAGTAGGCGTCGAGCCGGCCGCAGGCGATGTAGGAGACGTCAAGGGCGGCCGACCCCGAGATGCGCAGTTTCTGCACGCGGCCGGCGAGCGCACGGAGAGCCGCGCCCGCGTGTTCGCCGGGGTTGTCCTTGCCGTAGCCGACGACGACCATGCCCTCGGCGAGGCCGGCGACCGCCGACACGCCGACCGGCACGCCGTTGCACCGCGCCCCGCCGTCGTGGTGCGCCTCGAACAGCTCGTCGCGCAGCGGATCGTACACCACCCCGACGCGCGGCTCGCCCCGCCAGGCCCAGGCCACCGAGACCGCAAAGTGCGGATGCCGGTGGGAGAAGTTCACCGTCCCGTCCAGCGGGTCAATGATCCACAGCCCGTCGCCGTCCCGACCCCCGCTGACCCCGCTCTCCTCGGTCAGGATCGCCTCGCCTGGCCGTCCCCGGCGGAGCACGTCGAGGATCGCCGCCTCGGACTCCAAGTCGGCCTGCAGCTTGACATCGTGCGCGGTGCGGGCGTTGACCTGGACACGGCCGGCCCGCCACAGCTCGCGCAGGCGTTGCCCCCCGGCGCGCGCGGCCTCGGCCGCCAGGCGGTTCAGGCTCGTGAGGTTGGGTGTGCCCTGCATGTACGCTCCTGATGAAAGGGGCCAACGGCGGTGGTTCAGGCGGCGGGCGGGTTCGGCTGCCGCGGTTCGGCCCGGCAGAGGGCGATCGCCTCGGCGACGGCCTGGCGGGCGTCGTCGCGGACGCGGGCCAGGTGCGCGGCGCCGCGGAAGCTCTCGACGTACAGCTTGAACACATTCTCCGTCCCCGAAGGGCGGGCGGCGAACCAGCCCCCCTGGGTGGTCACCTTGACGCCGCCGATCTCGGCGCCGTTGCCGGGCGCACGGGTGAGGACGCCGGTGACGGGATCGCCGGCCAGGGCGGTGGCGCGCACGTGGCGCGGCCCCAGCCGGGCGAGGGCGAGGCGGTCCTCGGCGGGCAGGGGTTGATCGATGCGCTCGTAATGAACGTCGCCAAGCCGCGCGCGGAGGTCTTCGCTGTGCTGCCAGGGGTCGCGCCCCGTCCGGGCCAGGATTTCGGCGGCCAGGAGGGCGAGGAGGATGCCGTCCTTCTCGGTCGTCCATACGGTTCCGTCCAAGCGGAGGAAAGAGGCCCCGGCGCTCTCTTCGCCGCCGAAACCCAGCGTCCCCCCCGCCAGTCCCTCGACGAACCACTTGAAGCCGACGGGCACTTCAAAGACGGCGCGGCCCAGCTCCGCCGCGGCGCGGTCGATGAGCGAGCTGCTTACCACGGTCTTCCCGACCTGGAGTTGAGGGCCCCAGGCGGGGCGGGTGCGGAACAGGTAGGCGATGGCCACCGCGAGGTAGAGGTTCGGGGTCAGCAGCCCGCCGTCCCGCGTGACGATGCCGTGGCGGTCGGCGTCGGGGTCATTGCCGAATGCGATGTCGTAGCGGTCGCGGTGGTCGGTGAGTCCGGCCATGGCGTAGGGGGACGAGCAGTCCATGCGGATCTGGCCGTCATGGTCGGCGGGCATGAAGGCGAAGGCTGGATCGGGGGAGGCGTGGTGGAGGTCCAGGTTCAGGCCGTAGCGGTCGGCGATGGCGGGCCAGCAGGCCAGGCTGGCCCCGCCGAGGGCGTCCACCCCGATGTGCAGGCCGGCGGCGCGGATGGCCGCCAGGTCCACCACGGTTGCGAGGTCCGCAACGTAGGGGGTGACGAAGTCGAAGGGCACGAGGCCGTGGCCGCGGCGGGCCGGGCCGACCGCGGTGCGTTTGACCTCCCGTCCGCCGTGGGTGAGGATGTGGTTGGCGCGCCGGGCGATGGCGGCGGTGATGTCGGTGTCGGCCGGGCCGCCGTGCGGCGGGTTGTACTTGATGCCGCCGTCGCCGGGCGGGTTGTGGCTGGGGGTGACGACGATGCCGTCGGCCTGCGCGGCGGTGCCGCCGTGCCGCCGGTTGTGGGCGAGGATGGCGTGGGAGACCGCCGGCGTGGGCGTGCAGGCGCCGCCGGCCGCCACCCGCACCTCGACTCCGTTGGCGACCAGGACCTCCAAGGCCGTCTGCTCGGCGGGCGCGGACAGCGCGTGCGTGTCCCGGCCCAGGTAGAGCGGGCCGCCGATCCCGCGCGACTTGCGGAGTTGGCAGAGCGCCTGCGTGATGGCCAGGACATGGGCTTCGTTGAAGGTGCCGTCCCGCGAGACGCCGCGGTGCCCCGAGGTGCCGAAGTGGACCGTCTGCCGGCGGTCGCCGGGGTCGGGCTTGACTGCGTAATAGGCGGCGACCACGGCCTCGATGTCGGGGCGCAACTCGGGTGGAACGGGTTTTCCTGCCAGTGGATGCGTCATGGCGATGCTCGCTGGGGCGTCCGCTTCACGTCAGGGCGGAACTATACGCCACGCGGGCGTGCTGGCAAGGGAGGGCGGAGCCGGCGGTCTCCGCCGGTGGTGCCGGGAACCGGTGATCGGTGATCGGTGATCGGTGATTCCGGCAACGAGGCACGAAGGCCCCGAAGGTCGTAGGTCGTGGCTCGTGGATCGTGGGGCACGGCGTCACGGGGGCACGGCGTCACGAGGTCACGGGGGGGCATGTCCTCGGCTCCCACCCCCCAACGCCGCGGAACCTGGAGCCGGCGGTCTCCGCCGGTGGTGCCGGGAACCGGTGATCGGTGACCGGTGACCGGTGATCGGTGATTCCGGCAACGAAGCACGAAGGCACTGTGGGGCGTGGGTCGTGGAGCCGGCGGTCTCCGCCGGTGGTGCGAAGAACGAAGGCACCCGTGGGTCGTGGGGCAGGAACGACGCACGACCTCGACTGGCGGCCGGGCGCGGCTGGGCAATTTCGGGCGACGGCTATATTATGAGGAATTCCCGTACCCGTGCGTGCTTGAGGGCTGCCCATGTCTCCGATTGCCCAGGCCGTGTTGCTGTTGGTCTGTTCGAACCTGTTCATGACGGTGGCGTGGTACGGCCATCTCAAGCACCTGGGCGCCAAACCGTGGCTGGTGGCGGCCGTGATCAGCTGGGGGATCGCGCTGTTCGAGTATCTCCTGCAGGTTCCCGCCAACCGCATCGGCCACACCGCGCTGACGCTGCCGCAGCTGAAAATGCTCCAGGAAGTCATCACCTTGGCCGTGTTTGTGCCTTTCTCGTTCTTCTACATGCACGAGCCCGTCCGCCTGAACTACCTTTGGGCGGCGCTGTGCATGTGCGGCGCGGTGTATTTTATCATGTTTCGGTGACGCGCGGCCGGGCGACCCCGGGTGGCGCCGGTGCATCGGCGCCGGCGCGGTTTACCTTTTCGGGGCCCCCTGCCGGCTGTCGGCGCCCCGTCACGGACGCCAGAACTTGAACCGGGTTGTGGACACGGTCGCGGCCATCGAGGCCCTCGGCAAAGCCTCCAACGGAAAGGACAGGGTGTGCTCATGAAGACGCGGATGCTGGTTGCGGCAGGACTGGTGCTGGCCTGGGCCGGGGCGGTGCATGCGGAGGTCACCCTGCGGCTGGACTTGCCGTTGGGCCGGGGGGCCTATCAGACCAACGAGTTCATTGACCTGGCGGTGGTGCGTGCCAGCACCGGCGAGGCGCTGGCCGCGGGAACGCTCGGCCTGAAGGTGACGGGCACTGACGGCAGCGCGATGGGCTTTGTCTTCCCGGCGCGGGCGGTGGCGGCGGCCGACGGCGGCGCGCAGGCGGTCGAGCACCTGCGCCTCAACGGCTGGCTGCTGCGGCCGGGCGCCTACACCGTGGAGGTCGCCTGCGACGGGGCCACGGCGCGGGCCGACTTCGACGTCTATCCCCACGTGCGCCGAAGCACGTACAAGCTCATCCACTGGGGCGGGTCGCGCAACGACCAGATGGCGGCCGAGGGCGACGACGGCATGGGCTTCAACCTGGCCTGGGGCGAGACCGGCGAGGAGTCCATCGCCAGCGGCCAGGACGTGATGGGATCCTGCGTGATGGGCGGCTGCCACCAGCACGACTGCAAGACCAGCAACGACTGGTCCGACCCCAATGTCTACATCGGCGCCATCCAGCGCGGCCTCGACCGGGCCTTCAGCTTCCGCACAATGCCCAACGCCATCGGCGCCCACCTGCACGACGAGCCCGGCCTGACCTGGTTGAACCACCCCTACCTGAAGGGCGAGGACGGCAAGCCCCTGTGGACCGCGCACGACATCGCCTTCCAGCGCGCCGCCTTCCAGCGCGTCTTCGGCGAGGAGATGCCGTGGTTCGACAAGGTGGACACCACCACGCCGGAGGGCCTGGCCCAGTGGCGCCAGGTCTGCGAGTTCAAGCTCGGCCTCATGGACGCCTTCTGGAAGGCCAGCCGCCACGCCCTCGAACGGCTCAAGCCCGGCTACCTCGCGGTCACCCAGAGCCAGTACGGCTGGACCGCCTACCACGACGGCTACTACTTCAACGTGGTCCGCAGCATGCCGGTGGTCAGCGGCCACGGCGGCTACAACGACTTCTGGCTGCGCAACTTCAACCCGTCGTTCTTCCTGGAGTTCGCGTTGCCGCGGCAGCTTGACAAGCCGACGTGGTACCTGCCGGAGTGGTACGCGATGACGCCGGCGGCGTTCAGCGGCGAGCACAACCTGTCGTTCATCACCGGCGTCCAGGGCCTGGCGACCCCGCCGGGGCTGAATGCGAAGAGCGAGGCGGCGCCGGGCATCACGGCCAGCAACCGGCTGTTCGCCCGCCTGGGGACGATCTTTGCCAAGCCGCAGTACACGCGGCAGGACCTGGCCATCCTCTACTCGAAGTCGAACATCGAGTATCAGCATGGCGGCAGCACGCAGCCGGGCGCCCTGGCCATGGCCTACCTGGCGACGCGGCTGACGCAGTACCCGGTCAGCGTCGTGCTCGATGAAGACATTCTCGACGGCACGCTGGCGGCCGGGCACAAGGCGGTCCTGCTGACCGGGCTGGTCTATCTCGATCCCGCCGTGGTCGCCGCGCTCGAAGCCTTTGCGCAGCAGGGCGGTGCGGTGCTGGTGACGGCCGACTGCAAGGTCAAGGTCGCCGGCGCCACCGGGCTGGACGTCATGCCGGAAGCGCTTTGGAAGAAGGCGCAGGAGGAACTGAAGGCGGTGCCGGCCGAGCCGAAGGAGAAACGGCAGGAGGCGACGGCGAAGACGAACTCGTTCCGCGCGGTGATGGAATACGCCGCGCCGCTGGCCAAGGCGCTGAAGACGGCCCTGCCGGCCAAGGGCGTGCGGCCGGCCTTTGCGAGCAACGTCGAGACCGTCTGCGCGGGCCGCCAGGTGCGGGGCGAGATCGAGTACATCTTCGCCGTCAACTTCACGCCGGAGCCTGGGTACAGCATCGCGGCGCACGGCTACGGGGTGCCGGCCGCGGCCAAGGCGACACTCGGCCTGCCCGACGACGGCCGCCCGATCCACGAGGTGGCGGTGGGTGCGCCGGTCGCCTTCCAGAAACAAGGCCAGAGCCAGGTGGCGACGGTTGAGTTCGGCCCCGGCCAGATGCTGATGTTCGCCCGTCCCGCCCGCCCCGTCGGCGGCGTCCAGGTGGGAACGCCGGTGATCAACCAGGACTTCACGCGCGAGGGCGAACCGCCGATCCGCCTCGAACTGGCCGCAACCCTCGTCGATACGCAAAACCGGCTGCTCGCCGGCGCCGCCCCCCTCGAAGTCACCGTCACCGACCCGCTGGGCGTCGTGCGCTACAGTCTCTACCGCGCCACCGACAACGGCGTCTGCGCGCTCACCCTGCCGCTGGCCGCCAACGACGCCGCCGGCAACTGGACGGTGAGCGTCAAGGAACTGCTCACCGGCAAGACGGGTTCCGCCACTGTCGCCTACCGCCCGTCCCCCCAGTGCGGCGCGCTGGCCGGGGCCGTGCGCCGCGCCATCTATTTCGAGGCGGACAAGGCCAACGTCTACACGTTCTTCCGCAACCATCGGCAGATCGGCATCGTCGCCGGAACGACGCCCGACAGCCAGGCCGCCGCCCAGCGGCTGGCCGAGCTCGTCAAGCCGTACAACGTCACCGCCACCCTCGTGCCCCTCGATCAGGCCAGCCAGCCGCGCCCCCTCACCGACGAGGAGGCCAAGACCTGGTGCGGCACCGCGACCGCCGGCGACCTCGATGCCAACGCCCGCAAGAACCCGGTGCTGGCCGGCTACAACCTGCCCCAGCCCACCGTCCTCCTCGGCAACCCCCAGGACAACCCACTCATCAAGCGCCTCCTCGACGCCAAGGTCCTGCCCTACAAGCCGACGGCGGACTTCCCCGGCCGCGGCCGCGGCATGGTCGCCTGGAACCTGATGACGCTCGGGCACGACGTCGAGGTCATCGCCTGCATCGCCAACGACACCGACGGGTTGAACGAGGCCGTGGGCACTCTCTTTGCTCTCGGCATTGGCCTCGACCCGCTCACGCCCTTCGCCCTGCCGGCGAGCAGCAGCGTGACCCCGGCCAGCCAGGCGGCGAAACGCTGACCGGGCGGGTTCACGCCGCCCGCGAAGGTGTCCGGGCGCGGCCGCTCCGCCCGGTTGGAGAGACATCATGACCCCTCGTGAACGGTTCCTCAGGGTGCTGAACTTCCAGCCTCCGGGCGAGCGGCTGCCCCTGATCGAGTGGGCGGCATGGTGGGATCAGACCATCGAACGCTGGAAGGGCGAGGGACTCCCGGCGGAGCTGACGTGGGAGGAGCAGCTGCGGCACTTCGGGCTCGATGTCATGATCTGCATCGGGCCTTCCCCGCGCGGCCCCGGCTGCCCGGCGCCGGCCTCGCACGGGGCCCCGGTGGCCGCGGACACCGCGGGCTACGAGGCGGTCCTCCCGCACCTCTATCCCGAGGCCGCCGTCGCCGACCTCGTCCAACGCGCCCGCGAACTGGGGCCGCGGCACGAGCGCGGCGAGGTGATCGTCCGGCTCTGGCTGGACGGCTTCTTCTGGTTCCCGCGCACACTGCTGGGCATCGAGAATCACCTCTTCGCCTTCTACGACCAGCCCGCGCTCATGCACCGCATCAACCGCGACCTCGCCGCCTTCCACCTCCGCGCACTCGATGCGCTGCTGCCCGTGTTCAAGCCGGACATGATCGGCTTCGCCGAGGACATGTCCTACAACAACGGCCCGATGCTGTCACGAACCCTGTTCGACGAGTTCCTGCTGCCGTACTATCGCCAGGTCATCCCGCGCATCCACGAGCACGGGGTGAAGGTTCTGGTGGACAGCGACGGCGACATCACGCAGATGATCCCGTGGCTGCTCGATGCCGGCATCGAGGGCGTCTACCCGCTCGAACGCCAGGCGGGGGTGGACATCAATGCGATCCGCCGCCGCCATCCGCGCTTCCTCATGCTGGGCGGGTACGACAAGATGGTCATGAACAAAGGCGAGGCCGCCATGCGGGCCGAGTTCGAGCGGCTGCTGCCGGCGATGCGCTCGGGCGGCTACATCCCGTCCGTGGATCACCAGACGCCGCCCGGCGTCTCCCTCGAAGACTACCGCGTCTACGTCCGGCTCTTCCGTGAGTATGCCGAGGCGGCGGCACGGGCCGCGCCGCTGGGCGGGGGCTTGGCTGGACGGGAGGGCGCCCGCGCTCCCCTGCGCGTGCTGTTCCTCGGCAACAGTCAAGTCCGCTGGGCCTGCGACGTGCCCGAGATCGTGGCGCGGCTGTCCCGCTCGGCGCCGGACGGGGTGGCGCGGATCGAGACCGATGCGGTGACGGTCGGCGGGGCCAGCCTCGAAGCGCTGTGGCGCGACGGCCGGCCGGCCGCGAAGCTGGCCGCCGGCGGCTGGGACTGGGTGGTCTGCAACGAGCTGATCTACAGCTACGGCGGCAACTCCGCCGCCTTCCGCGAGTACGCGCGCCGCTTCTCCGAGGCGGCCGGCAAGGCCGGCGCCCGCATCCTGTTCTTTGCCACCGGCGAGACGGCGGCGGCCCGCCTCGCCTCAGGCCCCATGCACCAGGACTCGCTGGCCATGGCCCGCGCCTGCGGCGGCCGCGTCGCCGGCTGCGGTGCGGCCTGGCTCAAGGCCTGGGAGCAACGCCCCGCGCTCGACCTGCACCACGCCGACCGCGCCCACCCCAACCTGCTGGGCTACTACCTGAATGCCTGCGTCCTCTACGCGGCGCTCACGGACTGCCCGCCGGCCGGCCTCGATGCCTGCGGGCTTCCCGCCGAGGACGCCGCCTTCCTGCAGGACATCGCCTGGCGGCAATCCGTCGAAGACCGCCGCAACGAGACATGCGTCCCATGAGTCTCCCGACCGCCAGGCCATCTCCCGCACGCCCCCGTCCGGGTGGCGCGCCGGGGCGGGCCGGTGGCCGGCCCGTCAGGCGACGGGACGGGTTTACGCTCATCGAGCTGCTGGTCGTCATCGCCATCATCGCGATCCTCGCCGCCCTGCTGCTGCCCGCCCTGCGCGACGCCCGCGCCCGCGCGGTGGACGTGCGTTGCCTGTCGAACCAGCGGCAGACCGTGCTCGCCGCCTCGGTCTACGCCAACGACTATGACGACTTCCCCTGGAACGGCCTGACCGCGGTGGACGTCGCCCTGCCCAGCGGCGAGACCGGGCGCTTCGCCCCGCACTGGGTCGGCGCCGAGGGGTACATCCCCTTCTGGCGGCGCTGGCTGCGCGAGGGCGGCTACGCCGACACGCCGAGGGTTCTGGGCTGCGCGCGCCCGCCCCCGATCACCGGCTGGTGGCAGTTCATCCACTGCAGCAGCAACGGCTACGACACCTTCGACGAATGCCGCGAAACCCCGCCGTTCACCTACATCGGCCCCGGAACCGACACCATCCGCGCCGCCACCTACGCCTTCGACGTCCTCAACCCCTGGGGCGGCGACAACTACGTCACGCGCCGCGGCCGAAGCATCCGCCTGCCCTACGCCGCGCCGCTCTTCTACGACATCCGCTGGCGGCCCTACCCCGAGAACGTCGGGGAGCGCCTCACCCTGCACCGCCACCTCGGCGGCTATGGCAACGCCGGCGAACCCGGCTGGTACGACCGCTGGATTGACGGCAGCGTCGGCTGGAGCGACGGGCGGGCCGAGATGTACCACGTCTTTGTCCGAAGCGGCTGGGCCACCCGGCCCCTCCAGCTCAACTTCGGACTCCAGTGACCGCGCCGGCCGCCGCGGCCGCGCCTCATTCCGGGAACTGGAAGTTCCTCACCGCGAACACCTGTGGGGTGTGCCACGCGCCGCCGTAGCCTTGGACGCCCGGGTAGTCGCTGGCAAAGAGGATCCACTTGCGGTTGGGCGTCAGGAACGGCAGCGCCTCGGCCCCGTAGGGTTGCCAACTGCTGTGGGCGGTCAGCACCAGCCGGGGGACAGCGTACGGCCCGTCACTGTCGTGGTGGATCGTCGCCGCGTAGATGTAGCGGGAGACGCTGCGGTAGTCCTCGGGGCCGTTGCCGTAGCCCAGGCCGTGTGTGTCGCAGACCATGTGGCGGGCCTCGGCGTCCACGCACAGGTGCCAGACCTCCGGGCGCGTCAGGTGCCGCGTCAGGTCGAGCTGGTTGGCGCCGGCGATGTGGCGGCCGAGGTGGCGGGTGCGGTCGTCGGCGGGCACCGGCCGGCTGTGCAGGATCACTCCGCGCCAATGGTCGGCGGTGTCGAAGGCGTCGCAGTGGAAGACTTTCTCGATGGACTTCCCGAACCAGGCGTCGTGGCTGATGTTCTGGCGCGGGCGGTCGCGGCCGACGCCGTAGGCGTAGCGCACCGTTCCCTGCTCGTCCACCAGGTACGTGCTGCCGCCGGGTTCGGCCTCGTCGCCGACCGACTCGCAGTGCCACTGGCCCCGCTCGTCGAGCCAGGCCTGGCTGTAACTGTCCGACACCGAGATGAGGTATTCGCCCCTGGGGCCTGGCGCCGGGGCATACTGGCTCTTGTTGTTCCAGTTGCGGGGCCCGGTCTCGAAGGAGGTGTGGAGACGCATGGAGGCCATGTCGAAGGTCAAGACGGCCACGCTGTAGTACTTGTCCTTGCCCTCCAGCAACGCCGCGCTGGCGAGGCGCCTGCCGTCGTGGGAGAAGCTCAGCCAGCGCCCGGCGAACAGCTTCCGCCCGCCGAACTCCGGCCGGGCAAGATCCACGGCGAGGGCGTCCTCGGCCCGGCGGCGGGCCAGGTCCCAGCGTCGGATCACGAACGAGCGGTCGCGCAGGAGGCTGTAAAAGACGGCGCTGCCGTCGGGGGCGAAGGCGGCCCCGGCGTGGCTGCCGGAGACGCCGGCTTCGCCGGCGGCGTTTACGTCGGTCAGCTCGAAGCCGTCGTCGAGATCCACCAGCGTCAACCGCGCCGCGCCGCCGTCCTGGCGGTTGATCAGCACGAACCGGGAGGTCGGTTCGATGGCCTGGGCATGGTTGTAGAACACGTTGGCGCTGAGGCGCGGATTGGTGGTGACCTGGAAGATCTCCAGCCCCGGCTGGCTGACCGTGGTCAGCAACTCGGGGGCTGGCAGCGACTGCCGGGCGGGCTTGTCGTCAAAGGCGCTCATCCAACCTCCTTGCGGGGGGGGCACGGTAGAAGACTCCCCCCCTGTTGGCTGCAGGGCGACCAGCAAAACCCCCGCAAGCGCCTCTGCAGACAGCTGGCGACGGTTCTGGGCGGTCGCCGGGGAAGGGTAGTCTGGGATTCCGCGAGTGCAAGTCCGGGGCGAGGGGGCTGCCGGTATCCATGCCTGGCCTTGATGTGGGGGCGCCGGCAGGCCTGACGATGCTCACCGTTGCCATCCCGCTACCGCTTCACACTGTTGAGGTTGTGTGACGCGGCCTGCGCCGCGGCGCTCCCCCCGCCACCCGCCCGCGCGACGCCCGGCCGTGCGAGATGGCGACCGCCTGCCGCCTGCACACCTCGCCTCGTTGCCCGCTCAAGGCGTCCCGAGGGAAAGCGTGTGGACGGCGGGAACCGGCGGCGGGACGGGATAGCCCCACTCCGAGACCTCGACGCGGTGCCTCCCGGCCGTGACCCCAAGGGCCAGGCTGAACTGCGGGGCCGCGGCCCCCTTCGAAATGCAGGCGTTGTCCGCGAATCCTGCGTACCAGCGAACCCCGTCCATGCGGTACATGGGCCGCACGATGCCGGCCGGCCACGTGCAGACCAGCGTGCGCGTGTCGCCGTCAACCGTCCCCTCGATGCCGGTGTCGGTGAAGACCAGGTCGAACGGCCCCGTCCCCCGCACGCCGACGGCTCCGGCGGACAGCCGCACGTAGCCGCGGTCCGGGGCTACGAAGCGCACGCCCGCCGGCGACACCACCAGCGCGCCGCCCGCCGCCTCGACCTCCACGCCGTCGCCGGCAAAACGGACCGGCGACGCCCCGGTGATCACGTACTCGGTGACGTCGCCCTGGACGGCCTTGCGGAGGCCGGGGACAACCTCGGCAGACTCGACATCAAGCGCTTCATAGGTCAGGCCGGCGGCTGACGGCGCAGCATGAACCCCGGCCTCGAGACCGGACAGGGACACGGTCTGTTCGAACGGAATGCCGCCCTCGATGATGTGGCCCTTGTACCCGACGCGGCCCGGTGCGCCGAGCAACGCCAGCCTGACCCGCCCGTCGCGGATGCGCACCACGCCTGCGGACCCCGCAAAGACCACGTCCTCCCCGGCGAACCCGCCCCCGGCGGCGTCAAGGAAGACGTAGCTGGTCTCCTCGGCGGTGGTGATCTTCAGCACGCCGTCGGCCAGGCGCGCAAGGGCCGGCGGCGGGGTGTCGGCGCGGCCCGGCCACAACGCCCACAGGCTGTCCTGCCCGGCCGTGCGCGGGAGGCGGAGCACGACGTGCTGTTCGAAGACCCCGGTGCCCGCCTTCGGCGTTTCCGTGAACGGCTTGCCGTCCTGCATGACCCAGTTGCGTGAGGTGGGTTTGCCGTCGGTAAACGGGCGCACGCCGGGGCCGCCGCCCCAGCAGGCGATGTTGAAGGTCTGTTCGTAGAAGTCGGGCGTCAGCCCCTTCTCGCCGGGGAAGGCGAGGTTCAAGGTCACCGGCCACTCGGTGGCGACCGCGATGCGATCCCCCGTCACTGTCACGTCCGCCTGCCTGCCGAGAAGGTTGAAGTTCATCCAGGCGGCCAGGCGGCCGGGGCCGGTGGCGGCATCGCGGAAGACGAAGGTGTCGGCCCCCTTGTCGGCGAGGCGCTTGAGGAAGACGACCTGGCGGTTCCAGGCGAAAGGGCCTGGCTGCTGCGCGACGCCCTCCGCCAGCGGCCGCAGCTGCCCCTTGCCGACCGGGGCGTCGGCCGGCGGCGCGAAATCGGGGTTGGTGCCGGGGTCTATGTACCAGTCCGGGAACCCGGTCGAGACCCAGGCGTAGTCGGCCGTCGGCCCGAAGGCGTGGGCGAGGACGTTGCTGTCGGGCCAGCTGTGCGGGTAACGGTTGGCGGGATGGCCGAAGCGCAGCAGGTTGCAGACATCGAACTCGGGGCTGGAGCTTCGCCCGTACTGATAGCTCTGGAAGGGCATGAGCACGGCGCCGTCGCTCATCAGCATGAAGTGGCCCTGATCCTCGGTCCAATGACTCCAGTTGTAGCCGGCGCGCAGGAACATGAAGGTCTCACGCGGCCCCTGGTGGGCGCGGAAGATGACGCCGACCCCGGGGTAGATCTGGCTGGCCAGGGCGGGCTCCTTCGGCTCGATCCACGGCCGTTCGAGCGCCGGATTGATGTCGTGGTTGCCGCTTCCGTTGGCCAACCAGGCCCAGCGCAGGTGGGCGGCCAGCTCGGGCATCGTTTCGCTGAGGGCGCCCGACGCCTCCATGAAGTGGCCGCTGAAGCTGGGCATGCTGTTGGCCAGCCCCGGCACCATGCGCGCGCCCCAACGGGTGTCGAAGGGGGTCAGCAGATTCAGGTAGTAGGACCAGTCCAACGCGATGCCGTCGAGGAGGCGTTCGCGGCCGGGGGCCTCGGCGGCGGCCAGGCCGACGACGCCGTTGCTCAGCCGGGCGAAGCCGTGCATGTGATAGGCGCCGCCGTATTCGAACCATCCCCCGCCGGGGGCGAGGTTGGCGCCCATCTTGTAGTCGGCGTAGGCGGCCAGGTGGGTGCGCCAGCGCTCGAACATCGGATGATCGGGCAGCAGGGCCAGGTAGGTCCCCGCCGCGCCCGACACGGCCAGCCCCATGTTGGGCGGCCCGGTGTGACAACCGTTGGCGTAGGTGATGACATCGCCCTCCCCGTAGAGGTACGTGATGAGAGCCAGCCGCGCGCGCAGGGCGGCGCGCTCGGACGCCGGCAGCGCCGGCCACGCCAGCACATCGTCGGCCATGGCCGCCTTCAGGTAGGCGCCACTCATGGCGTGATGCCCGACCGTCGGCGTGCCCAGCATGTACTGCGCGTGCCACTCGAGCGTCCGCATCGTCCGTTCCAGGGCGGCCGTGGCGACGGTCTCGTCGCCGCTGGCCAGCCACGAGTCCCGTCGCAGCGCCGCCGCCAGCGGGGACTTGTCGAGGTTCTGCCGCAGAGCGGGGATCTGTTCCGGCCGCAGGAAGACGCGCGGATAGCCAGCCCCGGTGTCCGGCCATTCGAGGATGTAGTCCTTGTAACGGTCCAGCCCCACGATGCCATACAGGGACCGGACCCTGGCCAGCGGCCCGCGCGGCACGCCTCCCTGGAACTGGTTCTTGACCGTGGGGTTGAGGCCCGCGACGTCGGGGTGGGCCAGCACCAGCGCCCACACCCGGCGGCCATAGGTGACCGGCAGTCCCGGCTCGTGTTCGTGGCAGGAGAACGGCGAGTTCTCCGAGGCGACCTCCCGCAGCCAGGAGGCGTGGCGGACGCTCATGGGCAGGCGCAGGCAGACCTGTCCGGGAGTGGCGGTGTGGATTTCGATCGCGTTGGTCCGCCGCCAGTCGCCCTTGTGCAGCGGCACGAAGCCGGCGACGGCATAGGCCTCGGGCGACGCCTGGCTCTCCGCCTCGACGAAGAAGCCCAGATGGGTGCGCGGATCATACCAGGCGCTGTCGGGGGTGATCGTCCAGGCGGCCTGGATCGGGTCGGGCGTCGGCCCCAGTTTTGCGAGGGGTTCGATTTTGCTCTTTTCGAAGCCGGTTCCGCTGGTGGCGCTGGCCACCTCCATCATGTCCGGCGCCCAGCCGCGGGTCAGGTCCAGCTCCCAGAAGTCGCCGCCGTCGAGGTCGCCGGCGTCGTACTCCTCGCGCACCTCGGCGAACGGGAGCCGGTCGGCGACGCGCACGCTCGCCCGGTACCAACCGCCGCCCGCGAACGCCACCGCGCAGCGCACTTCGGCAAAGACCGGCCCACGGGCCGTCACCTCAACCTTGAACGAACTGACCGGGCGCGGGCTCAGGACGCGGCCGCCGCCGCGCCAGCCGCCGGCCCCGTGGCGAAAGCCCCGGATCGGGGCCGGCAACTGCGAGGCCGGCACGGGCGGGTCGAAATGGGTCTCTCCGGCCGCCGGGCACCGCACGGTGAAGACGCCATTTGTGAGTTCACTGCCGTCGGTCCCCGCGGTGACGGCCACCGGGGTCTGGGGCTGTGCCACCGAAGCGTCGGACCGCACCGCCAGGCTGACCGTGCCATTGGCCGGCAGCGAAGTGACCAGCCACAGCTCCGGCCGGCCGTCGTCACCCAGCCGCACCTGCGACGGCACAACCGCCCGGCCCGCGTCAACCAGCCGCACCGCGGCCGCGCGCTCGGCGTCGCCCTCCAGCCGATAGTGCACCAGATCCGGCGGGAAGCCGCGGCCGGTGACGTCG